>CADCVI010000126.1 GCA_902806105.1 uncultured Rubrobacteraceae bacterium
GTTCGGGCGGCGAGGCCCTGGCAGTAGAGGCGGACGCGACGGACCCGGCCTCCGTAGCGTCAGCGTTCGAGATCGTTCGGGACTCTTTGGGCGACCCGGAGGTCTTCGTGTACAACGCGGGCGCGTTCAGGATGGGCGGCATCCTGGAGGTGAGCCCGGAGGACTTCGACGCCTGCTTGAGGGCGAACTGCGCGGGCGCGTTCTACGCCGCCCGGAGCGTCCTGCCCGCGATGCTGGAGCGGGGCCGCGGGACGGTTATCCTCACGGGTGCGACGGCTTCGCTGCGCGGCTCGGCGAAGTTCTCGGCGCTCGCGACGGGCAAGTTCGCGCTCAGGGCGCTGGCACAGTCCATGGCCCGGGAGTTCGGTCCACAGGGCATCCACGTCGCCCACACGATCATAGACGGGCAGATAAACACGCCCAGGGTGCGCGACATGTCGCCGGGTCGCGACGAGGGCACGATGCTCTCCCCCGACGCGATCGCCGAGTCGTACTGGCAGCTCCACCGCCAGGACCCGACCGCGTGGACCCTGGAGCTCGATCTCCGCCCGGCCGTGGAGAGCTTCTGAAGCTCGCGACCCGAGGGTGGGGCGAGGCGGGCCGCCCGCTCGCCGTCCTCATACACGGCGTCACCTCGTCGTCCGGTGCCTGGTGGCGCGTCGGCCCGTGGTTTGCCGGTCACGGCTGGCGCTCCGTCGCCGTCGATCTGCGCGGCCACGGGGATAGCCCCCGCATGTCCGGCGGCGAGAGGCTCGCGGACCTCGCCTCCGACGTCCACGAGACGGTAACGGCGCTCCTCGGCCCCGGCGAACGCATAGACGTCCTGCTCGGCCACTCCCTCGGCGCGCTCACGGCCCTGAAGCTGAGCACCGAGCACCCCGAGCTCGTCAGGAGGCTCGTGCTGGAGGACCCGCCGGACTCGAAGGGCGGCCCCGAGGGCTTCGAGGAGATAGCGCGGGGCGTGGAGGCAGGGGCCGAAGAAGCCGGCAAAGACCCCGACGCCGTCACCCGGAGGGTACGCGCCGAGAACCCCTCCTGGGCGGACGAGGACGTGACCAACGACGTGGCGGGCGACCTCGCGTGCGACGCCGGGCCCGTCGCGGAGATGGTGCGGAGCGGCCTGCGCCCGGACCCCGCGGCCACGATCGGGACCCTCAAGGTGCCGACCCTGCTAATACTCGGGGGCGAGGACAGGGGCTCGGTCATGCTCGAACCCGAGCGCACAGAGGTCGTGCGCGCAATCAAACGTGGCGAGTCAGCAACCTTCGAGACCAGCCACTGCATCCATCGGGAAGATTTCGAGGGGTACGTCGACTTGCTCGGCCGCTGGCTCGGCGAGGGTGAGCCAGCCCTCACGGGTTAGCCTCCTCCGCCGCGCCGTCGAAAGATCCCGCCCCTGCGGTTCGCCCGCGCGGCTGCGTGGGTGGTCAGCCGCAGGCCGCCCCGAACGAGGCACGGGCGCTCGGAAGGTCTCCGGCCGGGTAGGACGAGCCGTCGGCGCGGCGCAGGCCCATCGTGTTCAGGCGCTGGCGGACCTCGTACTGCCCCGTGACGACCTTGCTGCCACGCGAGCCCACAACCTCGACCTTCTTGGCGCGGCCTGACAGCGTGCGCTCCAGGACACGGACGTTCGTGATCTCGCCGATCGCCAACTCCGGCGAGCCGTTAGGGTTGATGGTACCGGTCCAGCGGGTCCAGGGAGAGTTGGCGCGTGCCTCAAAGGGTCTTCCGGCGCCGTCCACGTCACGGACTGCCTTCAGGTAGGGCGAAGCGCTGAAGACGTGGGCGGAGTCCTCCGTGTAGCCGCCGCCCGAGGAGTGGAAGAAAGCGGTTATGGGATTGCCGGCGTAGACTGCGTGGATGCGGGCGGTGGCGGAGACGGCGCTGTTCGTCGCGGCGGTCTCGGCAGAAACCCCTCCGTAGACCTGGTCTCTAGTGTCCGGGTAGAAGTCGAAGGCCGTACCGCCGAGCGTGGCCCGCGCGTAGGAGCGTGCGGCTACGGCCTGGCTCTTCAGGGCCTCGGCGGCCCAGGAGGCAGGCATCTCCTTCGGCACCACCCCCCGGACGTAGTCGTCCAGGCGCACCTTGTTCACGAGCAGAAGGTTGGAACCGGAGACCTGCGCCGCGAGCGTGCCACGGTAGCGCTTGCCGCCGTGGACGAGGGGGCTGCCCGAGATCGGCTCGAAGATCACGGGCCCCGTATAGCTCCCCACCGCCCTACCGGTCGAGACGTTGGTCACCCGATATGCCTTGCTGTCAGAGACGTACTGTATCCGGTAGGTGCCGGGGTTCAGGGAGACGGTGCCGTCCGTGGCGAGGTTCCTGAGGCGCGCCGTGGACCCCGGGCTCACTACCACGTCGTGGCTCGTGGAGAGCGCGCGCTGCGCGAGCAGCACGCGCACCACCGGGTCGTCCGTGTACTGCTTGAGTGAGGTCCCCGGGTAGTAGCTTCTCAGGATCAGAGCGTAACCCTGGCCCGCCTTCGCCCTACCGTAAGCCCCGTACTGGGAGAGGCCGACGCCGTGCCCGAAGCCCGAGCCGCACACCTTCACCGAGGTCGCTCCCTCCGCGGGCGGCGCGAGAGGAAACGCTGCCCCTCCGCAAGCGGCCAGCACGAACATAAGCACACCCAAGAACCGCACCAATGGGACCCCCTCCTCATCGGACCTTTTAGAGTTCCGGGAGGTTATCGTCTCACAAGGCGCAGAGCTTTAACGGGTTCGCCCTTCGCCTCCTCAGCCCCGCCCCGAGCGCACCCTCCCGGCGACGGAGGCGAAGGCGGCCTTCTCGGCCATGTCATCGAGCGGCTCCAGCTCGAAAGAATCGTTCGTGCGGCGGATAGCGTTCAGGATCAGCTGGTCCGTCAGCCACGGGTTCTTGGGGAGCAGCGAGCCGTGGAGGTAGGTGCCGTAGGAGTTCAGGCGGCGGGCGCCCTCGGTGCCGTCGCGGCCGTTGTTGCCGTAGCCCGAGATCACATCCGCGAGGGGCTCGGTGCCGCCCCCGAGCTCCGTGCGCCCGCCGTGGTTCTCGAAGCCGACGATCTCGCGTGGCACGGCGTCCGCCTCACCCTCCAGGGGCCTCACCCTCGCGAGGACGTTGCCGATCAGTCGCGGCTCGTCCGTCCTGCGCGGGCGCGTGTGCATGTCGAAGATGCCGACCCCGGGCAGCTTCTCCCCCTCCGGTGTCTCGTAGTAGTGCCCCATAAGCTGGTATCCGCCGCAGATCCCGAGGATCACGCCGCCATCCTCCGCGATGGCCGCAAGCTCCCTCCCCTTCGCCCCCGAGAGGTCGTCGACGAGCAGCGTCTGCTCCCGGTCCTGCCCCCCGCCGAACAGGAAGATGTCGCACCCCGTGGGGCGTATCGCCTCCCCGAGCCCGACGTCCACGACCTCCACACCGATCCCGCGCCACTCGCAGCGCTTCTTTATGGAGATGACGTTCCCGCGGTCCCCGTAGAGGTTCATCATGTCCGCGTACAGGTGTTGGATCGTGAGCTTCACTTGTCCTCCCAGAACGGATGCGTGTGCCCGAGGTCGGTCAGGGTCTGGCGGAGCTCCAGCATGGCGGTGTAGGTCGGCAGGATGTAGAGGGTCTCGCCGGGCGGGGTAGCTTCCAGGGCACGCTTGAGGGCTTCCTTGCGGTTGGGGTTTGCCCACCGGACGGGGAGGTCGGCGTATTTGAGGCGCACGGCCATGTCGTCGGCCCGGACGCCGGAAACGAAGAAGTTCGTCTCCGCGTCGGCGGCCCCGGCGAGCATCTCGAAGTCGACGTCCCAGAGCCAGGAGACGTCCCGGCCGTCGGCGTCGTTGTCGTTTATCGCTATAAGGACGTTTCTGGGCTGGGCCGAGCGCCCGTCGGGGCCCTCGAGGAAGGTCCGCAGGATCTCGTTGAAGCCCACGGGGTTTTTTATGAGGAGCAGGAAGGCCTCCTTGTCCCCGGCCTGCACCCTCTCGACCCTCCCGAAGGCTCCGCCGAAGCTCTTGAGGCCCTGGGAGATCTTGGCCGGGCTGACCCCCATCTCCCCCGCCACGGCCGCAGCCGCCAGGGCGTTATACACGTTGTACAGGCCGGGGAGCGCTATCCTGACCCCGGTCCCGCCGTGCGGCGTCGTCAGCAGAAAGTCCGTCCCCCGGGGGCCGTCCATCCTGACGCGCGTCGCCGTGTAGGAGGGCTCCGGGCGCTCGAAGCCGCAGCCCGGGCACTCGTAGACGCCCACGTGCCCGAAGTAGACGGCGCTGTAGGAGAGGGCGGTCCCGCAGACCGGACAGTCCTTTGAGTCGGCGATGTGCTGGAGGGTGCCGGTGTCCAGCGAGGGCTCGTCCACCCCGAAGAAGACCGGCCTCGCGGCGGAACTTCCGAGGCTCGCGACGAGCGGGTCGTCGGCGTTGAGGACGACGGAGCCGTTACGCGGCAGGTCCGGGAAGGACGAGGCGATGACCTTCGCGGTGTACGCGAGCTCCCCGTAGCGGTCGAGCTGGTCGCGGAAGAGGTTCAGGACGGCGAGCAGCGAGAGCTTGGCCTCGGCGGCGACCTTGGGCACGTTCGCCTCGTCCACCTCGAAGAGGCCCACCTCGGAACCCGGCCTGCCCAGGAGCGAGGAGTCGGAGACGATGGCCGCCGTCACGCCGGTGACGAGGTTGGCCCCGGTCGAGTTGTTCACCGCCCGGAGGCCCGCGACCTGGAATATCTTCGCGACCATCCGCGTCGTGGTCGTCTTGCCGTTGGTGCCGGTGACGGCGGCCGAGCCGCGCGGCAGCTTCCCGGAGAGGCGCGAGAGCACCTTCGGGTAGACCCTGCGGGCAACGACGCCCGGCATGGTGGAGCCCCCGCCCCGCCTCAGGGTCCGGCTCGCCAGGCCAGCCGCCCGTGCCGCCAGGATGGCGGCGGGGAGGAGGACTCTGTCGAGGGCCGGGCTCATGGGGGGAGATTATAAGGCAGAAGCCCGGCGGGACGGTCCCGCCGGGCTTCTAACAGACGCTGCCCGTTTAGGCGGCGGGCAACTTGCTCTCGCGCACCTCGACGGGGAGGGCGCGACGGATCTTCTCGAAGTCCCGCACCTCGGCCTCGCCGACGAGCGTCGCCGCGATGCCGTCCTTGCCCGCGCGGGCCGTGCGCCCTATGCGGTGGACGTAGGTGTCCATGTCCTCCGGGAGGTCGTAGTTGAAGACGTGCGAGACGTTCGGGACGTCGAGGCCGCGCGCGGCGACGTTTGTGGCGATCAGGATCTTGGTCCGACCCTTGGAGAACGCCGCGAGCGTCTTGTCGCGCTGGGACTGGGACTTGCCGCCGTGGAGGAGGCCGGCCCTGTAGCCGTCGCGCTCGAGCTGGCGGTGCAGCTTCGTAGCACCATGCTTCGTGCGGCGGAACACGATAGCGAGGGGCGCTTCCTCGGCGTCGATCAGGGTCCTCAGGGCGCGGGTCTTGTCGCGGCCGTCGACGCGGTAGTAGACCTGCTCGACGGTCGCGACCGTCGTCGTCTCGGACTCGACCTTCAGCCAGGCCGGGGAGCGCATGTGGCTCCCGACGATGCCCCGGATCTCCTTCGGCATGGTGGCCGAGAACAGGGCGGTCTGACGCTCCTTCGGCGTGTGCGAGAGGATGCGGCCGACGTCGGGGGCGAAGCCCATGTCGAGCATCCGGTCGGCCTCGTCGAGGACGAGGTAGCGCACCGCGTTCAGGCGGAGCGTGCCCCTGTTCAGGTGGTCGAGGATGCGGCCGGGCGTGCCGACGACCACCGGGTTCGAGCGTCCCTTGAGGGCCTTGATCTGCGGCCCTATAGAAACGCCGCCGCACAGGACGATCGGGCGGACCGGGGCGTACTTGGAGAGGCTCTCGATCTCCCTCGCCGCCTGCGCCGCGAGCTCGCGCGTCGGCAGGAGCACGAGCGCCTGGACGCCGCGCACCTTCTGGTTTATCCCCTCTATTAGAGGGATCGAGAACGCGGCGGTCTTGCCGCTGCCGGTCTGGGCGAGACCGACGACGTCCTCACCGTCTAGAAGCGCGGGCAGCGCCAGCGCCTGGATGGGCGTCGGTACCTCCCATCCCTGGTCGGACACCGCTCTGCGGGTCGTGTCGGAGAACTGCAGGTCCATAAAAGAAGCTTCGCGGGCCTCGTTTGGAGCATAGGTTTCCATGATCTAACTGTTCCTTCCTCTAGCTTTATTCAACAAGCGCCACCATAAAGAGCGTACGTCTGGGGTGACCGCTCGTCGAGCCAGAGGGCACAGGGCACAAAAAAGAGATGCTCCGGGTGCGGCCGGCATCTCGCAGATCGTGGACGTAAATTCTTAACGCGTAGCCGACAAACTATACCACGCATATCGGGCTAGACCTTTTTCCGGGTGTCATGGCCCCCGGGAAGCGGTATGAACGGTTCATGGAGATTTTCGAGAACCTTCAGGCAAGTTCCAGGCTGCAAGCGGATGAGTTGGACGTCTACTCGCGCACGGTGCGCGACGTGACGGACAGGCTCGGGCCGGCGGTGATCTCGATAGGGACCGCCTCCGGACGCGGGGGCGGGAGCGGGGTGATCCTCGGCTCCCACGAGGGCACGGCGACCGCCGTGACGAACAGCCACGTCGTGCGCGGCTTGCAAAGGGCCGGATCGCAGGGGCGCGGCGGAGGCTCCCCGGGCAACCTCAAGGTGACGCTCGTGGACGGGACGACCGTCGACGCCGAGGTGCTCGGGGACGACCCGGCGAGCGACCTCGGCGTGGTCCGCTTCGAGACGCCCCCGGAGGACGGCTACACCGTCGCACCTTTGGGCGAGGCGCAGAACCTCGTCGTGGGGCAGCTTGTCGTCGCCATCGGCAGCCCTCTGGGCTTCCAGCGGACGGTGACCGCGGGCGTGGTGAGCGCCCTTGGCCGCTCAATCCGCAGCCAGGGCGCGGACGGGCGAGCGGGCCGGCTCATAGAGAACGTCATCCAGACCGACGCCGCCATAAACCCGGGCAACTCCGGCGGACCGCTGTCCGACGCCTCCGGCAGGGTGGTCGGGATAAACACCGCGATCATCGGCGGCGCTCAGGGGATAGGCTTCGCCGTCCCGGTCTCGGCGGCCTTTCGGCGCGTCGTCTTCGCGCTGGTCACGGAAGGACGGGTCAGGCGGGCCTTCCTCGGGGTCGGCGTCGTCACCCGTGCGGCCGGGGACGGCTCGGGCGGCGCGGGCGCGCAGGTAGAGAGCGTCGCCCCGAACAGCCCGGCCGAGAGGGCGGGGATACGGCCCAAGGACCTGATCGTGGGCTTCGGCGACAACCCCATCCGCTCCACCGACGACCTCCTCAACCGCCTCGACGGTCCCGCGATCAACCAGGACGTCACAATGAAGATAATGCGCGGCGGTAGAGAGCTGTCCCTCAAAACCAGGCCGCGGGAACAGCCGGAGGAATAGGGTCGGGTGTCAGCCCGGCTCGTACGACGGCGAAAGTAGCCCGGAACGGACGCGGCGGGCGGACAAGGGGTAAGCTGACCGCTGAAAGCCGTCCAGGGCGGCACGAGATCGGCTTCCGACCAGAGGGAGGAACATGCCTGATGTAACGCTGGTGGTGCGCGGCCTCGCCGACCCCGAAGAGGCCGAGCGCCTGCAAACTGCCGTCGAACACGTTGGCGCGGTCCGGGCGGCGAGCGTGGACGCCGGAAAGAGCCTGCTGGCGGTCTCATACGAAGGCGGTGAGCCCGAACTCGCCAGGATCGAGGATGCCGTAAGGGAAGCCGGTTTCGAGCCCGAGCCTACCCCCGGCGCCGAGAAGGCGGGGGGCTAGAGCGGGGTGTCCGGGGAGACCTCCATACCAGCGGCCGAGGCCGCCCTCCTCCTTGGGATAGGGGAGGATGAGGCTCGCGAACTCGCCGGCCCGGACGGCAACCTCCCTCTAGAAACGTTGCTGAGGAGATCCGGGACGACGGTTCTGGAGCTCGCCCGGGATCTGGCGCGTGCGCGCGAGGAGGCCGGCAGGCTCGCGGGCCAGCTCAGGGAGGTTCGCGCGACGAACGTGCGGCTTCAGGGGGAGCTGAAGGAAGGCATCTGGGAGAGGCGGCGCCTGACGGAGGAAGTGCTGGAGCTCAGGGCGGCGGCCGAAGAGCGGCTGATGCTCATGGAGCGCATCGAGCGCATCACCGGGATCGAGAACGACCTGGCCGAGTCCGAGGCCGAGCTGGCGAGACTCAGGGGCAGGGGCCTGATCTCGCGCCTCCTCGACCTCTGAAGGGGCTGCGTTTCCACCTATCCCTGGACGAGCGTTCTCGTATTAGCCCTTCGCGCGGGCCCCTTTGCCGCGCGTAGCCATAAGGGAGGCCACGATAGAGATCGCCAGGATGGCGGCGATCGGTAGCAGCGAGGCGATGATGGGCAGATGCACACCGAAACCCTCCAGCAGGAACTTCGATCCGACGAAGACCAGGATGGCGGCGAGACCGTAGTGCAGGTAGATGAAGCGGTCGATCAGGCCCTCCA
>CADCVI010000127.1 GCA_902806105.1 uncultured Rubrobacteraceae bacterium
TCGCCCGTGGGCGATGCCTCCGCCCCGCACCTCTACGGCGTCGTTGTGGCCGTGCCTGAACGGACGAGCCCCCTGGCGGGCTCCCTCCTCTATCAGGGCGTCGCGCGTCTTACCGAGGGGAACGTGAGGGCCGGTTCGGTCGAGCCGGCCCTCCTGCATCTCTCGCCCCGGGAGTGCGAATCCTACGCAAGGAGGCTCCTCGAACGCCTCCAGGGGCCAGGGAGAACGACTACCTAGAACGCCACTGTTTCCCCGTCTTCGGGGACCAGGACACCCTCCGAGATTCCCATACCGTTGAGGCTCGAACGTAGCTCGCCGCGGCCGAGCAGACAGTGGTTTATTGCCTCCATATGGACTGCGACGACGGTCGCCCCGCCCGCGTGCCGGACGACCTCGGCGACGTCTTCGGCGTTCATGGTTATGGGGTCTCCCTCGTTGAAACGGGCCGCGCCAGCGTTCACCACGACGACACCGGGACGGTGTGCCTCCAGCGCCTCCTCGACCTCGGGGCACCAGATCGTGTCTCCCGCCACGTACAGCGCCGGCTCTCCCGGGGAACGCAGCACGAACCCCGAGACGGGGGCCATGAGCGCCCCGATCTCACCCGTCCCGTGCCTCCCGCCGGTCCGGCTGAGCTCCACGTTCCCCCAGCTCAGGGAGTCGGTCACGGGGCGGACGTCCGAGAACCCGTCGGAGGTAAACTTGTCCTCGTCCTCGGGCTGACAGAGTATCGGCAGGTCCTTGCGCAGCTTCGCCGCCGCGGCCTCGTCGAAGTGGTCGGCGTGCGTATGGGTGACCAGCACGGCGTCCACGGCGGAGAGGTCGAGCTCCGGGAGCCCGACGAGGGGGTTGCGTCTTTCGTTAGGGGTGTTCTGGATCGGAGGCATCGCCTCCGGGGGGCTCAGCATCGGGTCAACCAGCACAGTTCTGTCGCCCACGGCAACGACCAGCGTGGCATGCCGGACCAGCCTTATCTCCACTTCGGGTTCCTCCCTCGCTCCGGGTTCGTCTCACCGGTTGATACCATACCCGGCTATGCGATCCGTGGAGAGGTTCGAACTTGGAGAGTAGCCTCGCAGCCGCCCTACTGGTAACGGGCCTCTTCGCAGGGCTCGCCCACGCCCTCGGAATGGTGAGCAGAGGCGGCGCTCTGGGCGGTCTCGTGGTCGGGACGGTGATCTACGCCTCCCTCGGTCCCGGGGGCTTCGCAGTTCTCGCGCTCTTCGTCGTCGGGGGCTCGGCCCTGACGCGCATCGGTTATCGCCGGAAGGAACGGAGCGGTGCCGCTGAGGCCAGGGGCGGACGCCGGGGCGCCAGGAACGCGGCGGCCAACTGCGGCGTCGCCGTCGCGTGTGCCCTACTCGCCGCCCTGACCGGCTCCGGGGCCTTCACCGCCGCCTTCGTCGCCTCCCTGGGTGCGGCCTTCGCGGATACGTCGGAGTCCGAGGTCGGCAGCCTCGCCCGGCGTACCCCCCGCCTCATCACAACCCTGCGAAGGGTCCCGCCCGGTACGGACGGGGCGATCTCCCTGCCGGGGACGCTGGCGGGGGCCGCGGCGGCCGGGATCACAGCCCTCCTCGGCCTCGCCCTCGGTCTCGTAGACGGGCCGGAGGCCGCGATCCTGGTCGCCTGCGCCGCGTTTCTGGGGACCGTGGTCGACAGCTTGATCGGCGCGCTCACGCCTGGCTTCGGCAACGAGCTCACGAACGCCCTGTGTACGCTCACCGCTGCCCTGATCGTGCTCGTGCTGCTCTAGCGGAGGGTCGAGAACCCGTAGGGTGTCTCCGTTACATCCTCAGCTACGAGGAAGACGCCCGGATCTACTACCGTTGCGGGCATAGTGGGGTCACCATGTGCAGTACCAGCGACTGTTCCATAGCGGGCATCGCCGTCGAGCACGGTGTTTCTCTGCTTCACGACGACTTTGTGGACATGAGCCGTATCGTCGCCGAGTTCAAGCTAGCCTGAGGGGGCCGGAACCCGTGGGCCGGATCTGACGGCTCGTTGTCCACGGCTTAGAATTAGGGGAGTGCGTCTTTAGAAGGAGAACGAGTGAGTGAGGTAGCTGCGAAGAGAGGGTACGATCCGGGGGCCATAGAGCACCGTTGGCGGGAGAGGTGGATCGAGACCGGCCTCTACCGGACCGATGAGGACCTGTCGAAGCCCAAGCACTACGCGCTCACGATGCTGCCCTATCCGAGCGGCGACCTGCACGTCGGTCACTGGTACGCGATGACCCCGTCGGACTCGCGGGCGCGGTTCATGCGTATGCGCGGCTACCGGGTGCTCTTCCCCATAGGCTTCGACGCGTTCGGGCTTCCGGCCGAGAACGCGGCGATCCGGCGCGGCATCCACCCCAGAAAGTGGACGTACTCCAACATCGAGAACATGCGCGGCCAGCTCAAGCAGATGGGGGCAATGTTCGACCTCGACGCCGAGGTCGTCACCTGCGACCCCGAGTATTACAGGTGGAACCAGTGGTTCTTCCTGAAGTTCCTTGAGAAGGGGCTCGCGTACAGGAAGGAAGCGCCCGTCGACTGGTGCCCCAAGGACAACACCACGCTCGCCCGCGAGCAGGTCGTGGGGCCGGAGCGGCGGTGCGAGCGGTGCGGGACGCAGGTCATCAAGAAGAACCTCGCGCAGTGGCTCTTCAAGATCACGGACTACGCCGAGGAGCTGCTCGACTTCTCCGGGGTGGAGTGGCCCGAGCGGGTCAAGACGCTTCAAACAAACTGGATCGGCCGCTCGGAGGGTGCCGAGATAGCCTTCGACGTCCCGGGCTACGGGCCGCTGGAGGTCTTTACCACGCGTCCCGACACGCTCTTCGGGGCTACGTTCTTCGTGGTCGCCCCCGAGCATCCTGCGGTAGAAAAGATAACGACGGGCGAGAGGGAGGCCGACGTCCGCGCCTACGTGGAGAAGGCCGGCCGGATGACGGAGATCGACCGGACCGACGTGACGCGCGAGAAGACCGGCGTCTTCACGGGCGCTTATGCGACCAACCCGGCGAACGGCGAGCCCGTCCCGATCTACGCCGCAGACTACGTCCTGCTCGGCTACGGGACCGGCGCGATCATGGCGGTCCCCGCCCACGACGAGCGAGACTTCGAGTTCGCGAAGAAGTACGGCATCGAGATCAGGACCGTCGTCGCCCCGCCGGACTGGAGCGGCGAGCCCCTGTCTGAGGCTTACCCGGGCGAGGGCCCCCTGGTCAACTCCGGCGGCTTCGACGGGATGCCGAACACGGAGGGCAAGAAGGCGATCACGGACGGTCTGGAGGAGCGTGGCGTCGGGAGGGCCGCAATCACCTACCGGATCCGCGACTGGCTCATCTCGCGCCAGAGGTACTGGGGCACCCCGATCCCGGTGATCTACTGTCCCGAGCACGGCGCCGTCCCCGTCCCCGAACAGGACCTCCCCGTCCGGCTCCCCGAGGATGCCGAGTTCATGCCGACGGGAGAATCTCCCCTGAAGCTCGATCCCGAGTTTCGCAATACAACATGCCCGATCTGCGGAGGCCCCGCCGAGCGCGAGACGGACACGATGGACACGTTCATGGACTCGTCCTGGTACCAGTACCGCTACCTCTCGCCGCACTACGACGAGGGGCCGTTCGACCCGAAGGAGGGCGAGAAGTGGCTGCCGGTCGACCAGTACACCGGCGGCATCGAGCACGCGACGATGCACCTGCTCTACACGCGCTTCTTCACGAAGGTCATGCGCGACCTCGGGCTCGTGACCTTCGACGAGCCGATGACGCGCCTGTTCAACCAGGGGATCATCCTCGGCGAGGATGCCGAGAAGATGAGCAAGTCGAGGGGCAACGTCGTCAACCCGCAGGAGTTCGTCGACCGCTATGGCTCGGACGCCCTGCGCTGCTTCCTGATGTTCATCGGTCCGTGGGACCAGGGCGGACCCTGGGACAGCCGCGGCATCGAGGGGATCGCACGCTTCCTGCGGCGCGCTCACTCGCTCGTCTCGGATGGTGACTCGTCCGGGGGCGAGGCAGACCCGAAGGAGTTCGAGCGCCGGACGAACCGGCTCGTGAAGAAGGTGACCGAAGACCTCGAAGCGTTCCGCTTCAACACCGCGCTCGCCTCCTTGATGGAGCACACGAACTACCTGCTCGCCGTCAAGGGCGAGGTCGGGGCGGAAGAGTGGCGGGACGGCCTGCGCACCTTCGTGCTCCTGCTCGCGCCGCTCGCTCCACATCACGCCGAGGAGATGTGGGCGCTTACAGGTCTGCCCTACAGCGTCCACGAACAGCAGTGGCCCGGCTATGACGAGGAGCTCGTGCGGGCCGAGGAGATCACGCTGGTAGTCCAGGTCAACGGGAAGCTCCGCGACCGGATGAACGCCCCCGCGGACATCTCGGCCGATGAGGCCAAGGAGCTCGCGATGAAGAGCGAGAAGGTCCGACCCCATGTCGAGGGACGCGAGGTCCGCAAGAGCATCTACGTGCCCGGCCGGCTCGTCAACTTCGTGGTCGGCTAGGGGAAGCTCGGCAGGCCCCTCCTTACACGGGCCTGCCGCCGCTCTCGAGCGCCTCTCCAGCCCTTCGTCCGCGCAGACGAGGGTCTGGGTCGACCCAGGGTCTCAGGAGAGCAAGGTTTCATCAGCACCACATCGACCAACCTGAGCTCATGTAAGCGCTTGGCCCAGACTGCTGTCTCCCCGGTCTGCGGCTAATCGTTTCCGAAGAGGGAGCCGATACCTCCGCCGCTGCCCTGGGCGCCGTGGGAATGTTCCGGGACGGTGGGGCCTTCGGATGGTTGGATCAGGACCCAACCTGGCCCCTCGAAGGCTATCTGGAAGGTCTCGCCGCTGCCGCGCCCTATAAACGTCTTGAACGAGACGTCGCTCCGGACGCTGGTCCGGACGTTGCCGCTCCAGGCGATCGCCGAGTCCGGGTCGGCGAAGGTCGGGGTCGAGGTGTCGAGGAGGACGGGCTCGCCGTGGCTCGTTACGGCCACCCTGCCGCTCCCTTCCAGGACGACGTTGAAGAGGCCCCCGGCGAGGCGGCCCGCGCCCTCGACGCGCCGGATGTCCCAGTCGACGTTGCCTTCGAAGGCGAGAATGGAGTCTCCGTTGACGGTCATGCGTTCGTTGTTCAGGTCTATGACCATGATCTTGCGCGCGTCCTGCGCCAGGAAGAGGTCGCCGGTGCCCGTACACGTCATAAGCTGGACGCCCTCGCCGGTCATGGCCTTCTTGAAGAAGCGGCCGAGCCCGCCGCTCTTCTGCTCGAAGCGTACCCCACCCTGGTAGGCGACCATCGAGCCGAGCTTGGCCTGGACCGTGTCGTTCTCCAGGCGTACCTTGAGGAGAGATGAGTTCTGCAGGGTGAACCTGCCCGCTGGCGTCACTTCCCGGAACTGCTCGAGGTTGGTCTCGCTCATCGATCTACCTCCCGGTTCGACTGTCGTGGGACGATACTACCCGGTACGCGGGACCGGAGCGGAAGTTGCTAGGGATTCACACGCTCCGGTGCCAGCGGCAGGGAGGAGGGCCGGGCGAAGAAGTTCCCCTGGGCATAATCCACGCCGTGCGCGTTCACCCACCGGTATTGATCCTCGGTCGCGACCCCCTCTGCGATCACGATCACGCCGAGCTCGTTCGCGAGCTCGATGAGTTCCCGGGCGATCGAGGCCTTGTAGGGTACCCCTCCCGCCCTGCCAACCAACCCCATGTTCAGCTTGACGAAGTCGGGGGTAAGCTCGGCGAGGAGGTCGAGCGAGCCGTAGCCGGTGCCCAGGTCGTCGAGGGCGATCCCGAACCCGCCTTCGCGGTAGTAGTCGACCACGTTCCCGAGGTGGACGGTGTCCCTGACCTCCTCGCTGTCCGTTACCTCGAAGACGATCCTGCCGGGCTGGATGCCTGCTTTCTCGACGGCCTCCATCGTGCTCCTCAGGCAGTACGCGGGATCGTAGATCGAGGTGGCGTTGAAGTTGACGAAGATGTTCTCCTCGATGCCGTGTCGGGCGGCCTCCTCGACGGCCTTTACGCGGGCCGCCCGATCGAGGTTGTAGAGGAGCCCCGCGGCCCGTGCGGCTCCGAATATAGACTCAGGGCCTACGAGGGCGCCCCCCTCACCGATGCCGCGCAGCAGACATTCGTAGGCGAAGACCTCGCCCGGGTCGGAGACCGGGACGATCGGCTGGAAATGAACGGTCAGCTTGTCCTCGCGCATAATCTTCTTGAGCCAGGTCTCCCGGGCGCAATTCAGGAGGGTGAAGAGGTCCTGCATGCGGGGGAGCACCCCGAGATCCACCTGTACGCCCTTCTCGACGAGGATGGCCCGGCAGTCCCTTAGCTCGGCCTCGGTCAGGCCCCTCAGCAGGGCATCGCTCAGGCTGGAAAGCCCGCCCGGGCAGACCTCGACCGCCAGCACGTCGTCCAGCGGGTCGCAGAACGGGAGGCCCGAACCCCAGAGGAGGCGCCGGAGCGTCCCGCGCGTGTGAGACAGCGGCGGGGACACGTAGAGTATCCCCGTCTCCGTTGGCTCTGTTGGCAGGCTTTCGTAACGGCTACTCTTGCTCATCCACCAGTCTCCGCTCTTCGATTTCCTAACCCTGTTATCGGAGAGTGGGACCGATTACTTTAGCGGCGGCCTCTTCGGGCCGTCAGAACATCCGGCCGCCCAGGGGGACTTCCCGGTCCGGGGAGAGGAGGACAACTTCGCCCTTCTCGTCCGGAACGCCGAGGACAAGTACCTCGCTCTTGAAGCCCGCGATCCTCTTCGGCGGGAAGTTCACCACCGCCACGACCCGCCGTCCGACGAGATCCTCCGGCGCGTAGTGCGCCGTAAGCTGGGCGCTGGTCTTTTTCTCCCCGATCTCGTCCCCGAAGCCCACGAGGAGCTTTACGGCGGGCCTGCGCGCCTCCGGGAACGGCTCCGCCTCCAGGATCTCCCCGACCCTGACGTCGACCTTCTCGAAGTCCTCCCAGGAGATCTGCTCCATCCCGCGTCCTCCGTCTGCGAAAAAGTTCTGCAACGACCGGCCCAGTTTACAGAGCCGTGCGCGAACTAGCCCCGACTATAGGGGGTCCGTGGTTGACGGGTTCTGTCGGTCGGGGGAGGGCTAGGAGACGCGGTCGGCGCGCACGACGAGGCGACCGGACTCGGGACCGCCCTCGTAGAGGCTCGGGCCTATGGTCCACCAGTCGTCGGGGGTCTCGGTGCAGGTCTGGAGCGAGACCACGTCGCGGCCGGGGATCGCCTCGGTCACGTAATTGTCGGACGGGTAGACGGCGAAGATCTCGGTGACCTGGTATTTGTAGACCCGGCCCTCTGAGTCCTCGAGGATCACCTCGTCGCCCTGCTGCATGGCGGGCAGGTTGTAGAACTGGTAGTCGCTCTCGGTGCCCGGCCAGCCGATGCGGTGGCCCGCGATGTAAGTGTTGGTGTCCTTCTCCTCCCAGGGGAAACCCGTCCCCGGGACCTTGATCGCGCCTAGCGACAACGCCTCCTCGGAGGAGTCGTTCCTGACGGTGTGGCTGTAGACGTCGAGCTTCGGGACGGTGAGGTACATCGTCGGATCCTCCGGCGTCCTCGCGGCCTCTTCGGCGGCCCGCTCCTCCGCCGCTCTCTCCTCGGCGGCGCGCTGGCGCTCCCGCTCTTCCTCGGCGGCCCGCTGCCTTGCGGCCTCCTCCTCGGCCCTGACCTCCGCCGCCGGCTTCTCGGAGACCGCTGCCGGAGCCTCCTCGACTGCCGGCGCCTGGACGCGCTCCACCGTCTCCGAGCCCCCGCCGAGGGCCGAGACGATCCCGGAGTATGCAAGAAGGCCGACCAGGAGGACGGCGAGGCCGGCTATTACAAAGACCCCCGTACGCCTGCGCTTCTTGAACTTGCGCATTTTGCTCGTACGGTTCTTGAAATCCTTCTTATCCATGAGCGACATAAACACGAGTGTACAAATCATGCGCCGAAAAATCGAGGTCTTGCAGCCGTATTGCACAACCTTCTGTGATTTCTCCAGCGTTCGGGCGCGAAGGTCGTGCCGAAGGAGGCGATCTTATCGTCCCTGTGCTAACCTGCACGCAGCTCGTTGAGGGCCGCGGGAGAGGGTCGCGGGGACTGGAAACCCCATGCGAACGCCGAAGGTGAAAGGTTCGTGGCAGCGATATGCCGCGGCCGAATCTCTCAGGCAAAAGGACCGCGAGCCGGAGGGCGTCCTGGAAAGATCGACCCGCCGGCTTACCAGCCGGCACGGGCCGGCGCCGACGGGGTAACACTCTCAGGCTTGGGACAGGGCGGAAAGACGGAACGCTCACCCGAGGACCAAGGGGGTACTACCGCGTGGCGCGATTCACACCGCACACCGAAGGCGACGTCCAGGAGATGCTTGCGGCCATAGGGGCGGGGACGGTGGACGATCTCTTCGCCGACGTCTCGCCGAAGTTCGAGGGGGAGCTGGATCTTCCGCCCGCCCTCTCCGAGTACGAGGCGCTCGCAGATGTCGAGGGGCTGGCGAGGCGGAACGTAGCCGGGTTGCCGATCTTTCTGGGGGCCGGGGCGTACGACAGGATCACCCCTGCGGCCGTCGGGGCCATCACCTCTCGCGGGGAGTTCCTGACCTCCTACACGCCGTACCAGCCGGAGATCAGCCAGGGCGTCCTCCAGGCGGTCTTCGAGTACCAGTCCGTAATCTCCGAGCTGACGGGGCTTGAGGTCTCCAATGCCTCCGTCTACGACGGCGCGAACGCCGTCGCCGAGGCCGCCCTGATGACGGCCCGCCAGACGAAGCGCGACCCGAGGGTCGCCGTCTCCAGGGGCCTGAACCCCCGGTACCGCGAGGTAATAGAGACCTACGGCGTCGAGACTGTGGAACTGCCCTTCGAGGGAGGGACGACAAGCTTTTCGAACGTACCCGAGGACGTCTCGGGCGTCTTCGTCCAGAACCCGAACTACTTCGGCATCGTCGAGGACGTGCGGGCGGCGTCGGAGGCTGCGCACGCGGTCGGGGCGCTGGCGGTCGCGGTGTGCGACCCGATCTCGCTCGCCGTCCTCGAAGCTCCCGGCAAGCTTGGGGCGGACGTCGCGGTGGGGGAGGCGCAGCCCCTGGGCATGCCGCTCCTCTTCGGCGGGCCGTACGCCGGGTACATGGCGACGAAGCCGGAGTTTGTCCGCCAGCTTCCGGGGCGCATCTGCGGGGAGACCGTGGACAAGGACGGCAAGCTCGCCTACGTTCTGACGCTCCGGGCGCGCGAGCAGGACATCCGCCGGGCCCGCGCCAACTCGAACATCTGCACCAACCAGGCCCTCACCGCCCTCGCCGCGACGGTCTACGCGGCGCTCATGGGGCCCGAGGGGCTGCGCGAGGTCGCAGAGCTCTCCATTTCCAAGGCCCACTACCTCGCCGATGAATTGGGCGAGGCGGGCTTCTCGCTGCGCTACCCGGAGGCGCCTTACCTGTGGGAGTTCGCCGTCGAGATGCCGGACGTGGGCAGGGCGAACGAGGCGCTCCTGAAGAACGGGATGATAGGCGGGCTCGACCTCGGGGACGGGGCGATGCTCGTCGCGGTCACCGAGAAGAGAACGAAGACGGAGCTCGACGATTTCGTGGAGGTGCTGCGGGATGCTAGGTAACTTGATCCGGGACAGGGGACGCGAGGGGCGCCGGGGCTACACTCTGCCGAGGTTCGACGTGGAGAGGGTGGAGCCCGAGAAGATCCTGCCGGAGGGCGCGCTCCGCGAGGAGAAGCCCGGCCTCCCGGAGGTGGACGAGCCTACCGTGATCCGCCACTACACGAACCTCTCGCGCCAGAACTGGGGCATCGACACGAACTTCTACCCCTTGGGCTCCTGCACGATGAAGCACAACCCGCGCGCCAACGAGGCCGCAGCCTCCGTCCCCGGCTTCGCGGGGCTCCATCCCCTTCAGCCCGAGGGGCAGATCCAGGGCGCCCTCCAAGTCATGCACGAGATGCAGGGGTTTCTCTCCGAGGTCTCCGGGCTTCCGGCGGTCTCCTTGCAGCCGATGGCCGGCGCGCAGGGCGAGCTGACGAGCATCCTGATGGTCCGCAAGTTTTTCGAGGATCGGGGCGACGCGGGGAGGACGACCGTCCTCGTGCCGTCCACGGCTCACGGGACGAACCCGGCGACCGCCACGATGGTCGGGTTCCGGGCCGAGGAGATCGGGCTGGACGAGGACGGCTGCGTGGACGTCGAGGAGCTTCGCGGCAAGGTCGACGGGACGACCGCGGCTCTCATGATCACCAACCCCAACACCCTCGGCGTCTACGAGAAGAACATCGCCGAGATAGCGGACATCCTGCACGAGGCCGGCGCCTTCCTGTACATGGACGGTGCCAACGTGAACGCCATCATGGGCCGGATGCGCCCCGGCGACGCGGGCGTCGACGTGATGCACTTCAACCTCCACAAGACCTTCTCGACCCCCCACGGTGGTGGCGGCCCCGGCTCCGGCGCCATCGCCTGCTCGGAGGACCTCGCCCCGTTCCGCCCGGACCCCGTGGCGGAGAAGGACGCCGATGGATACCACCTCGCCCGCCCCGAGAAGACCATCGGCCGCGTCGCCGGCTTCCACGGCAACTTCGGCGTCTTCCTGAAGGCCTGGAACTACATCAAGATGCACGGCCCGGAGCTAAAGGACGTGACCGACATGGCCGTCCTGAACGCCAACTACGTCCGGGCTCGCCTGAAGGGGACGTACCGCATACCTTACGAGGGTCTCTGCAAGCACGAGTGCATCGTGCAGCCGCCGAAGGGCAAGAAGGCGCTGGACGTGGCGAAGGGGCTCATCGACCACGGCTTCCACCCGCCGACGATCTACTTCCCGCTCGTCGTCAAGGAGGCGATGCTCATCGAGCCTACCGAGACCGAATCGAAGGAGACCCTCGACGACTTTATCGGCGCGATGCTCGAGCTCGCCGAGAGTCCGGCCGGGGAGCTGGAGGAGGCCCCGATCAGCGCCCCCACCCGCCGCCTCGACGAGGCCCGCGCCGCCCGCAAGCTGAAGGCCAGGTGGTAGGGGATGGCAGGGGAGATCCTGCGCCGCACCCCGCTCTTCGAGGAGCATAAAGCCCTAGGCGCCCGGATCGTCCCCTTCGCGGGCTGGGAGATGCCGGTGCAGTACGAGGGCATCAAGGCCGAGCACGAGGCCGTCAGGAAACGCGCGGGCCTCTTCGACGTCTCGCACATGGGCGAGGTCGCCATCAAGGGCCCGCAGGCCGAGGAGGCTGTGCAGAAGCTCGTGACGCGGGACGTCTCGCGCCTCGCGCCCGGTCAGGCCGGGTATGCGGCGGTCTGCCTCCCCGAAGGCGGGACGGTCGACGACGTGCTCGTGTACCGGACGCCGGACGGTTTCCTCATCGTGGTCAACGCCGCGAACCGCGACGGGGACCTCGCGCACTTCATGGAGCACACGCAAGACCTCGACGTCGAGGTGGCTGACGAGTCCGACGACTGGGCCCTGCTCGCGCTCCAGGGACCGGAGGCCGCGAACATCCTGCAAAGGTTCACGGCAACGAACCTCTCCGGGATCGGGTACTACCGCTACGAGGTGGGGGAGGTGGGGGGGAGGGACGCGATGATCTCGCGGACCGGCTACACCGGCGAGGACGGCTTCGAGCTCTACGTGAGGCCCGACGCGGCCCCGGAGGTCTGGAGGAAGCTCGTGGAGGCCGGAGCCACGCCAACGGGCCTCGGGGCGCGCGACACCCTGCGCCTCGAGGCCGGGATGTGCCTCTACGGGAACGAGCTGGACAGGGAGACCACGCCCCTGGAGGCCGGGATAGGCTTCTGCGTGCACCTCGATAAAGCCGTGGATTTCGTCGGCCGGGGGGCTCTGCGCCGGGAGAAGGAAGAGGGCCTGAAGAAGAAGCTCGTCGGCTTCGAGGTCGAGGGGCGTGGCATTGCCCGCCACGGTCACGAGGTGAGGGCGGGCGGTGAGCCCGCCGGCGTCGTGACGAGCGGGACGCTCTCGCCGACGCTGGGCAGGGCGATAGGGCTTGCGCTGGTGCGGCCGGACGTAGAAGATTCGTTCGAGGTCGTCATCCGCGAGAAGGCCGTGGCGGCGCGTGCCGTGGGGCTGCCGTTCTACAAGCGAGAAAAGAGTTAAGGGAGAAGCCGTTGAGCATACCCGCAGAGCTGCAGTACACCAGGACCCACGAGTGGGTCCGCATCGAAGGTGACACCGCCACGATCGGCATCACCGAGCACGCCCAGGACGAGCTCGGCGACGTCGTCTTCGTCGAGCTGCCGGAGGAAGGACGCAACCTCGGAGCCGGCGAGGCCTTCGGGGCAGTCGAATCCGTAAAGGCCGTCTCCGACCTCTACGCACCCGTTGCGGGAGAGGTCGTCGGGGTAAACGAGGCCCTCGGCGAGAGCCCCGAGAAGATAAACGAAGACCCGTACGGGGATGGTTGGATCCTCAAGCTCCGCGTCTCCGGAGAAGCAGATCTCCTCTCCGCCGAAGATTACGAGAAGCTGATCGAAGACTCCGCGTAAACGGCCGGGGCCGTCCCCCGAAGCACGGAGATTCTCCCGCACGGCCGGCCCCCACACATCCGAATCAGGCGAACCGGCCCGCCGACAAGCCCCGGCGCCCTCTTCCAGCCCCCGGGGCTTGTCGGCGTACGCGCATGGCTACCTTCACGCTCCGCGGATCACGGCCGCTTCAGAGACCTTGCTGTTACGGCACCACCGGTCTCCCAACCACTGCTGTACGGGGCCAGGATTTAGTGTTCTGGACCAACCATCGCCGGGAGAACCGGGAGGGCTTCGGGTGAAGGTGGCCCGGTGTCGCGACGAGGTTTGCGTCACCGAACCCACACCCACGACCGGTGCGCGGGAGAGATTCCTCGACGCTATCGGCGGGATGCCGCGGATGTGGGCAAGCCAGGCCCCTCAACGAAACAACGGTAGCGCGAACTGCCACGCCAGAAAGACCACGAACCCCGCGAGCAGCAGCTTCGTGAAGACTATGATGGGGCCGCGCTCGTCCTTTACCAGCGTCCAGATGCCCGCGATCCACAACAATATAATTAACGCGGCCATCAGGGCTGTCGGCAGGTCCTGGTTCATCGCATCTTCTATCATGCTCTACTTATCGGTCGGGAGAGAACGATGCTTTAACCGCGCTCGAAGCGAGGGCTAGGACATGCGGAACAGCCTACGACGCGAGCGTCCCCCGGGAACCGGGCCAGGCCACAACTCTCAGCACGAGGACGATCACGAACGCGACTTCGGCTCGTCCGGGCTGGACCGGTACCCCGTTCCCAGATTGACCGATTCTCCATACATGTCCTCCCCTGCCCCGTTTCCCTTGCTATCTGCGACCCTTGCCACGACCGTACCGGGGGGCGGAGGCGCACCGTCGAGGGATCATAGTCTCCCTCCTGTCGGGAAAGCTCGTCCTGGACCCTCTCCGGGGGATGTCGGTAGCAGGCAAAGCGCCGGGTTGCGATCCGGCGCGAACGGGGAAGGAGGGGCCGCTCTAGGGAGCGCTGCGGCCCAGGCCGCCCTCCCTGGCGCGGATGGCGGCCTGAGTCCTGTCGTACACCCGCAGCTTCGCGAAGATGTTCGAGGCGTGGTTGCGCACCGTCTTCTCGCTAAGATAAAGTTGCCGGGCGATCTGCTTGTTGCTCGAACCACGGGCGATGAGGTCCAGGATCTCCACCTCGCGTGAGGTGAGCTCGGGGAACTTCTCGGAGGCCGGGGACTGCTTGGGAGCTGAGAAGAAGCCCATCAGCCTGCTGGCTATGTTCGGTCCGAAGTGGGCCCCTCCCCCGGCCACGGCGCGTATTACCTTGATCACCTCTTCTGCATCCGCGCCCTTCAGAACGTAGCCCCGAGCGCCTGCGCGCATGGCTGCAAAGACCGAGTCGTCATCCTCGAACATGGTAACGACAACGATGCCTATGCGGTTATCGGCGCGCACGATGTGACGGGTGGCCTCTATGCCGTTGATCCCCGGCATCTGTATGTCCATGAGCACGACATCCGGAACGAGCTCGGCGGCCAGCCGCACGGCCTCTTCCCCGGTTGCCGCCTCCCCCGCCACTTCGAGTCCCTCCTCCGAGAGAAGCATGGCCCTCAAGCCGTAGCGGAACAGGGCGTGGTCGTCGGCTATCAGGACGCGTATAGGGTTCACCCTCGGTCCTCCCTCGCTCATCCCTGCGGCACTCCTTCCCGCTCAAAGAGCGGCAGCCGAGCCGCGACGCGGGTGCCGCCCCACGGTAATGGCGCGACCGTCAATCTGCCGCCAAGTTCCTCGGCCCTCTCTACCATCGAGCTCATCCCAACCCCGGCCTGCCGATCCTCGGGCATCCCCAGGCCGTCGTCTTCGACCGCGAGCTGGATCCCTCCCTCACCGATCGAGAGCCTTATGCTGCAAAAGCTGGCCCTCGCGTGGCGGATTACGTTGTTCAGGGCCTCCTGGATTATGCGGTAGCAGGCCACCTCCACCGCCGCCGACAGCGGCGGCATTGCGGCAGGTGCATGGATGCTGAAGACGAGGCCCCCCTCCCGCCCTACCATGCTTGCGGACTCGTACGCATCCGGTTCGTCGGCCACGCGGTCATGCTTGGCGGCGTGCTCCCGGATCGCACCGATGAGCCCCAGGTCGTCCAGGGCCGGTGGACGGAGGCCATAAACAAGCCTCCTCACGTCGGACACGGCCTCCTTGGCCTGGGCCTTGAGTTGCTCCATGACGATCTCGGCCTGCCGCGGATCGCTCTTCAGGAGCTTGAGGGAAGCGTCGAGCCCCAGGGTAAGGCCCCCGAGGGTCGGACCGAGACCATCGTGCAGGTCCCGTCTGAGGCGCCGGCGCTCCTCCTCGCGGGTCGTCAAGAGGCGCTCGCGGGAGCGTCTCAGGTCGGCGGTCAGCCTCACGGCCTGGACGGCCACCTCGGCGTTGCGGGCGAGGTCCTCGAGGAGGCGACGGTCTACCGGGGAGAATCCCTCGCCCTGTGCCCTCGGGGCCAGGATCAGCCGTCCCATGGTCTCGCCCCCGTGGATGAGCGGCAGGGCCGTCTGCTCGCCCGTGGGGGAGCCGTGCGAGGCGGCAAGCCGAAAACCGTCCTCCCCCTTCATCTCGATGGCGACGTAGGGCAGCTTCAACGCACCGGCCACCGTCTCGACGATCGTCGGAAGCACGGCTCCGGGCTCGATCGCCGCTTCCAGACGCTGCCCGAGCCTTGAGAGCACCGAGTAGGGATCGTCGCGCTCGCCGTACAACAGGCGGTTGACCCCGCGCTGGAGGCGGTCCCTGAGCGGCGCGAAGGCGATGGCAACGATCCCGGTGGCCAGGACCGAGATAGGGAGGCTGCCCCGCTCGTGAAAAAGCTGGCCGAGAGTTCCTACGATCAGCACGTAGAGCGCGATGAGGCTGAAGTAGAGCGTGCCATAAACCAGGGTACGGTTGATGATGAAATCTATGTCCCACAGCCGATGCCACAGGATCGCCACCCCGATCGACAGGGGGATCAGGAGCATAAAACCGGCGATGCCCGCCTCGATGACGAAGGCGTAAGGGGAGGCGAACTGGGCGAGCGTCGGGGAGATGCTGAAAGGAAAAGCAAACCCAATAGCGCCGAACCCGGCTGCCACCATACCGAAGACTACCCATTTGGTCTGCTGACGCTGCACCGGGTGCGACACACGCCAGTAGCGGTAGAGCTGGGAACCCACGCCAACGCACAGGAAGGTCGAAATAACCGCGAAATCGAGCAGGGACGATACGTTGTCGAGGTTCAGGATGGAGCCGGGGAAGAGATAGTAGGCTGCTTCGTGTGCGGCCCACAGGGCGAGTACCCATCGTGTCCAGCGCGGCACGAAGCGCCCATCGGGGAAAACCAGGAAGAACATCCCGAACGATATCGTGCCGACCATCGCCAGTACATGAACCGGCAACCACGCGACGGGGTACTGCTCCGCTAGCGCAATAGGTCCCTCGTTCATGACGTAGGTGCCGAAGATTATGAGACACAACGACGTAAAGAAGGCCATCGCGTCGTTGGATCTATGCCGGAAGATGACCGTGCCAACAACCACCCAGATCATGGCCGAAGCGATGCTGATCGAGAGGTGGTACGCGGCGTAGAAGCTGGAAGTAACGCCGATCGCTTCCAGGTTGTTGCGTACGGTCTCGGGATCGAGATCCGGGTCGGCGAAGTCGATCAGCCACTGATAATGCGCCGGTATGCTCGCGGAGAACAACCCCACGGTGACCACGAACAGCACCAGCCATCCGGCTCTCGCTGCGAGGAGCCGGCCTCCGCTCAGGGCTGCCAGGGTGGGAACGTCGGGGCTGGTGGTGAAGCGGGACGGCTTGTCGCGCTCGCTACCCATCTTCGCAGCAGTCTCCCTATCTTCTCGAAGCCGAAACACTGCCGGACCAGTCCTCGTTCGTGGCGGCACACAGCGAAGACCGACCTTTGATCCTCAGCCGGTCCGCGACCGCCGTGCTGGGCGTTCTGGCTCCCTCCCCACCACCCTCCGGTGCCCCAGCGATGGGGTTGGCGATCCACGAAGAGGCGTGCCGGGGTAGGCTAGGCACCGCGCGCCTGGAGATCGGATAAAGGGAGCTTTACGGCGTGTTGTACGTTGCGTCCGGTAGGGGGAGGTTGGGCAACCGTGGGGCGAGGGAGTAGCGAGATGTGATCCAGCACCTCGCGAAGCTTTCGCCCGGCAGGCTCCAGCGAGGAGGCGATGGCGAGATGGTTTAGCGCTCTCTCCCGGTACAACCTCACCATGAGCATCGTGTAGCTTACGGACCCCGCTTCCACCAGCGCCTCCCGCACCCGATCGTGGCACTCCGGCGACTCGACGGCGGCTGCGAGCAGCTTGTTCAGCCGGTCACGCTGGCCCGTGTTCGAGGTAGCCAGAGCATGCGCTATCGGGAGCGTGCGTCGTCCGTTCAGCAGATCCCGGCTGACCGTCGCCCCCCAGATGTCCCACAAGTCGTTTATCAGCTGCTTCGCTACCCCGCAGCACAAACCGAAGCCGGCGTATGACCCGATCTTGCGTCGATCCCTCGTGGCCACGAGCGCTCCGGCCCTCGCTGACAGGGCGATCTCCGACCCGCTCTTGCGCTCTACCATCGCCTGGATCTCCTTGAGCGATACGTCCTCCGAGCACGAAAGGCGCAGATCCTCGTGCTGACCAGCGCCCATCTTCAGCAGGGTGTTCGCGAAGAGACGGGTCAGCGCCAGGGTGGTTGCCGGCGGCGTCCCCTGGTCCTCGAGGCGCGCGAGAGCGAGCTGGGGGAGGACCCCCAGGAGGGTGGTCGCGGCCAGGTTGATCTCCGCGGGATCTCGTTCGCGCCACGGGATTGGCAGCTCGTCGTCCACCGCGCTATCGAACAAATCGCCGCCGAGGTGCAGCAGGGTACAAGCTGCGGCTACGGGAAGAGCCGGCCCCTCGTCGCCGGCGATGGCCGCATGCACCAGAAGCGGCAGGCGTGTTGCTGCCCTCTCCGGCGACATCCCTGCTTTCCCCCTGCTCACCTCCAGGTGCACCCGTAGCAGCTCCTTGTAACCGGAAGGCACCGGGAGCGCTTCGACCAACTCGTAGATGAACGCGAAGACCCCCTCCACCCCATCACGCACAAAACCTTCTCCGGTGGACACGTTTCGATGCTCCTAGTGTGTCATCGCCATGTTCTCTCCACCGACCCCTCTCCTTCCAAGAGGGCGACGATCTCTTCGTCGCTCTGCCGGTCGTTCCCCTCGATAAAGCTCTTTACTTCTTGCAATTCCCAGGGGCTCAGAGCAAAGCCGTACCTCCACAGCGTAGCCTCAGCGTTGTGGGAACCATCGGCATTTCTCTTCATCCCGTTCAGAAACTCAGGCTCGTGCAACGCCAGCGTAGCCACCGCCAGGAGCGCTTCCGGCCTTCGATATTCCTCTGTGCCTCTCCCCTCGGCCATATCTCTCCTCCCTCGCTTGGGTTCGGACCTCTCAAGTTCGACTATGTCTGACCGTACGAGATCCTGTCAAGACCGCGCATCAGGTGCTATCGATGCGGGAGCTTACCGAGCCGTCCAGGAAGCAACGGGAGCAGTCTGCGGGTGTTCGAGCGTCTCTGCCTCTTCCGATCTAGCAGAAGTCAAGGACATCGCGAAGGCTAGAAGCCAGGCGCCCACGACAACCACGGCTAGCAGGCCAACCCTCACGTATCTCTTCATCGTCTCGTTCGTGCCAGCTTCCTCCCCCGTCGTTCTCGCTCGCTGCTCCCTCCGATCGACGGTCTGTGGGTGTACTTGTCGATCCATCCTTTGACGTTTCATCGTCACTTCCTTGCTAGCTCTGAACTGCTCGACCACCTCTGATGGAACTTTGCGAGAGGAGGCGCGTCGTGGCTTTGAAGTAGGAACAGTGGCGCGATCGGCTTGAGAAGCTGGGGTGTCGATGGCGCCGACTCCTATTCGGCGAGGCGCCTGGCCGCGGCGAGGATCTCGGCGATGGGCGTCTCCTTGGAGAGGCTCTGGTCTTTCCCCATCGTGGTCACTGCGGCGTGATGCGCCGGGTTTCCGTGCGAGAAGGTCAACAGCGCCACGCCGGGGTTGCGGTAGCGTATCTCCCGAACGATCTCCATCCCGTCCCCGTCCGGCAGGTCGAGGTCGACGATGGCTGCATCGAACCTCACGTTACGCAGCAGCTTCCGCGCCTCGGCCAACGAGCCAGCCTCGACGCTCTCCCGAAAGCCGACGCACCATTCGAGCAGGTGCGCCAGCGCCTGGCGGAACGCAGCATGGTCTTCCAGTATCAGCAGACGCTTCATCATCGATCTCCCTTCGAGACGCGCCGTTCGAGCGCCCTTACTCCTCATGGCCACTCTACGGCGGGCAATGTCCCGACCGCATGGGAGTAGAGTCCCGTTTTGCCGGGAGATATCGTGCGTGGCCGTCTCGAACAAACCTTTCTCGCCTGGCCGACCCAACCGGCGGCTGCTACCCACTCCCGCCCATAACTGGCCCCGGTCCCGGTATCCCGCAGCCGCTCAAGGCTCTGTCAACGTCACAGTTTGGCCGCTTTGCTCCGAGTCCTGATCTTTAGGGATGAGCGCCAGGGGGTATCAAACGGCTCAGTGCAACGTAGTGTGGTGTCGAGTCGTGAAGAGAGGAGAGGCATGCCGGAACGAGAGTACGATGAGGCGCAGCAGAGGATAAACGTGGATCGGGCTGGGCAGCAGTGGACGGACGCAGCCATGCAATCATTCCAGGCTTTGGCCGACCAGACGGTAAAGCTCCAGGAGAGCAACCTCAGGCTTACCCAGAACTTCTTCCAGCAGTTCGTCGAGCAGATCCAGAGCCAGGCTCAGGACAACCAGCAGGTCACCCAGACCCTGCAACAGCAGGGCCAGCGCCAGCAGCAGGCCTTCGAGACGCTGGCGTCCGAGTCGGCGAACGCCTACTCAGATTTCCTGAACTCTGCGATGTCGTTCTACCAGCAGACGATACGACAGGCTGCACAGGCGACTCAGAGCAACCTGCAGACGGCAGGCCAGGCCATCCAGCAGGGTGCCGAAGCTACGAGCAACGCCGCCGAGGAGGGCGGGCAGGCGACGGGCGATGCGGCCCAGGAGGCAGCGCAGGCGGCCAACCGGGCTGCCGCCAAGGGCAAAGCCGAACAGGCCAACGGGTAGACGAGGGGACGAGGAGGCCCGAGGGAGCTCCTTCGGGGTAGCCTGGGGCTTCGCTGCCGCAGGACCCGACCCAGTGTCGACGCAAGACCTTCGGGCTGCCCGGTAAGGGATAGGATCGAGGCGGATACCGCGGAGTAATCGGGATCTTCCCCGGTTTTTACGGTGCTCCGTAACGGAACTTCCGCGCGCGCCCCTTTGTCATGGGGTGTGGACCCGTGTTCCGGGCTGGTGAGGATCTCCTGACCAACGTCTCAAGGCGAGTGCCACCAGCCCGGGGGCACTCCAGAAGAGAAGGGACCTTCCAGATCGGAAGGTCCCTTCTCCGGGTCAGGGGAGGGTCGACCTCCCGCAACCTTTACTCTCTGCCCCGCGCTCGCCGAAGGCTAGCGGGGCTCCGTCAGGTTACTCGACGAAGCCGTTGTCGGTGAGCCACTGCTCGGCGACATCCTCGGGGAGCTCGCCGTCCACGTCGACGGCGGCGTTCATCTGGGCCAGGGTCTCGTTCTCAAGCGCCTGCGATATGGGGGTAAAGACCTGGTCGAGCTGCTCGCCGTACTCGTCGTAGATCTCCTGGCGGACGTTCACGGCCGGGTTGTAGACCGGGAAGAACT
Source organism: uncultured Rubrobacteraceae bacterium (assembly GCA_902806105.1). Next base: position 20,224 of record CADCVI010000127.1, read on the forward strand.
TCTTGTCGTCCTCGATCACGGTGAGGTCGAGGGCCGGGATGCGGCCGTCGGTGATGAACACCTCGCCGAAGTTGCACTCCTCGCCCTTGTCGGTCTCGGTGTAGACCACGCCGGTGTCGAAGAGCTTGACGTTCTCATCGGGGAACTCGAAGCCGTAGGTCTTCTCCATGCCCGGCAGCCCGTCATCGCGCGAGTTGAACTCGCTCTCGACGCAGACCGTCGCCTCCTCGGGCCGCTCCTCGATAAAGGCCTTCATATCCGAGAGGGTCTTGACGCCGAGGTCCTCGGCCGCCTCCGAGCGCACCGCGAGGGCGTAGGTGTTGTTCGCCGGTGCGCGTTCGAGCACCGCGAGGTCGTTCTCCTTCTCGGCCTCGACGACCGCGTCGTACTGCTCCACGGGGTCCGGGATCGGCTTGGTGTTCTTGAGGTGGTTGATCCAGTTTGTCCCCGTGTACTCCCAGTACATGTCTATGTCGCCGGCGACGAGCGCCGCCCGCGCCGCGTCGGTGCCGGCCAGGCCGACCTGGTCCTCCGCCGTCGCACCGGTCGCCTCCAGGGCCTGGAGCGTGATCTGCCCGAGTATCAACTGCTCGGTGAAGTCCTTCGACCCGACGACGATGGTGGCGTCCGAGAGATCCACCTCGGAGAGGCTCCCGCCCCCGCCGCCGCCGCCAGTTCCGCCCCCGCCGCCGCAGCCCGCGACGGCAACCGTCATAACGGCCAGAAGGCCCACGACCCGCAGAGTAGCTTTATTCATCCGTCCCACCATAGTCCTCCTCAAGTTTCTTCCACGACGTGTAGCGCTGGCCGCTCGGTTCGTCAGCGCATCGCTACAAACCTCTTGGCTTCAGGACGTCCTCGGCGATGCCGGCCAGGTAGTCGATGCCGAGGGCCAGGACGGCGGTCAGGACGGAGCCGGTGATAAGGATCGACTCGCGGCTCGTTTTTATTCCGGTGTTGATGATGTCGCCCATCCCGCCCGCGTTGATAAACGTCGCCAGCGTCGCCGTGCCGACCACGATTATGAGCGCGGTCCTTATGCCGGCGAGCATGATCGGGACGGCGAGCGGCAGCTCGATGCGAAACAGCACGGCTTTTTTCGTCATCCCCATGCCGCGCGCCGACTCGACGGTCGCCCGGTCCACCTGCTGTATCCCGACCATCGTGTTCGTCAGGATCGGCAGGAACGCATAAAGAACGAGGCCGAAGACGGCTACCCTGAAGCCGGACTCGCCGAGGAGCAGCACGATCAGGACGAGCACGCCGATGGCCGGTATCGCCTGACCGGTGCTCCCCACGGCGGTCACGTAGGGGGTCATCCAGCGCAGCGCGGGCCGCGTCAGCATCACCCCGGCCGCTACCGCGAGCACCACCACGACCAGGGTCGCGACGACCGTGATCTGGAGGTGTCGGAAGAGCCTGCTCGTGATGACCTCTGCGTTCAGGGAGCGCCGCTCGATGCTGTCGAGCTCCAGGCTCCCCACCCACAGGTAAAGGCCAGCGCACACGAGGGCCAGGATAAGCGGCATCGTGAGGTAGCGCGCCAGCTTCCATGCCCGCGACGGACCCTTGTGTCCCGTCGTCCCGTCGGCCGCCAACGGCAGGTCGGGGACCGCAGCACCCGGCTGCGACACCCCGGCGAGCGGCGTGTCCTGCTGCTTCTGGGGGCTCCTCACGCCCCGCTCCGCACCGGCTGGTCGTCGTTGTGGGGCCGCATCGTCTCTATCGCGGCCAGGACCCGCTCGAAGTCCACTACGCCCAGGTACCGGCCACGGCCATCCACCACGATCGCCGAGCCTTTGTAGGAGGTGATCATGGTGTCCAGCGTGTCGTACAAGCTGGCGCTCTCCTCGACGATGGCGACCGCCGGCCACCCGGCGCTCCCGAGCGGGACGCTGTCCAGCGCGACGTCGTCGGCGCTCACCCAGCGCTTGGGCTTCTGCTGCCCGTCGAGGAGGAGGACGTAGTCCTTCCCGCTGCGGCGCAGCTTCTCCCGCACCGCCTCGTGGCTGTCGGCGAGACCCGCCACGGGCCAGTCCGTAGTTTCTATGTCCCGCACCCGGCTGAGGCTCAGGCGCTTGAGGGAGGCACCGGAGCCAATGAAGTTCTCGACGTAGGAGTCGGCAGGGTCGGTCAGGATGCGCTCGGGCGTGTCGTACTGGGCGATGGCGCTGCGGTCGCGCAGGATGGCGATCCGGTCGCCCATCTTTATGGCCTCGTCGATGTCGTGCGTGACGAAGACGATGGTCTTTTTTATCTCCTGCTGGAGCCTGAGGAACTCGTCCTGGAGCCTCTCGCGGTTTATCGGGTCGACGGCGCCGAACGGCTCGTCCATGAGCATGATCGGCGGGTCGGCCGCAAGCGCCCGCGCCACCCCGATCCTCTGGCGCTGACCGCCCGAGAGCTCCTTCGGGTAGCGCCCGCGGTACGAACGCTCGATCCCGACGGTGTCCATGAGCTCGTCTATCCTGTCGGAGATCCGCTTCTTCTCCCAGCCGAGCATCCGGGGGACGGTCGCGATGTTGTCGGCGATGGTCATGTGCGGGAAGAGGCCGATCTGCTGGATGACGTAGCCGATGCGGCGCCTCAGCTTGTCCGCGTCGGCCCGCGTCACGTCCTCGCCCTCTATAAAGATCCTGCCGGAGCTCGGCTCGATGATCCGGTTGATCATCTTCATCGTCGTGGTCTTGCCGCAGCCCGACGGCCCGACGAAGACGACGATCTCGCCCTCGTAGATCTCCATCGAGAGCTTCTCGACCGCGGGCTCGCTCTGCCCCGGGAAGGTCTTGGAGAGGTCCTCCAAGCGGATCATGGCCTCCCTCTTGCCGCCGGAGACCCTGCCGTTGCCGTTCGTTCCGTGCATCAACTTATCCCCCTAGAGGTTGTCAACCTGCCGAGTAGAGCGAATGCCGCCTCGAAGACGAGCGCGAGCACGACGATGCCGAGGACGCCGCCGAGCACCAGGTTGAGGGCGTTGGCCCCCCCTACCCTGCTGAGCCCGGAGAAGATGTCCCCCCCTAGCCCCGGCCCGTTGACGTAAGCGGCGATAGCCGCGATGCCGAGGATGAGCAGCGCCGAGACCCGGATGCCCGCGAGGATCACCGGCCACGCGAGCGGCAGCTCTATCTTCGTCAACTGCTGCCACGAGCTGAAACCCATCCCCTTCGCGCTCTCCGTAACCGCAGGATCCACGGAGCGCAACCCGACGATCGTGTTCCTCAAGATGGAGAGCACCGCGTACGCCGAGAGCGCCACCACCGTCGGCTTGTACCCGAGACCGAGGATCGGGATCAGGAGCCCGAACAGCGCGAACGACGGTATGGTCAAGACCGCCGATGCGACCGCCAGTACGGTCTGGGCCGCCGCCGGCCTCCTGTACGTCAACACCCCGAGCGTAACCCCAATCAGGGCCGCTATCGCCAGCGAGAGCAGCACGACCTCGGCGTGCTCGATGGAGGTCTCCAACAAGTTGTCCCAGCGCGAGGCCAGGTATTCCACGAAGCTCACGATGCCCCCACCCCCACAAACCGAACATGCAAAACCATGCTACCTCCCAGCGAGGACTCGACTCTGACCCGAGCCCCGGGGGGACGGCCGCACGAGACGCCGCGTATAGCTACCGCTGTCAAAAAGATATGCTTAACCCCTCCTACCTGTTTCTGGGCGCTTGCACCACGATCAGAGGGTGAATGATCCCACACAATCAATGGTTAGTCAACAATCACGCATTTATATGCGACCTTCCGGCGCCGGCCTCGCCCGTGGCACGGTCCTCCATCCCCGGCGGGTGTAGACTTGGCGGAGGATCGGTATAACCCCGTGGTCGTCCGATACTTGAGGAGAAAGGCCGATGAGGAAGCGTTTGCGGGATCTGTCCGGGGTGGGGCAGAGCGTGGGGGTCGACGGGAGTGGCATCCGGGCCGCCCCCGAGAGCGACCCCGCCAGCGCGGTCTTCGAGCTCTACCCTTCGGCGGACCGCAAGGAATTCCCGGAACTCGGGGACCACAGGAAGCCTTGCCCCGCTCCGGCTCCCACGAGGTCCTTGAGTAGGCGGGCAGGGGCTCGCCGTTGGTCCTGAGAGCCCCCGCAAACCGTGGCGAACAAGGGCTACCGGACGAGGTGCCGCTCGGCACAGATGAGGGCTGGGAGCCACTGATGGCAGCGTTTGGGGAGCCGGATGGCTCTCCGACCAGAGGGAGGAATACATGGACGTAGGTTTTTACGGTCTCGGCAGGATGGGCGCGAACATGACGCGGCGCCTGGTGAAGGACGGCGAGCATCGGGTAGTCGCGGGCAACCGCTCGCCGGGTCCGGTGGACGAGGTCGTCAAGGACGGGGCCGAGGGGGCCTACTCGATGGAGGAGCTCGTCGAGAAGCTCTCCGGGGACGGGCCGCGCGCCATCACGGTGATGGTCCCGGCCGGCGACGTGACCGAGCAGGCGCTCTTGAAGCTCGCGGACATGATGGATGAGGGCGACATCCTCATCGACGGCGGCAACTCGTACTTCAGGGACTCCGTTCGCCGGGCCGAGATGCTGCGCGAGAAGGGCATACGGTTCCTGGATCAGGGGACGAGCGGGGGCGTGTGGGGCTTGCAGGTCGGCTACTGCCTCATGGTCGGCGGAGACGCCAGCGCGTTCGAGCACGTCGAGCCCGCGCTCAAGACCCTCGCGCCGCCGGACGGCTACGCCTACCTCGGTGAGGCAGGCGCCGGTCACTTCACGAAGATGGTCCACAACGGGGTCGAGTACGGGATGATGCAGGCCTACGCCGAGGGGTTCGAGATCCTGGAGAAGAGCCAGTACGACTTCGATCTTCGCGCCATCTCCAGCTTGTGGAACCAGGGGAGCGTCGTCAGAAGCTGGCTGCTTGAGCTAGCCGAGGCCGCCTTCGAGCAGGACGGCCACCTCGACAGCGTCCGCGGCTACGCCGAGGATTCGGGCGAGGGCCGCTGGACGATCCTTGAGGCCATAAACGAGGACGTCCCGGCTCACGTCATCGCCGCCTCGCTCTTCGCCAGGTTCTCCTCCCGCCAGGACGACTCCTTCGCCATGAAGGTTATAGCCGCCCTGCGCGGCCAGTTCGGCGGCCACGCCATCCAGGAGGCGTCGACGAAGTACCCGGAGCCAAAGTAAGGGGGAGCCCGAAGTGGCCCAGATCCAGATCACACCCGAAGCCCTGCGGGACGACAGGCGGCTCCCGAGGGCGCCCGAGCCGGGGGCGATGGTCATCTTCGGGGCCTCGGGTGACCTGACGCGGCGCAAGCTCATCCCCGCTCTCTACGACCTCGCGGCGCAGCGCAGGCTCCCGATGGAGTTCGCCGTCGTCGGCCTCTCGCGCAGCTCGATGAGCCACGAGGAGTTCCGCGACCGTCTGCGCGAGGCCCTCGAAGAGCAGCGCGACGGGGAGGTGAGCGACGACGTGTGGGAGTCGTTCTCCAAGGGGATCTTCTACCTCGCGGGCGACTCCAAAAAGCCCGAGACCTACGAGGAGTTGAGGAGCTTCCTGAGCGAGCTCGACGAGGAGCGGGGGACCCAGGGGAACCGGGTGTTCTACCTGTCCTCCTCGCCCTCCCTCTTCCCGACGATCGTGGAGCGGCTCGGGGAGGCGGGGATGAACCGGGGCGAGGGGGAGGGTTACGCCCGGATCGTGATCGAGAAGCCCTTCGGGCGCGACCTCGAGAGCGCCAGGGAGCTCAACTCGGGGATACAGCGCTACTTCGAGGAGCGCCAGATCTACCGCATCGACCACTACCTCGGCAAGGAGACGGTCCAGAACATTCTGGCCCTCAGGTTCTCCAACGGCATCTTCGAGCCCATATGGAACCAGAACTTCGTGGACCACGTTCAGATCACGGTCGCCGAGGATATCGGCGTGGGCACCCGCGGCGCCTTCTACGAGGAGGCCGGGGCGCTGCGCGACATCGTCCAGAACCACCTCATGCAGGTCCTCTGCCTCACCGCGATGGAGCCGCCGGTCGCCTTCGACGCCGAGTCCGTGCGCGAGGAGAAGGTGAAGGTCCTGAGGGCGGTGCGCCGCATGGACGAGGAGGAGGTCAAGCGCTTCTCCGTGCGCGGCCAGTACGAGCGCGGGTGGGTCTGGGGCAAGGAGGTATCCGGGTACCGCGAGGAGGAGAACGTCTCGGATTCTTCCGTCACCGAGACCTACGTGGGGCTCAGGCTCTTCGTGGACAACTGGCGCTGGGCCGGGGTGCCGTTCTACGTGCGCGCCGGCAAGCGCATGCCGAAGAAGGCGACCGAGATCGCCGTCCAGTTCAACGCCGCACCCCACACCCCGTTCGCGAGGACCGGGACGGAGGGCCTGGAGCCGAACGTGCTCGTCATAAGGGTGCAGCCCGACGAGGGCGTCTCCCTGAAGATCGGCGCGAAGGTCCCCGGGTCTCGCTTCGAGGTCCGCTCGGTGAACATGGACCTCCTCTACGGCTCGGCCTTTCTGGAGGAGGCACCCGACGCCTACCAGCGCCTCCTCCTCGACCTGATGCTCGGCGATCCGACACTCTTTATAAGGGCGGACGAGACGGAAGGGGCGTGGAGCATCCTGGAGCCCGTGATGAAGCACTGGTCCGAGAGCAAGGAGATACCCTTCTACCCCGCCGGAACCTGGGGTCCCGAGGAGGCCGAAGAGCTGCTCGAACGCGACGGACGGGGATGGAGGCGGCCATGATCGGCGAGTTCCGGACGGTCGGGGATGGCGGCGGGGGCGCGATGTCGCTGTCGGAGATAGAGCGGGGGCTCTCGCGCCTCAGGGCGAACGACGACGGCACCATCGGTGCCCGGGCGAGCGTCCTGAACCTGATCGTGGTGACGGACGAGGAGTCGGCCGAGGGCGTGACCCGCGTCATCAACGAGCTCTCGGGGCGCTACCCCTCGAGGGCGCTCGTCATGATCTCCGACCCCGAGGAGGAGCGCGCCAACCTGGAGATCGGGATCTCCGTCTTCTGCAACGTTCGGGGCGGAGCGGGCACCAACGTCTGCGCCGAGGGGGTGACCCTCCACGTCGAGGGGCCCCCCGCCAGACACCTCGAAAGCCTCGCAGGCCCCCTCCTGCTCCCGGATCTCCCCGTCTTCCTCTGGTACCCGAACGGCAACACCCCGGCCTCGCCGAAATGCGACGGCATGGCCGCCCTCGCCGGCCGCATCGTCCTGGACACCGGCGCCGCCCCCGATCCCGAGAGCTCCCTGCGGGCCGTCGCCGACCTCGTGGGGCACGAGGAGACCCCCGCGGTGGGCGATCTGCAGTGGGCCGCCCTCTCGCCGTGGCGATCACTCGTCAGGGACCTCTTCACACCCCCCGAGAGGGCCGGGGAGCTCGGCAGGATCCGCCGCGTCGAGGTCCAGTACGCCCCCGACGCCAGGAGCCGCGCCCTGCTCTTCGCGGGCTGGCTCTCTTCCTGCCTGGGCTGGCGCCCGGAAGCTGCCTCCCGCACGGACGAAGGCGGGCGCGAGCTGACCTTCGCGGGGCCGTCCGGTACCGTCACCGTACTCCTGACCCCGAACGACTCCGACGCGGCCCTGCGCACGGTGCGGCTCCGCTGCGACGACGGCCTCTCCTTCGAGGTCTCCCGCCACAGGGAATCTACCGACGCCCGCTCCACCGTACTTCGCGGCGACGAGCCCGTAGGCGAGCGCACGGTCCACCTCGGCCCCTCGGATACCGGCGCCCTGCTCGGCGAGGAGCTCAGGCTCGTCGCCCGCGACGAGATCTACGAGGCGGCGCTCCATCGTGCCGTGGAGATCCTGAACCTATGACGCAGCAGAACGACGTGCGCGTCCACGAGAACGTCGAACAACTCGCGGTAGCAGCAGCGGCGGCCTTCGTTCAGGAGGCGAAGGCCGCCATCGAGGGCTCCGGCCGCTTCACGGTCGCCCTCGCCGGTGGCTCGACCCCGAGAGCTACGTTCGAGACCCTCGCCTCGGAATACGGCTCCCCGTCCGACCTCGACTGGAGCAAGGTCCACGTCTTCTTCGGTGACGAGCGCGCCGTCGGCCCGGACCACGAGGACTCGAACTACCGTATGGCCCACGAGGCGCTCCTCTCGCGAGTCTCCGTAGGCTCCGTCCACCGCATGCGCGGCGAGCTCCCGCCCCCCGAAGCCGCCTCTCTGTACGAGCAGGAACTCACGTCGTTCTTCGGCGGCCCGCCCGGCCTGGACCTCGTGATGCTCGGCATAGGCGACGACGGGCACACCGCCAGCCTCTTCCCACGCACCCCGGCCCTCGACGTATACGATCGCTGGGCCGTGGAGAACCCCGTCGAGAAGCTCGCGACCACCCGCCTGACCCTGACCGTTCCTACGCTGAACGCCGCTCGTAAAGCATTCTTCCTGGTAGCTGGCGAGGGAAAGGCCGAGGCCCTGAGGGAGATCCTCGAAGGAGACGCCGACCCGCGAGACTACCCGGCCAAACTCGTCCGCCCGGCGGAGGGCCCGACGTGGATGATCGATCAAGCCGCCTCGGAGCTGCTGAACCAGCGCTGAACTCCGCCCGGGTAACGCTTGCAGGCCGTCCCGCTCCTGTACCAAACGGGACGGCACTTCGGCGGCCTGGCGTAGCACCGGGTCGATCCAGGGAGACCGCGAACGAGCCCGGTCTCACCTCCGGCATGGACCCCCTCGGGTCGTGCAACCGGGAAATTCGGGAGGTCGTGTTTAGGGCTGATGCATGGTGGGGTACGTTTCCTTGCGACGTGAAAGCTACCTCTCTGGAGGTAACAAATGAAGAGCAAGAAAGCGCGGTTGGCCGCTGCATTGACAGCGGGTGCCCTAACGCTCACCGTAGCGGCACCTGCACTGGCAGCACCCAGCCCGACGAACCAGTCTGGTGGGGCCGCCGGTGTGGTCGCGGCGGTCGTACAGGTTGACGACACGCTGAACGAACTCCGTGTGCTGAGCCCCAACGGGGACCAGAACATCGAAGTCGTGACGGTGAAGGACTCGCTCAACAACGTGCTGAACAACAGCCCGATCTTGAGCAACAACGTCGTTACGCTTCAGAACTTCCTGAACAACAACACCGTACTAACCGATTTCCTCAACGCCAACGACATCGCCATAAGCGACGTTGTCGCGGTTGACGTCTTGAGCGGCGGCGACATAGTGATCTTCGTCCAGCCGTAATATCCACCGAGAGAACGTTCTTTGGAGAGCCGCGGCTTCATACGCCTCGGCTCTTCGGATGTTCGGGGTAGGGTTCGGCAGTGCTCAGCACTCTTCCGATGCCGAAAAGTGCGTTGCTTGTGGTAGTGCGAAGGCGAGATGCCTTGGTTTCGCTGAGATGATCCGGGACCGGCTCGTTGTTCAGGCACTTTTGGCGTAACGCATACGCATGAGCGTGAGTCGTAATGAAGAGACGGGCCGGGCGCTTAAATTGACGTGAAAGCAGCTGAAGTGCGAAAAACGCGCAGCTATGTCCGACCCGTCTTCAGAAAAGTTTACGCCGAAAGGGGCTCGCCGGATCACTCGGCGAGCCCCTTTATTGCGCTTTCATAGAAAATATGAATACCCCGGCAGTCAAACCTACATATTTCTGTGTACCGATGGGTGCCGGGGGGCTTCTCCTAGAAGAAACGCTTGAGGAGGCCGACGGCACCCTGCTTCCACGGCACCCTGTGGGAGACGCCGGAGGAGTTTTCGAAGCGCTTTCGGTTCTCCAGGTACCACCGGAAGTTTCTGAGGAGGGCGTCCTTGTTCGAGTGCTTGGGCGCGTACCCGAGTTGCCTCTTCGCCTTCTCGATGGAGACGAAGGAGTCCTTGGAGGCCGTTTCGTAGACCCACTTGTAGAGCGGAGAGATCTTGAGCTTGTCGAGGATTCGCAGGCCCCAGATCGCCGGTGCCGCCGGGAAGCCGACGACCTTCTTGCCGTGTCCCGCGTGGTCGAGGACGACCTGGTAGTCGCCCTTCATCGTCGTGAACTCCTCGGCCCCGATGTTGAAGGTGTCGTTGACCTGGGCCTCGGGGAGGGTGAGGGTCAGGTAGATGGCCTCGCACAGGTCCTCGACGTCGAGAAGTTGGTAGCGGTTGTTGCCGCTCCCGATCATCGGGAAGTTGTGGCCGGTGTATGCCCAATCGTAGAGCAGCGCGAAGACCCCGAGCCGCTCCGGCCCGACAAACGACTTCGGACGGATGATCGGGACGACGAGGCCACGGGCGCGGTACTCCAGGCACACCATCTCCGCCTGGATCTTTGCCTGCCCGTACGGCCCGACCCCCTCCAGCTTGTCGTCCTCGTAGAGCGGGTGATGATCCGGTATCCCGTAGACCGCCGTCGAGGAGACGTGTACGACCCGCTTCACCCCATGCCTCTGGGCCGCGTCCAGGACGTTCCTCGTCCCCTCCACGTCTGTGGTGTGGATGTCCTCGGCGGAGTAGAGGGGCAGGGCGGCTGCGGTGTGCACGACGAAGTCCACCCCCTCCATCGCCCGGTCGAGGGCCGTCCTGTCGCGAATGTCGCCCTTGACGGTCTCCACGCTGTCGCGTTCCGGGTAGTCGAACTCCTCGACGTCCAGGGAGGCGCAGGCAAAGCCCCGCGCCATGAGGTGGCGGATCAAGTTTATCCCGAGGAACCCGGCCCCACCCGTCACCAAAACTCTTTGTCGTTCCATGAAAAGAAATCTCCTTGCGCGTATTAACGGTCGCGAGCGCAAAATTGTAGCATGCTAGGCACAAG
>CADCVI010000128.1 GCA_902806105.1 uncultured Rubrobacteraceae bacterium
CCCCCTCCCGAAACTTCACCTCCTCGGAGATGCTTGAGTTCGTGCCCGAATCTGTCTGGATGACCAGTCTTTTCCCAGCGTAGGTCTTGTCGCCCATCAGAACCCGCTCCACCATGACCTCGGTTCGGGACGAGGCCACATCCTCGACCGTACCCGTCGCCACGAGATCCACGTCGACACCGCCTCCCGAGCAAGACGCCAGGGTCCCTGAGGAGGTTTGAAGCCCGGCGAGCGCAGGCGCGACCGTGAGCCCGAAAAGGCAAACGGAGATCAAAGCGACGTCACGAGCAGAGCGTATTCCTCGCCTCACAAGCTACCCCTTCACGCGAACTCGACCTCAAGCCTCGCGCTCATTCTCCCAGGAGGACCCGTCACGTAACATGGCGGCCCTTCGACGCGGGGGTCGAAGGGCCGCCGCATTGCCTTTGGGCTTAGGGGCTCGCTACTCGACCGTCACGCTCTTGGCGAGGTTGCGGGGCTTGTCGACGTTGAGACCGCGGGCCTTGGCTACGTGGTAGGCCAGGAATTGGAGCGGCACGACGGAGACGAGCGGGCTTATAGCCTCCGGTACCCAGGGCACCGGGAGGACGACCTGCGAGATCCTCTCGGCGGCCACGTCGCCGTCCTGGGCCACCGAGATGACCCGCGCGCCGCGCGCGACGGTCTCCTCGACGTTGGAGAGGGTCTTCTCGCGCAGCGTCCCCTCCCCGAGGATGGCGACGACGGGGCACTGCTCGTCGACGAGGGCGATGGGGCCGTGCTTCATCTCGCCGGCCGGGTAGCCCTCGGCGGGGAGGTAGGAGATCTCCTTGAGCTTCAACGCCCCTTCGAGCGCGGCCGGGAAGGACTGCCCGCGCCCGAGAAACAGCGCGCACCGCGCCCCGGCGAAGACCCCGACCGCCCTGGACATCAGGCCCGGCTCCGCCAGAAGCTCGATGCACTCCTCCACCTTCTCCGGCGAGCGCCTGAGGGCCCGACCGATCTCCTTCAGCTCCTCGGCCGGACGCGTCCCGCGCGCCCCCGCGATACCGAGAGAGAGCAGGTACAGCGCCGCGACCTGCGCGAGAAAGGCCTTCGTCGACGCGACCCCGACCTCGGGACCGGCCTTGGTCAGCAGCACGGCGTCGGCCTCGCGGGTTATGAGGGAGCCCTGCGTGTTCGTCAGGGCGAGCACACGAGCCCCGAGGGAGCGGGCGGCTTCTATCGCCCCGAGGGTGTCCGTCGTCTCCCCGCTCTGGCTGATGGCGATGACGAGCGTCTTCTCGTCCCCGATGGGGTCTCCGTAACGATACTCGCTCGCCACCGCGACCTCGACGGGGACACGGGCGAGTCGCTCCAGAGCGTTCTTGCCGAGCAGGCCCGCGTGGTAGGCGGTGCCGCAGGCGACCACCACCACCCGTTCGATCCCGGCGAGGTCCAGCCCGAGCTCGGAGAGGTCCACGGAGCCATCGGCGTCCAGGCGCCCGGCGAGCGTCGCCTGAAGGGCGGCGGGCTGCTCGTGGATTTCCTTGAGCATGAAGTCCTCGTAGCCGCCGAGCTCTATCGCCTCGGCGCTCCAGTCGACCTCGAACGTCTCCCGCTCGACCGGCCTGCCGTCGAGGGTCGAGAGCTCCACGGAAGAGCCCGAGAGCACCACTACCTCACCGTTCTCGACGAACAGGAAACGGCGCGTGTAGCCGAGCAGGGCCTGCACCGCGCTGGCAAGGAAGTTCTCGCCCTCGCCGAGGCCCACCACCAGCGGGCTCTGGTGCCGCGCGGCGACGACGGTTTCGGGCTCCGCGGCGCTCACGGCCGCCACCGCGAACGAACCCTGAAGGTGCTCCAGCGTAAGGACTAGCGCCTCCTTCAACGAGGCGCCAGCCGCCACCCCCTCGCCGAGAAGGTGCGCTATCACCTCGGTGTCCGTCTCGGAGCGGAACTCGAAGCCGCGGGCCTTGAGCCCGTCCCGAAGCTCGACGTAGTTCTCGATAATGCCATTATGGACGACCGCGACCTCCGGGCCGGCCGGGGCCCCGCCTCCCGTGTGGGGATGGGCGTTCGCCTCGGTCGGACGCCCGTGCGTCGCCCACCGCGTGTGTCCGACCCCGCTTCGCATGCTGAAGAAGTCGGCGTCGCTCTGCTCGACCGTCCCCGCGAGGTTGTTGAGCGGCCCTACCTCCCTCGCCGTCCGGAGCCCGTCCGGACCCGCGAGCGCCAGCCCCGCCGAGTCATACCCCCGGTACTCGAGGTTCCTCAGCCCCTCCATCAGGACCTCTACGCACCGCTCACCACCAACGTAACCAACGATTCCGCACATAAAGAGCACCTCCCAGCACTCGAACCAGGGCGTCGGAGAACGCCCCTACGGGGGAACTCCAGGAGATGGAGAAAGAAAGCCAGGTGTTGCTAACGGGCCCGGACCGGCACTCTGTCCCCGGCGTCACCGCCGGGATTTATCGCCGTCCTATCGACCGCCCGAAGGCCGAGACGCATCCGCCGAAAAACTCGATGAACGTCTTCCTCGTCGACTCCAGGGAGGTTTTCATCCCTCTCAAGAGCCCTGGCGCTTTGGCTTTACTCTGGCTTCTCCTGCCGATCTTCCACGGGTTCCTTCTTGTATACCCAGTGTTTATCGGTCATCAGAACGCTTTTCTTTAGCAGACCTCCCCACTCGTCTCCTACTAGCATGCAACTCTACCCTGTCCGAAGGGAAATTATAAGGGCTGGAGAACCGTATGGTTCGGCGGGGCGCGGGCTCACCGCGTTCGTGCCGCGCCTCAGAAGCGCAGAACGAGGTACGCGCCCGAGACCACGAGGGCCGCGCCGATTAGCCTGAGGGCGGTCGCCGGCTGGACCGGCAGCTGAAGGAGGCCGAACTGGTCGAGGACTATGGAGGTGATCATCTGCCCCGCGATGATGAACCCGAAGGTAGCCGCTGCTCCGAGCCTCGGGGTCAGGACGACGGACGAGACCACGAAGAACGCGCCGAGCAAGCCGCCGACCCACGCCCACCAGGGCGCCGCCGAGAGCGAGGAGAACGACTGCGGCGTCTGGCGCGCGATGGCGACGATGGCGAACAGGACGACCGTCCCGACGAGAAACGAGAGGGCCGCCGCCGAGACCGGACCGCCCGCCGCCTTACGGAGCTCGGCGTTCACCGCGAACTGAACCGTAATCGCCGTTCCCGCCACGAAGGCGAGGGCCGAAAGCGCCCATGCCATGCTTCTCCCCTCCCGAGCCCCGTGGGCCCTAGGTATCGCCCCGGACGTAGTCCAGGATCATCAGGTCCGTCATCCACTCCACCGGCGCCCGGTCGTCCGTCAGGATCGGGCCGGAACCGTTCGTCGGCTCGATGTCGTTCGAGATCTCCCGCGCCAGGGGCTGCACGACCTCCGGGGCCTCGGCGAGGTTCGCCCGCAGCGCCTCGGCCCCGGTCTCCTCCATCGTCGCGACGACTGTCGTGTTGAAGTCTCCCGTATCGAAGGAATAGACGTGCCCGTAGACCTCGCTCATCGTCCGCGAGATCGCCTCGGGCACCCGGCGGTCGCCCGGGGTGTGCCCGACGTTGATGGTCACGACCCCGCGCTCGGAGAGGTGCTCGCGGACCTCACCAAAGAACTCCAGCGTCGTCAGGTGGAACGGGATGTAGGGCTGGCGGTAGGCGTCGATAACGACGAGATCGTACTCATCCTCGGCCTCGGGACCGCGCAGAAAGTAGCGGCCGTCGGCGGCGTGGGTGTCGAGGCCCTCGCGGTCCATGTTGAAGAACCTGTACCCCACCTCGTTCACCCGCCCGTCGATCTCGACGCCATCTATCTCCATCGGCCCGTACACGTCCGAGAGCTCCGAGGAGACCGTCCCGGCGGCGCTCCCGACGATGAGCGCGTTGCGGGGCGGCTCGGGGGAGGTCAGGAGCGGCACGGAGAGCGGGTAGTCCCAGTAGTTCTCGGAGAGGAGCCGTCCCGGCTTGTAGGTCGAGTGGACCGACCAGCCCTCGTTGAGCTGCAGGATGCGCTCGCCGTTCGGATCTGGTTGGCCGTTCTCGTCGCGCTCCGTCGCGACGACGCGGATGTACTGGTAGAAGGAGTCGTCCTCGAAGAGGAGGCCGGGGGTCGGTTTGATCTGGTTGGGCAGGAAGGTCGCCGCCACCATCAGGAGCGGCAGCAGGAGCAGAATGAGGCTCCTGCGCCCCGCCAGGATGCTGGCGAGGGCGAGCACGGCCCCGAAAATCAGGAACGTGTCGCGGGTGCCGACGCCGGGGATGGTCAGCAAGACGGCGAGGAAGATGCCGGCGATGCTCCCCAGGGTGGAGATGGCGTACAGGTTCCCGGCGGTCCCTCCAGCCTCTCCGATGTCGCGCAGGGCCAGGCGGATCGCAAAGGGCGAGACCATCCCGAGGAGGGTTATGCTCGGGGCGAAGAGCAGGAGGGTCGCGGCGAACGAGCCGAGAAAGGCGCCGGCGGAGAGGCTCTCGAAGGACCTGGCGCTCACGGACATTATCGGGCCGGCGACGAAAGGCGTGACCGCGATTATCGCCGCGGCCGAGAGCGTTATGTTCGTCAGGGTCCGCCCGTTGGGGTGCCGGTCGGCGTAGCGTCCGCCGAGGTAGTAGCCGGCGGTCAGGTAGATCAGGATAAGACCAATGATGTTGGCCCAGACGAGGATCGAGGACCCGAAGTACGGTGCCAGGAGCCTGCTGGCCGCCATCTCGACGGCGAGCGTCGTCATTCCCGCGACGAGCACGAGAAGGACGAGCGGCAAGCGCCCTATCGGCTTCCCCTCCGACCTTCCGTAGTGGCCCTTCTCCGACACGACGGCCAGTATATCCGCTAGGATGGAGAAATGGAGCAGAGGCGAGGGACGGTAGGACGCTACGTCATACGCCCGGGACGGCGCGAAGACGCGGCGGCTGCGGCGGCGCTCTGGATGAGGAGCGCCGAGGAGCACACGGGCTACGATGCCGTCTACGCCACCTCCCCGGACGCCGAGAAGATCATGCGCCGCTTCCTCGCCGACCTCTCATCCAGCGCACACTCCTGCCTCTACGTGGCCGAACTCCCGGATGGTACTGGCGAGGCCGCGGAGGTCGTGGGCTTCCTTTCCGGCGAGATCCGCGAGGGCTCCCCCGCCTTCTCCCCGAAGACCTGGGCCGCCGTCGAGGACATCTACGTGACCCACGAGCACCGGAGCCAGGGGCTCGGCCGCGCCCTCGTCGACGCCTGCGCAGAGTGGGCCCGCGAAAGGGGCGCCGACGGGGTCTCCCTGCAAGTCGCCGCAGGAAACGGACGTGCCCGCAAGTTCTACGACACCCTCGGCTTCCGCGAGGTCTCCGTCTACGAGGTCAAGGAGTTCTAGGCGGAAGGGCCGCGCGCGGCGCCTCCCACTCCTCACAAAACCTCCCCGGATACCCGTTCTGCTACTTGAGATGGGGGCTCCCCCCAGTAACCTTCTCGTAGGGACTTTGTCGACCGACCATCGACGGGGAGGAAGCATGGGCAAGAGGGAGAGTTACGCGCCGGGGACGTTCTGCTGGGTGGATCTCACGACGACCGACGCGGAGGGAGCCAAGGCGTTCTACGGCGAGCTGTTCGGCTGGGAGGCGGACGCCATGCCCGCCAGCGAGACGGAGACGTACACCATGCTCCGCCGGGGCGACGATTACGTCGGCGGCCTCTTCGAGATGGACGCCCGCCAGCGCGAGGAGGGGGTTTCGCCGCACTGGCTCTCTTACGTGAGCGTCGAGGACGCCTCCGCCGCCGCGGCGAGGGCGAGCGAGCTCGGCGGCACGGTCCACGGCGGGGCCTTCGACGTCCTGGACGCGGGCAGGATGGCGCTCGTGGACGATCCGTCGGGCGCGCGGCTCGCGCTCTGGGAACCCATGCAGCACGCCGGGGCGGGGCGGGTCAACGACCCCGGCTGCCTCACCTGGAACGACCTTCAGACGTCGGAGCCCTCCCCGGCTGCCGGTTTCTACGCAGCGCTCCTCGGCTGGGAGATGGAGCCCATAGAAGACGACGGCAAGGTAGTCTACGTGACCATCAAGAACGGGGGCTCGTCGAACGGCGGGATCATGCCGTCGCAGAACGCGAGCCCGCCCTTCTGGCTCGCCTACTTCACGGTCGCCTCC
Organism: uncultured Rubrobacteraceae bacterium; assembly: GCA_902806105.1. Next base: position 6,107 of record CADCVI010000128.1, read on the forward strand.
TGCGAGGACGCGATGGCGAGGGCGCAGGAGATGGGGGGCGAGGTCCTGGCCGGTCCGCTGGACATCGGTGCGGGTAGGATCTCGGTCCTCCGCGACCCCCAGGGGGCGGTCTTCGCGATCTACGAGGGCGAGACGGACGACTGAGGCAGACCGTCCGACGCCTCCCGGGCACAGAGATCCAGTGGGGGCCGCGCTACGGGGTCTGAGACCGGAGCGGCAAGCCGGAGGAGAGCAGGATCACGCCCTCCTCCGGCTCGTAACCAGAAGCCTCGTAGAACCCCGCCGCCTCGTCGTCGGTCTGGACCTCGACGTAGGAGACGCCCCGCGCGGCGCAACGCTCCACGACCGCCGCGAGCAACGAGCGCCCGACGCCCCGGCGCCGTGCCCCCGGTCTTACGTGCAGTTCTTCTATGCTGGCGAACGTCCCCGCGGCGGAGACGTTGAGCCCGTAGGAGAGCAGCGCGACGCCGACGACAACCCCTGGGCCCTCCCGGGCCACGAGCATCTCCAGGTCTCCGCCTTCGACCGCGTCCCGTAGCTGCTTTGCGAACGGTGCAGGAACGGGCTCTCCCCCCCGCAGAACCTCCTCCAGAAGCGCGAGCCCGCCGCCGAGGTCGTCCGGAGGGGCGGGACGCACGTCGAAGCCGGGGGGCTTCAGCGGGCGCCCTCCCCGGCGACGAGCAGCCGGGACGCCGCCGCTACCGTCGCGTCGACCTCAGCATCCCCGACGTCGAGGTGCGTGCAGAGGCGTATGCGGCCCCCGTGCCAGGGGGTGGCGAGCACGCCCTCGGCCGCGAGGTCCTTCAGAAACGCCCCCGTCTCCCCCACCTCGACAAGCACGATGTTCGTCTCGGGCTCGTCCACCCCGTAGCCGGCCTCCCGCAGGCCGTGGGCGAGGTTTTTGGCTCGCTCGTGGTCTTCGGCGAGCCTCTCGACGTTGTTCTCGAAGGCGTAGAGGGACGCGGCCGCGATGATGCCGGCCTGGCGCATCCCGCCGCCGAACGCCTTCCGGGCGCGGCGGGCCTCCTCGATCGTCCCTTCGTCCCCGGCGAGGAGGGAGCCCACGGGGGCGCCGAGGCCCTTCGAGGAGCAGACGGAGACCGTCTCCGCGTGCTCGCACCACTCCCGTGCGGGAGTGCCGGCTGCGACAGCGGCGTTGAAGAGCCGGGCTCCGTCGAGGTGAACCTTTAGCCCGAGGGTCCGTGCCTCGTCGGCCACCGCCGCGAAGTCTTCGAGCGGGAAGATCCTGCCCCCCGCGACGTTGTGCGTGTTTTCCAGACAGAGGAGCGTCTGGCGCGGGAAGTGGACGTTCTCGGGCCGGACGGTGGCGCGCAGGGTCTCCGGGCTCACCACGCCGCCCTCGCCGGGGACCGTCCTTACCTGGACGCCGGAGATGAGGGCGGGGGCGCCGGCCTCGTAGTTGAAGATGTGGGCGTCTTCGTGAAGGATCGCCTCCTCCCCCCGCCTGGTGCCGACGAAGATGCCGATCTGGTTCGTCATCGTCCCGGACGGGCAGTAGATCGCCGCCTCCTTGCCGAGTAGCCCCGCCACGTACTCCTCCAGGCGGTTGATCGTCGGGTCTTCCCCGAAGACGTCGTCCCCGACCGGAGCTTCGGCCATCGCCCGGCGCATCGCCCCGGTAGGCCGCGTCACGGTGTCGCTGCGAAGATCTATCAAGAAAGCCCCCTCCAATACGTTCCTCGTCTTCCATAAACCAACGCCGTCTGGATCCACCCCACGAGGAGCGAGGGGCCGCACGGTGGAAACGAGTGCGCCAGCGTCACGAGACCGCTACGCAACGCCGACCCCTCGACGGTAGCAAGCTCTCCACCTCGGGGCCGGAACGCGGGCGGCCGTGCTAACTTCCACGCCGGCTCCCCGCGCCGCCGAGCACCTTCTCCGTGGTCGCGAAGTGGATCTTCGCTGCATCTTTCAGCGCCTCTTCTCCCCGCTCGCGGACGAGCCGCCTCGCGGCCCCGATCACGTGCGTCGCCCCTCGCGGGAGCTCGAAGCCGACGGCCTCGGAGAGACGGTCCATCTCCTCCAAGTACCGCGACCTCGCGAGGATGGAGGCCGCCGCTACCGCCGCATCGTCCTCCGCCCGCGGACGCACCACGAGCCGAACGCCCTTCGGCACCCCGGCCTGAATGTACGATCTGGCAGCCCTTGCGAACTCGTCTACCACGAAGAGCTCCACCTCATCTTCGAGCTCACCCAGAATCTGCACGTTGATCTCCCCGAGCAGCTTGTTGATGTTGCCGGCGGCGACGCGCCTCTCCTCGTACTCCCTCGGCCCGAGCGTCACGACGC
>CADCVI010000129.1 GCA_902806105.1 uncultured Rubrobacteraceae bacterium
CGCCGCCACCGCCGCCCCCACCGCCGCTCCCTCCGCGGCCACCTGCGCTGCCTCCGCTCCCGCTGCCGCCACCGCCGCCGGAGCCGCCGCCGCCGCCGCCGGTGAGACCGGGTCCCGTTGACGGGTTGGCGCCCCCACGGCCGTCCTTGCCGCTGGAGCCGTCGGCGCCGGCGTTCCCCGGGCCGCCGTCACCGCCGCGCGTGCCGTCGCTTCCGTCCGTGCCGTCGAAGAAACGTCCGTTGCCGCCCCCGCCTCCGCTTCCGGGGGCGCCGTCTCGTCCGGGTGCGACGAATTGGTTACCTAGACCAGGCAAATAAGAACCGGGGAAGAACATGTTGCCGCCGAGGCCAACGTCGCCGCCATTTCCCCCCTTGCCCCCGACGCCATCGGCGCCTTCGATCGAGGCTCCGTTCATTCCGGGATGTCCGACGGCGGACAAGAGCCCGAGGAAATTGCGAGTGTCGTCAATCCCTCCTCCTCGGCCGGCGCCTCCGGCCCCGCCGTCGAACCCCTCGACGGGCGAGAAGATGTTGCACTTGAAGCTGATGGAGGGAGGCAATCCGCCGGCCCCACCGCCTCCCCCTTGGAGTCCCTCCACGGTATGTCCTCCTTCGCCCTCAAAGAGAGAGCCCCACCCGGGCTTTCCCCCGGCCCCGGCGGCGCCACCGCCGCCGCCCCCCGGCCCTGGAGTCGCACCACTTGCGGAAACGTCGAAGGCCGCACCGGCGGCAATGTTGGCGTCGTTGCCTGCCACGAGCGAGACGGCGTTGGGGCCGACCGCCCTCACGTCGTCGGTCGCCGCGATTTTCAGGTCGCCCTTTACGTAAAAGGTCGCGATCCCACCCTGGACCGAGGCCGCGAACGGCACGCCGTTTATCGCCTTCGGGTCCCCGTCGTCGCCGGTGATGGTCAGGGCGTCGGAGTCGACGGTGACCGTCGTGCGAGCCTCCTGCGCCGAGGCGGACCACGCCGCGACCAGGGAGAGCGCGGTCGCGCCCGCCAGCGCGAGCGCCAGGATCAGCGAAAGGGACAGTCCTCTGCGCCGGGCCCGCCCCGAACCCGCGAAGGCCGCGAGCGTCGCCAGCACCGTCGTCCACTTGTCCCTGCTCGCCCCGCTCCCGATCATGCCGCTCGCCCTTCCGTTTTCGTGCTCCGTATCGGGGTGCCAGGCACTCGCTTCTCCCCCCAAAGCGTCGTGCGAAGAGACTAATGCAGCACCGATAGAGGCCGCATCCCTCAATTGGGCTAGATACGGAGCTTCTTCTCTACGTGAACATAGTGGGCGGCGGGGCGGGGCGTAACTGTCCTTCGGACAGGTTTTCGGATCTTTTTCCGTGGAGAAACCTTTCGGGCCGCTGCTAGAATGCGCGCGAGGGGCATCGAGGGAGATTGTGGCGCTTTCGGCACGGGGGGCGATGGTCGCATGAGGGACAAAAGCATGGAACGGGCGCCCGGCGGCGCGGATGCGGGCGCGGTGCTCGTTCTGTCGGACGACGGGAGGGTGCTGGAGGCCGACGCGCGGGCCTGCCGGCTCCTGGGACGCGGGCAGGAGGAGATCCTCGGGGCCGGGCGTAGCGCCTTCCTCGACCCTTCGGACCCTCGGGTCGAGGGCGCCCTGGAGCAGCTCGGCCGGACCGGGCGCTTCGCCGGGGAGCTGCGCTTGTTGAGGGGGGACGGGAGCTCCTTCTCCGCGGGGACGGAGATGGCCGTCCTATCGGGCGGCGAGGGGCAGGGCGGGGTCCGTGTCTCCTTCATGCCTGCCCGGACGGGGGACGTGGACCGGGAGGTGCTCTTCGGCCTGGTCGTCGAGAACGCCTCGGACATCGTCTCGATCTACGACTTCCCCGGGGCCCGGTTGCGCTACATCAGCCCGTCGGTGGAACACGTACTGGGCTACACGCCGGAGGAGGCCATCTCCCGGGGCGGCGTCGGGGGCACCCCGGAGGCGGTGCATCCTGACGACGTGCCGAAGATGACGGCGGGCTTCGCCGAGGTGCTGACGAAGCCCGGGGTCGGTCCGCCCGTTGAGTTCCGAGTCCGTCACAAGGACGGCTCCTGGCGCCACATCGAGGGCTTCTGCAACAATCTCCTGTCCCAACCGGAGGTCGGAGGGGTGGTCGCCGTCTGGCGCGACGTGACCGGGCGGGTGGAGGCTGAGGAGGAGGTGAGGCGCCTCAACGACGAGCTAGAGAGGCGGGTCGTCGAACGGACCGCCGAGCTCGAAGCCGCCGTCGCCAGGCTCAAGGAGAGCGAGGAGCGGTTCCGCAAGACCTTCGAGGGAGCGGCGGTCGGGATCGCGCACGTCGCTCCGGACGGCCGTTGGGTAAGGGTCAACCGGAAGCTCTGCGACAATTTGGGTTACGCCCGCGAGGAACTGCTCGCCGAATCCTTCCAGAGCATCACGCACCCCGACGACCTCGAAGCCGACCTCGAAAACGCGCGGAGGCTGCTCGAAGGCGAGATCTCGGAGTACTCCATGGACAAGCGCTACCTTACGAAAGGCGGCCGCTACTTGTGGACGAAGCTGAGCGTCTCTCCTGTGCGCGACCCTTCGGGAGAGCCTTCCTACCTCATCTTCGTGGTGGAGGATGTGGACGAACGCAAGCGCGCCGAGCTCGCCCTGCGCTCGCTCACGGCGCGCGAGCGGGAGGTCCTGGAGCTCCTCGCGCAGGGCCGGACGAACCGGCAGATCTCCGAGGTTCTTCGCGTCAGCGAGCGCACCGCCAAGTTTCACGTGGCTAACGCCGTCGGGAAGCTCGGGGCCGCAGACCGCCGCCAGGCCGCTCGACGTGCCGCCGAACTCGGCCTCTTGCCCGCCGGCGGACGCTAGATGCGAGCCTCGCGCCGGTCTGCGATCCGCCGCAGGATGCCCTGCACACGAAGACGAGCGAGGGCGGCAACCATCGCGCTACTCGACCCCTGAGACGATCGGCGGCTCGGGCGAGCCGTGAGGCGGTCGAGCGCTCACCGCGCGCCGTTCTCCTGTCCGGGATGACCGGGCCGCGCCGTGATGAGGGTTTCGTGGCGAGGTCCGCACGGGTCGCCGCCGCGGCACGCTCTCCCGTGCCTCGCGCCGTCGATCCCGCGTGCTACGGGCTCCCCGCGGCCCGTCTGAGCACGTCCGGTTCGGGGATGCGGATGAGGCGATCGTCCACTTCCACTGCCCCGATCCTGCGAAGCAGGGTGAAGGCCCGCGTCACCGCCTCGCGGTTGGCCCCGATCATGGTGCCGAACTGGTGGTGGGTGTAGCGGGTGGGGATCTTGTAGCCTTCTCGCGTCACTACCCCCTCGGACTCGACCAGCCGCAGGAGGAGGCTCGCCAGGCGAGCCGGGATCTCCTTCTGGATCAACTCCGTCGCCCGGTCTTCGCTCAGGGATAGGCGTTCGTCTACGAGGCCCGCCAACCTCAGACCCACCTCGGGCCTCCTCTTCACGAGGTGCTCCAGATCCTCCTTGCCCAGAGCGGAGACGACCGACGACACCACGGCCTGCGCGTATGCCCCCTGCGCTTGATCCCCGGTGCCGAGCCTGCCGAAGACGGTCCCTTGCCCCAGTATGGCGAGGGTTACCTCCCGCGCGCGCGGGTCCGTTCTGTAGGTCCGCACCTGCCCCTCCTCCAGCACGAACACCTCCTGGGTGGAGGTCTCGGGCTCGAAGATGGTTCTCCCCGCCCCGTATCGGGCCGGCTTGCAGACGCGAGCAAGGGAGAGCAACTCCTCTTGGGGTAGCGTCTCGAAAACGTCAACCCCAGAGAGGAGCCGTAGGCGCTTGTTCTCTGGAAGCACGGCTACGGCGCGATTACTTTCCATCGCCCCTCCTTACCGGAGAAGTACGATCTACGATGCCCGATCCACGCTATCTACCCGGAGAGCCGCAAAATATCTCACCGCCAGCTCGCCGGGTTTTGGTCGTTCGCCCATCCACCCGGCCATCACGAACCCGCGCGTACCGCGGGCACGCTTGTCCGGAGGTTCGAAGCGGACCAGCCAACGTCCGATCCTCCTGACTAATCCGGGGTTTCGGCGCGGGGCTCGAAGACTTCGTAACGCCCCCCGCCCTGGCTCTTCGCGCGGTACATCGCCACCTCAGCCGAGCGGATCAGGCCGCGAGGATGGACGATCCCGGGCGCGGTGGTGCTCGCAGCGATGCCAATGTTCGCCCCGACGATTACCTCGCCCTCTTCGGACGCGAAGGGTGTGCGCAGCTCCCCCAGGATGTTCTCGGCGGCCCGTTTCGCGTCTTCGGTCCCGGCGGCACCCCCGAGCAGGACCACGAACGCGGCCCCGCCGGCGCGCGCGACGGTGACCTCCTCCCCGAGGCAACCCTCCAGGCGAATAGCCACCGATTCGAGCAGGCGATCTCCGAAGTCGCGCCCGAAGGATTCGTTGACGGCCCCGAAGTTCTCCAGCCCCAGGAAGAGGACCGTGGCCCGACGCTCCCCATCTTGCGACTCTTGGGAGAGGATCTCCCGGAGGCGGTCCGCGAACAGGGCGCGGTTGGGCAGGCCGGTCAGCCCATCGTGCAGGGCCTCGTGCGCCAGCCGCGCCTCGGCCAGCTTCCGCTCGGTGACGTCGTCCTGAATGCCCACGAAGTGGGTCGGGCGTCCGGACTCGTCGCGCACGGGGGAGATGCTCAACTCCTGCCAGAAGAGGGTGCCGTCCTTGCGGTAGTTGCGCACGACCACCCTGCAATCCCTCTCCTCCCTGATGGCGGCCCGCACTTCTTCCAGCGCCGGCTGGTCCCTGTCCGAAGCCTGCAGGAACCGGCAGTTGCGCCCGACCACCTCCCCTACGGTGTAGCCGGTGATGCGCTCGAAGGCGGGGTTGGCGTAGACGATGGGGTTGTCGGGGAGCCGCGCGTCGGTGACGAGGACGCCGTTCCTCGTAGCCTCGACGGCGCGACCAAGCACATCGGCCCAATCGTTCATCCGCGTCACAGCCTCCTGGAGGGTCATCCGCACCATAGATACGGTTCTCATGGCGTGTATTGCGATTCTACTTAGTTGCCCAAACCCGCGCTCTCGCAAGCCCGGCAATCGCGGGCAAAACGGCGCACGCCCGGCCCCCGGAGGAGCGTGGCGGAGAAGCGGAGCTCCGGGGCGGCGTGCAGATCGCCGACAAGCCGAAGCGCCTACAAGCCCCGACCTGGGCCGCGGAGCCGTGGTATACGTCACGCAACGCGAGAACGACACCCGGGAGTCCGGAGGAGCGCATGCCTAACCGTTTGGAGAACGAGACCAGCCCCTACCTCTTGCAGCACAAGGACAACCCCGTGGACTGGTACCCGTGGGGGGAGGAGGCCTTCGAGAAGGCTCGGGCCGAGGACAAGCCCGTGCTCCTGAGCGTCGGCTACTCGGCGTGCCACTGGTGCCACGTGATGGAGCGGGAGTCCTTCGAGGACGAGGCGACGGCGAGGCTCATGAACGAGGGCTTCGTCAGCATCAAGGTGGATCGCGAGGAGCGGCCGGACGTCGACTCCATCTACATGGCCGCGACGCAAGCGATGACGCGCCACGGCGGCTGGCCGATGACGGTCTTCATGACCCCCGACGGCGCGCCGTTCTACGCCGGAACCTACTTCCCGCCAGTGCCGAGCCGCGGGATGCCGGCCTTCGGGCAGATCCTCACGAGCCTCTCCGATGCTTACAAGAACCGCCGCGACGAGGTCCTCAAGAGCGCCGAGGGGGTCCGCGAGTACCTCCAGGCGGCGACCAGCGCCTCCATCCCCCGGACCGGACTCTCGGAGGGGCTGCTCAACGACGCGGCGAACGCGCTCGTCGGGCAGCTCGACAACCGCTTCGGCGGCTTCGGCGGGGCGCCGAAGTTCCCCCAGGCGATGAACCTGGAGGTCCTGCTCCGCCACCACGCGAGGACCGGGGACCGCTCGGCGCTCTCGGGGGCCGAGCTGACGCTCAGGAGCATGGCGAACGGCGGCATCTACGATCACCTCGGCGGCGGCTTCGCCCGCTACTCCGTCGACGAGTACTGGCTCGTCCCGCACTTCGAGAAGATGCTCTACGACAACGCCCTGCTCGCACGGCTCTACCTGGAGGCTTACGAGGCGACGGGCGACGAGTTCTACCGCCGCATCGCCGTCGAGACCCTCGACTACCTCCTGCGCGACATGACCTCCCCTGAGGGGGGCTTCTACTCCGCCGAGGACGCGGACTCAGAAGGCGAGGAGGGCAAGTTCTACGTCTGGACGCCCGGGGAGATCGAGGCGGCGCTGGAGCCCGAAGAGGCGAAGCTCGCCCTGAGGTACTGGGACGTCACCGAGGGCGGCAACTTCGAGGGGAAGAGCATCCTCAACGTCCCCCGCCCGCCCGAGGCGGTCGCCCGGGAGTTCGGGCTCTCGGCGGAGGATCTCGCGGAGCGGATCGGGGGCATCCGGGCGAAGCTCTACGAGGTCCGGGAGGGCCGCGTGCGCCCCGGTCGCGACGACAAGGTGCTGGCCGCGTGGAACGGGCTCGCGCTGCGCGCCTTCGCGCTCGCCGCCCGCGTCCTGCCGGAACGCGAGGACTACCTGGAGGCGGTGAGGAGGAACGCCGGGTTCCTGCTGGGGGAGATGAAGGAAGGCGGGCGGCTACGCCGCTCGTACAAGGACGGCAGGGCGAGGTTCAACGGTTACCTGGAGGACTACGCCTGCGTGGCGGATGGCCTGATCTCCCTCTACCAGGCGACGTTCGAGACGCGCTGGATCGAGGAGGCCCAGGACCTTGCCGACGCGATGCTGGAGCTTTTCTGGGACGGGGAGCGCGGCGCGTTCTACGACACCCCATCCGACCACGAGGAGCTCGTCACCCGCCCGCGCGACGTCTACGACAGCGCGGCACCCTCGGGCAACTCGGTCGCCGTCGACGTGCTCCTCAAGCTCTCGGTCATCCTGGAACGCGAGGACTACCGGGAGCGGGCCGGGGCGGTCCTGGAGGACATGAGCGGCGGTATAGCGCAGATCCCGAGCGCGTTCGGCAGGCTCCTCTCCGCCCTCGACCTCTACCTCTCCGAGCCCTACGAGGTCGCCATCGTCGGTGAGCCCGACGCCCCGGATACCCGCGCGCTAGCCGCGGCCGCGTTCTCCGGCTACGTCCCCAACATGGTCGTCGTGGGCGCCGCCGAGGGGGACGAGGCTGCAACGGCCCTGATACCGCTCCTCGCCGAGCGTCCGATGCGGGGCGGCCGCGCGACCGCCTACGTCTGCATAAACCACGCCTGCCAGATGCCGACGACCGAGCCGGAAGGGGTCAGGGCGCAGCTCGGCCTCTCGTCCTAGAGAGAGCCCAGCCTACGACGACGCCCGGCCCGCGGCCTTGCGAAGCGCAGCTCCGGCGGCGCGGGCCAAGGTTGCCGGGTGCCGCCTGAAGAGGGTGCTCGCGTCCCTATTGCCGGCGAGGCACTCGGTTAGCGTGCGGCGCAGCCGGGGATCCGTCGGGCACGCTCGAAGACGGGCTCCATGAGGTCGAGGCGGGGGAGACGGTTGACGAGCGAGACGAGGGCCTGGGTGGTGGGCTGTGCGAGGGAGTGGAGGCCCTTGATCTGCCTGGAGTAGCCCGAGAGCAGGGAGGCCGAGAAGTCGCGGCGGCGGTGCGCCTCGTACGCCCACCCGGCGGCGGGGCGCCCGGCCTGGAGCGCGAAGCCGATCCCCTCACCGCTCACGGGATGGCTCGTGCCGCCCGCGTCCCCGACGCGCAGGAGGCCCGCCTCCGTGCGCCTGACCCCATAGCCGCTCGACGCGAAGATCCGGCTCGCCATGGTCTCCTCCGGGCTCGCCCCGCTCAGCATCCGTGCGACCTCGGGCTCCGCGAGGAAGTCCCCTTGCAGGCTTCGCAGTGCGGCTTCGAGGGCGGCGGGCTCCCCGGGCAGGTTGCGCCCGTAGACGGCGATCCCGACGTTCGCCCAGTGAGCGGTCCCCATCCCACCTGGCCCCGCCCCCACGACCACGAGATCGAAGCCGTTCTCACCGTTCTGCATCTTGTCTCCCCGGCCGTTGGTTTTACCGGATCCGTAGAAGCGCCGTACGTACCGTCGGCGTCTCCCCGGACGGGGATCCTACTCCTTCCCCACGCCCATCGGTCGGGCCCAGCCGTCCAGGAGGGCGAGGAGGGCGGAGTGGTCGTCGTCCCCCCGTCCTCCGGCCACGAGCGCGCCGAACATCTGGTTCACCACCGTCGTAACCGGCAGCGGAACGCCGCTCTCCCGGGCCGCCGCGAGCGCTATCCCGAGGTCCTTGAGGTGGAACCGGGACTTCCCGCCCGGCGAGAAGTCCCGTGAGAGGAGCTTCTCTCGT
>CADCVI010000130.1 GCA_902806105.1 uncultured Rubrobacteraceae bacterium
AGCGCAGTTTGTCCGCGTCGGGTTTCGTCTGCGACTGTGCTGCCTGTGTCCCGGCCCCGGTCAGCAAGGTGAAGGCTATTGCAGAGAATAAAGTAATGAAACGACGCATATGAAATCTCTCCTGTTCGGTAACCCGGCTACCTCAGAGAGGCCCGTAGTTTTGCGTGCCCGCCTCGCAGCGGGGTTGCCTTTTCGCTGGTGGAACTACGTTCGCGTCACACCGTATGTATCGGCACGCTAGGAAAAAAGCTTTAGCCCCCGTTCGGGAGGGAACGGGGCAGCTACGAGCGTACGTGAATCTCGGGGGGCGTGTTACTTCGCTTAGAAGTTGACCACGCGTAGATTTCGGGCCTGACGAAACCGTTGAGGAAGGCTTCGCGGATGCGTCAGCGCGCCAGTTCGACTACCCGTGTGGAAGGATTGCGGGCTAGGTTAGGCGCGCGCGGGCACGGACGAGCACCGACTCGCCGTCGTCGCCAGGACGCCAGGACGCGAACCCGGCGCGTACTACGGGACCGTCGCGCAGGTCCTCGGCGATCGCTGCGGCAAGGTTCTCCGCCTCCGGCTCGTCGGTATCGGGTGCCAGAAGTCCCAGGCGGCGCCCGTCGTAGCGGCAGGCCGTGCCACCGACGCGAGCCGCGGCACGCTGAACGGCGCGGGCGGCCGTCCGTATCGCCGCGTCACCGGCTGCGTAGCTCTCCCGACGGTTGAGCTTCGTGATCTCCGCGAGCTCTACGAGCACCACGCCGAACGGCCGGCCTCGGACTTCGGATCTTTGCGCCTCTGCCTCCGCGATCTCGTGCAGATACCGGCGGGTGTATAGCAGCGTGAGGTTGTCCGTCAGGGCGAGCGGACCGTAGCCCAGGATCGGCTCGTTGCCGTCGCGCTGATCCTGGAGGACCGGGTCGTCCAGGGCTTCCTCGAGCTCGCGAATCTGGTCCTCGCCCGGCGGGTTTTTTCGAACCTCTTCGACGAATACGCGCACGATCTCGGGGTCGAACTGCGTGCCGGCGGAGCTTTCGAGCTCGGCGCAGGCCTCGAGCAGCGACATCCGTCTCCGGTACGGGCGCTCGGCGGTCATGGCGCTGAACGCGTCCGCGACGCAGATGATGCGGGCTTCCAGCGGAATCTCTTCTCCGCGCAACCCGGCCGGATAACCGCTACCGTCGAAGCGTTCGTGGTGATGAAGGATGCCGAGCGCCATCGGGTCCAGCGCCGGCACCTGCTGCACGATGTGGTAGCCGATGCGGGGGTGCAGCTTGACGATATCGAGCTCTTCCGGGGTGAGCTCGGCGGGCTTCAAGAGGATGCGCTCGCTGATCCCGATCTTGCCGACGTCGTGCAGCAGCGAGGCGAAGAGGAGCTGCTCGCGGCGCTGGGGTTCGATGCCGAGGCGTTCGGCCACCGCGGCTACGTAGCCCGAGACCTCCTCGGAGTGGCCGCGCAGAAAAGGATCCTTGGCCGCTATGGCCTCGCCCAGCACGCGCACGGTAGCCAGGTAGGAGGAGCGCAACTCTCCTTGCAGGCGCCCGTTCTTGAGCACCGCCCCGGCCTGATTGCCCAGGGAGAGCAGCACATCCTCGTCGTATTCGCCGAAACCGCCCTCCTTGTTGGCGCACACTATGACGCCGCCGAAGGTGTCCTGGATGTAGATCGGGATCGCAACGAGGTTTTCGATCTCCTCGTCCGCCGGGGTGCTCGTTCCCTCGACGTCCTGCGGCTCATCTTCTCGAACGATCTGGTCGTGAGTGATGACCTCGTCCGCGAAGCGCTGCACGATCTTGCTTTGCGACGGGTCGTTCTCGAAGCCCTCGGAGGAGATGAGATCGAGACTGCCGTCCGAGTTCTCGTCTTCTCGCGAGAGCAAGAGCCCCTTGTCTGCCCCGAGCAGCTTCTTGGAGAGGCGCAGCACCATCGTCGGTATGTCGTTTGTATCGCCCAGAGCGCCGAGCTCACGGTGCATGCGCAATACCTCTGCCTGCAACTCCCGGCTCCAGGCGCTCTCGGCCTGGCGTGACTCCTCCGAACGCCTGCGCAGGTAGCGTTCCCGGTTCAGGTCCTTCTCGCGGTTCTCCAGCCCCGACTCGAACTGCTCCCGGGCCCGGCGCTCTTCGGTCTCTCGCTCGCGCGCCGCCTTCAAGCTGTCGCGCGAATCGTCGAGCTGGTCCTCCCGCTCCCGCACCTCGGATTCGAGCCGCTCGCGCTCGCGCCGAGCGTTCTCGTCCGCCGCCGACCTCCGAACCCGATCCCGCCACCAGCCGACGAGCGAGATAAGGCCCGCGACCCCGAGGAGCAGGAGCGGGACGTCGTCCCTGGAATCGGCGAGGTTGGAGGTCGTGACCGCCGCCACTACTACATAAACCGCGGCAATCAGGAACACCAAGACCGCACCCGCAAACCACATACCCGCTGTATTCGTCCCCTCCTTCAAGCTTGTCCGCCCCCCGCTGCTGGTGATGATCGGCACGAAAACCTAGAGTACTACGCTCAAGAGGGCCAAGCGTACACTCCTGCCGGCGCAAACGCTACGGAAGGTGCGTCAACGACCGCATCGCCACGAAGACGTTGGCCCCGTATGTGATCTATGGAAGGGACCTCAACGTACTGTTCTGCGGATGCGTTCGCGAACAGATCCGGGTACCCCAGAAAACGAAGCGGTGATTGGATGCTTGAACCTACGAGGCTCACCGGCAAAAGGCGGTATCCGGCGCCCCGACGAGAACAGAGACGGGAGGATCCCTCCCATGTTCACAGCCGTTGCCGTTGCTACAAAACATGGTCGTTAGTGCGCCGGAACGGGGAAGCGGCATGGCTAACATGTAATAATTCGTATGGGAACTGGTGGGGCGCAAAAAGCGAAAGAAATGGGCGGGTACGACATCTACGTTGAAACGTTGGATGAGGCAAGCGTAGGTTTCCTCATTGTTGAAGGAGAGCGCGTGGTTTACGCGAGCGAGCTCTGCTCCAGGCTTAGCGGCTACAGCGTGGAAGAGTTGTCGGCCCTACCTTCCGTGTCCGGGTTGCTCGTCCCCAAGAAAGAGGGCTCGCTCCTCGCACTTCTGCGCCGGGCTCCTGTCGGCCGGGGACGAGTGGAGCACTACGAGGCCACCATTTCTCGCAAGGATGGGCGAAGGGTGGATGTAGACTTCTCCGTCGAGCCGCTCGAAGGGGATGGTGCGTGGCACGTCGTCGTTCTGCGCGGTGCTACGGGGCATGAACGGATGGAAGACAAGATCGGCTTTCAGGCCCGTCTTCTCGGGGCGGTGGGGCAGGCGGTCGTGGCCGTAAACCTGAGCGGGAACATCACGTACTGGAACCGTGCCGCGGAGGCCCTCTACGGCTGGTCCTCCGACGAAGTGGTGGGCCGCCTCGCTAGCGAGGTGCTCGTGGGCGTGGGCGAGAAGAGCCGGGCCGCGGAGATCATGGCCGAGTTGAAGGCCGGGAGAAACTGGTCCGGCGAGTTCGTCGTCCGGCGCAAGGACGGAACCCTGTTCTCAGCTATGGTCACGGACACGCCCGTTCACGACGATCGGGGACGCTTGATAGGCATCATAGGCGTCTCCATGGACGTTACGGAGCGCAAGCGGTCGGAGGAGCTGCTGCGGCAGCAGGCGGCCGCCATGACGGCCTCGATGGACGGGGTAGCCCTACTGGACGAAGATGGGGCTTACGTTTATGTCAATGCCGCCCACGCAAGTATCTTCGGGTACGACGATCCGTCAGAGCTCTACGGCAGGACCTGGAGGGTGCTGTACGAGGAGGGAGAGCTGGCGAGGCTCGAAAGAGAGGCCGAGCCCGCCGTGCGCAGGGATGGGCGGTGGCGCGGGGAGGCCGTTGGTAAGAAGCGCGACGGGAGCACGTTCTTGCAGGAGGTGTCTCTCTCCGCCGTCGAGGGTGGTGGCACCGTCTGCGTCGTCCGAGACGTCACGGAACGCAAGCAGGTGGAGGAGGCGCTCGAACGGAGCGAGGAGCGGTTTCGTACGGTGATCGAGCAGTCCCCCATGAGCATCCACATCTTCTTGCCCGACGGGCGCTCGCTGCGCACCAACGAGTCCTGGAACGAGCTCTGGAACCTGGGCGAGGGTGAGAAGCTGAAGGGCACGAACGTCTTCGAGGACGAGCAGATGCGCGACGTCGGGCTGATCTCCTACGTGCACGAGAGCATCGCCGAGCTGCGTCCCGTAAGCACGCCGCCGCTGTTCTACGATCCGGCGAGGACCGGCCGCGAGGGAAGCCCGCGCTGGCTGGAGGCCGCCGTCTACCCCGTCAAGGACGAGGCCGGAACGATAAGCGAGATGGCGCTCGTGATCGGGGACGTTACGGAGCGCAAAAAGGCCGAGGAGAACCTGGAGAAGAGCGAGGAGAGGTTCCGCTCGATGGTTCGAAACGCCACGGACGTCTTCGCGCTCGTCGAGACGGACGTCACGATCCGGTACATAAGCCCCTCAGTAGAACGGGTGCTGGGCTACCGCGAAGACGCGCTAGTCGGTGCGCAGATTCTGGACTACGTTCATCCCGATGACCGTGCTCGAGTGTCGGCCTCCTTCGCCAAAAACCTCGCCTCCAGGGGCATATCTCCCCCCGAGGAGTTCAGGGTGCGCCACGCGGACGGCTCCTGGCGCGTGCTCGAGGCCGTGGTCAACAACCTGTCCGACGACCCGAACGTAGCGGGCGTCGTGGTCAATGCCCGTGACGTCACAGAACGCACGGAGACCGAGGAGGCGCTAAAGAAGAGCGAGGAGAGCTTCCGCGAGGCCTTCGAGAACGCGCCGGTCGGCGTGGCTCTGGTCGGGCTCGACAACCGCTATCTCAGGGTGAACCGCGCGCTGTGTGAGATGCTCGGGTACTCCAAGGAAGAGCTTTTGACCAAGGGGTCCTTCGAGGTCACCTATCACGAAGACCTCGCGGCGAGCGCGGCCCGAACGCGCCAAGCCCTGGAGAATGGGGCGGGCATCTACAACCTGGAGAAGCGTTACGTGCGCGCCGACGGCGGGGTGGTTTGGACCCTGTCGAGCGTCTCGCTTATAGAAAACGCGCGCGGCGAACCCAGCCACTTCGTCTCCCTGGCTCAGGACATTACCGAGCGCAAGACCCTGGAGAAGAAGCTCGAGCACCAGGCGTTCCACGACGCCCTGACCGGCCTTCCGAACCGTGCCCTTTTCATGGATCGGCTCAAGCAGGCCGAGGCCCGGATGAACCGCCGTGAGGCACCCGTGTCGGTGATCTTTCTGGATCTGGACAATTTCAAGCTCATCAACGATTCCCTGGGCCACGAGATAGGGGACCAGTTGCTGGTGGCCGTCGCCGAGAGGATCAAGGAGTGCGTGCGGCCAGAAGACACCGTCGCCCGCCTGGGCGGGGACGAGTTCACGGTCCTGCTGGAGGGCATCGCCAGCCCCGAGGATGCGAAGCTCGCCGCTCGCCGGATACTGAGCGCGCTACGCGCGCCCTTCACCCTCGGCGGGCGAGACGTGATCACCGGGGCCAGCATCGGGATCGCCCCCGCCCTCCAGGAGAAGCCGGGAGACCTGTTGCATAAGGCTGACCTGGCGCTGTACCAGGCCAAAAAGAAGGGCAGAAACGGCTACGAGGTCTACAACGCGGCCACGAGCACCGATGCCCTGGAGCAACTGGAGCTGGAGAACGACCTGCGCAGGGCAGTCGAGCGCGGGGAGCTCGAGATCCATTATCACCCGAAATTCTCGGCAAGCACCGGCAAGGTGGTCTCCATGGAGGCACTCGTGCGGTGGAAGCATCCCGAGCGGGGCATCATGGAGCCGGAAGAATTCTTACCCATCGCAGAGGAGTCCGGGCTGATCCTCGAGATCGGCGGGTGGGTGCTGAAGGAGGTCTGCCGGCAGGGTGCCGCGTGGTACGAGGGGTATCCGCAACGACCGCCCATCAGGGTGTGTACGAACGTCTCCGCGAGGGAGCTCGGCCAGGACGACTTTGCCGGTAGGGTCGCCGAGGCTCTGGGTGAGACGGGGTTGAAGGCCGAAGTCCTGTCGCTGGAGATTACCGACGACGTGTTCAGGGGCGACTCCGAGACGACCATCAGCAAGCTGCAGGAACTAAAGAACCTCGGTTTGCACTTCGTGGTCCAGAATTTTGGGGTGTATCACTCCTCGCTCGCCCGCATCAAGCGCCTCCCGCAGAATTACATGAAGATCGACCGCTCGCTGGTAGTTGGGCTCGAAGATGGACCGGAGAGCGCGGCCATCGTAGAAGCCACCATCAACATCGCGCACGCCCTCGGTTGGGCCGCGACAGCCCACGGGGTGGAGACGGCGGAGCAGCTCGTGTGCCTGCGAAAGCTCGGGTGCGACCTGGTCCAGGGTTACTACTTCTCGAGGCCCGTCGTCGCCGAAGAGGCCACCACGCTCCTCGAAGCCGACTTCGGCTCCCTTGGAGACCGGAGCAGCTAGCGCAGCCCCCAAGCCGTTTCTGGCGGTGGCCGAGGAGACCGACCCGATAGCTCCCCTGAGGGAACGGGTGCTGCGTGAGTCCTGCCGCTAGCTGGCGCAGTGGCAGGAGCGCTACCCCAGCAGGGCGCTCCAGAGGCAAGCGTCAACGTCCCGAAGAGGCAGCTCCTAGAAGAGGACCTCGCCGGGACGGCCGAGGAGATCCTGCGGGGACCGGGATACGGCCAGACAGCCTATGTTTCGACGTATCCGAGGGGACCGTAACGTAGGACGAGGAGATCCTCGGCAGGATCTTAACCATCAGAGGGTCCGGATAGCCGTGCATAATTCCGGGGCGGACGGCTCCTCGCTCCCGCAGGCGCTTCCCGGCCGACGCGGCATGAATCGACCGTGCCCCGATCTGCGGTATCTGCGAGGACCCTCGGGGCAGGGCGAGCGTAGCTGCCGGCGTGAACCTTTCCCGAGCACTCGGGTGTAGCACCACCGCCCGCGGCGTGGGGACCGCCTCCGCAACCTTGGCGGGGATACCTACTACTCCAAACCGCCCCCGGCCGGCGTGGCGAGGACGCTGCTCGACGCCGAAATCGGCGAGCCGAACGCCTCGGGGTAGGCGCTCCCTACCCCTGGCACGCCGCCACCTCTCACGAGGCTCGCGGCTTCTGTCCTGTTTCTCACGCCGAGCAGCTTGTAGGCGGCGTAGAGGTGCTGCTTGACGGTAGATTCCGAGAGGTAAAGCTTGCGGGCTATCTGGGCGTTGGTCATCCCGTCAGCTGCCAGACCAAGCACTTCGCGCCGGCGGGCAGAGAGCAAGACGGCGTGGTGGCACGCCGCGTTCTCGACCACGTACTCCAGAAGCTTTCTGGGCGCCACTACCTCGCCCCCCTCGGCCACAGAGACGGCGCGGAGGATCTGGTCCGGACGCATACCGGAGTGCAGGTAGCCGCGCGCCCCCAGCTGGAGCGCGCTCCAGGCCAGTGGCAGGTCCAAAAACGGCGTGAAGACGAGAATACAAGCCTCCCGCTCCCGCAGGCGCACGTGACTGATGCCCTCCAGAAGCTGCTCCATGCTCGCGGAACACACCACTACCGACTTGGGACGTGCCGTGGTCTGCGGTCTACTCCACCCGAAGTGGACCTGGACCTCCTCCGAGAGGTTGTTGGCCAGGCCAATCCCCATCACGGTCCGGTCGGGATCGCAGACCCAGACCGGCCCCGTACTCCCGGTTTCTTCCCACGCCTCTCGAGCCCGCGCGACGGCAGATACTCTCTCCAACTCCATATAGCACTCCCTCATACACCTCTCGACCAGCGCTGCCACGAGCCGCAACCCATCAGGTGCACCACCCGTACGCCGTATCACCCGTACGCTACGTACCACCTTGCGCCTAATACTGGCCGCTAGCCCCCCGCGATTCATCCCACATTTGTACTATTTATTTCATCAACCCAAGAGAGTCGAACTGTACGAGATCGCCCAAGTATTAGAACTTTAGTTACAAAAAAGTTCAGCAATGCGTCCCGGTAGGGTCCTTTGTCTTTCGGCGGTGTTCCGACAATGGTAGATGTGTTGCAAGAAGTGCGGAACGTCAGGAGGTGAGATCCGGGCGAAGGTGGGTTGGAGTTTCGAGGAACGTGTCCGCGAAGCGCGGTGGGTGTGGGTGATCGTCGACAAGGAGGTATGCGTCATGTTGAGGGACAAGAGGACTGGAGGGGCACAATGAGTGGAGCAGTATCCAGGCAGTTGCATGTGCTCTTACTTGCGCTATCGCTCGCGGCGATGGTGAGTTTCGTTTTCTGGGGAGGCACAGCGCAGGCGGAGAG
>CADCVI010000131.1 GCA_902806105.1 uncultured Rubrobacteraceae bacterium
GACAGCTCGCGGGGCACGTCCCGCGGTCCTGCTCCGTCGAAATGAAGGTCGCCGAGAGGTTTCAGCTCTTGGAGGGGGAACACTCGGCGCTGTTCTTTGCCCTGCTCCCGAAGAACGCGGGCTGCTCGTCGAACTCCTCGAAGGTAGCGGCGCTCCTCGAGTCCGACGATCTTCGGGCCAAGGGGTACCTGAAGACCGCCAACTAGAGCCGGATACCCGGGGCGCTCGGCGAACCAGGGAGCGTTCTCAAATTGACGAGCTTGCGTTAAACGAGCTAGCTTATGCGCAGTTCTCGGTAGCACTCGTGACCCAAGAGGGAGAGATGGGTATGAACGAAGCCCCGTCGCAAGCACCCAACCCGGCCGAGGTGTACGAGAGTTTCCTCGTGCCGCACTTGTTTGCCCCGTGGGCGAGTGATCTCGTGGCGCGTTCGGAAGCCAAATCTGGCGAGCGGGTGCTCGACGTGGCCTGCGGCACCGGGATCGTGGTGCGGGAAGTCCTCCCGATCGTCGGCCCGAACGGCAGGGTAACGGGCGCCGACTTCAGCCCTGCGATGCTGGCGGTGGCGCGGACCAGGGTACCGGGCGGGGCTCCCGTCGAGTGGCACGAGGCAAGCGCCGAGGCGCTCCCGTTTTTCGACGCCGCCTTCGACCTGGTCCTCTGCCAGCAGGGACTGCAGTTCTTCCCCGACAAGCCGGGCGCGATCCGGGAGTTCCGCCGCGTGCTCGCCTCGGGCGGCAGAGTCGCACTGAGCGTCTGGCGAACGCTAGAACACAACCCTGTCCACGAAGCCTTGAACGAGGCCGTGGTCCGCCACCTCGATACCCCCGTCTTGGCCGCGGCCTTCTCGGGCAATGCCCCGGAGCTCGAAGCCCTTCTCGCGGGAAACGACTTCGAAGACGTCGCCGTAGAGCCCGTGAGCATGACTCTGCGCTTTCCCTCTGCCGATCGCTTCGTCCGGTTGTCGGCCCTCGCTGCGGCCGCGGTCCTCCCCGTATTCGCCGAGCTAGACGAGGCGGAGCGGGCAACCCTCGTGGAAGCCATACAGCAGGATGCAGGTGCGACGTTGCGGCGCTACACCAACGACAATGAAATCATCGTTCCGATGGCCGCCTACGTGGCTACGGCCCACGTCCCAGCCTCCTAAGACTCGAACAGATCTCGGAGCCAGATCGTGATGGCGGCGATGGTTACCATGGCCAGGTAGTTGTCGGACAGCGTTGCCCGTCTGTCAAGACAAACACCATCGGTTTGCCACCACCTTCCGCTCGCAGACGGATCCTGGTACTGAATTTCCCTCGGCATCGGCCCGAATCCCGAGGACGAGAGGTGCGTTCGGCGTCGGGGCCGTTGCCGAGGGGTAGAGCACGCGCGCCAGCTCTCCCATCCCTGGAAGATGGGGTGCAGGGTTAGTCAGGGCTACCGCTTCTCGTCCCCGGTCTCAGATGCTCCGCAGCCCTCGGCTCACCGAGGGCTTTGGTCCTATCCGCGCCTGTTGCGGGTGTTGCTCCGGCGATTGGTCAGGAGCAGGGTGAGCCTCGGGCGGCCACGGGCGAGGGAGTTGTCGAGGGAGAGGGCCTTCGCGGCGGGGCTGAGCAGCACTATCAGCGAGATCAGGGCGACGAGCAGGTTGATGTTGAGGAACTCGGGGGCGCCGAGGCCGGAGCCCAGCCGGACGCCGCCAGCCGAGAAGAGGAGGGCGAGGCTGAGGAAGATGCTGCCTATCGCCGCCGGGTTGGTGAGGAGGCCCAGGATGAGGGCGAGCCCGAGGAACAGCTCACCGAAACGGGAGAGCTGCGCGAAGACCTCGGCGTTCGGGACGACGGTGCCGCGCATGATGGTCTGGAACCAGGGGGGCGCCGCTGCGATGAACCCTCCGGCTTCGAGGCTCGTGGCGAACTGCTGGGGGAAGTTCGGGCTCAGAAATTTCTCGAGTGCCCCGTTCAGCCAGACCGCCCCGATCAGGATCCTCACCCACGCCATGCCGTTCAATAGCGAAACCTCCTCACCAAGGGTACGGATCTTCTCCTATTCTATGCACTCGGCGATACGAATGTGGAGGCACGGATGCTAGCAAGGAACGTTTGATGCCAGGCGTTGTATAACTTCGCTGCACCGAAGGAGCGGGCGATCGAGAGAGGGAGGTATGTGTGGCTGAGGAGCATTTGTCGCGGGCGAGGTTTATCCGGTTGAGCGCGGCCCTGGGCGTGGGCACGGCGGGCGCGTCGATGCTCGCTGCCTGCGGCGGCGAGAGCGGTGGCGGTGCCGCGGCGCCCGCCCCGAGCGAAGAGCCCACCACGGCCCCGAACGAGGGCGCCCCCGAGGAGACCACCGCGCAGGAGACGAGCGGCACGGAGGCCGATCAGGGGGGCGCGATCGCCCAGGAGGCGGATGTAGCGCCGGGATCGGCGCTGCCGTTCCAGAACGCGGGGCAGCCGGCGGTGCTCGTTCATCTGGAGAGCGGGGACTTTGTGGCTTACTCGGCGGTCTGCACCCACGCCGGCTGCGAGGTCGCGTACAACAACAGCCAGCTCGCCTGTCCCTGCCACGGCTCGGTCTTCGATCCGGCCAACGGGGGCGCGGTCGTCAGCCCTCCCGCGAACAGGCCACTGCCGGAGATCCCGGTCGAGGTCCGCGACGGCCAGGTCTTCACGGCCTAGCTTCCTCTAGCCCCCGGTGACGGGTCCGGGGGCATCTACGTAGTTTGCAGTTATAGATGGCGTCGGCCACCGATGGCTGTCGGCTACGGGCTAAAGTAGAATGCGGGCATGGACCCCATGGAGGGCAGAGAAGAGCGAATAGGTCTTGGTGGTGCGGCGGCGATCCTCGGCCGGTCGCCGAGCACGGTGCGCCGTTATGTAGCCGAGGGACGTCTGCACGCCGAGCGGGGCGTACGGGGTGGCTACAGCCTGCTGCTGCGCGAGGTCGAGGATCTCGCGAGCGTGCTGGGCGGTAGCGCCGCGGAAGAGGCCGAGGAAGAGGAGGTCTTCGAGGGCGAGGTTCTCGGGGACGACTTCCCCTACGGCGACGAGACCTCCTCGCGGCTTCCTGCGGTGCCCTTCGAGCGGTACGAGCGGCTCTTGCAGCAGGGCCAGGATTACAAGACGCGCCTCGAGGAGCGGAGCCGCCAGATCGAGGAGGTCCGCAAGGAGCGGGACTCCGCGCGCATGGAGATCGACCGCCTGTGGACGGAGATCGAACGCCTCAACCTGATCGAGTACCAGCGCGAGCTCCAGGAGAAGACGATCTCGACGCTGGAGGAGGAGAAGGCGAGGCTCGAAGAGGAGCGCGAGCGCCTCATCAACGAGCGCATCGAGATCGTCGAGGAGAAGTCCGCCATCGCCGAGGAACGCACGCGTCTGGAGGCCGAGATCAGCGTCCTCAAGAACCGCGGCTTCTGGGCCCGCCTCTTCGGAGGATAGAAGAGGCCGGCGCTGCGCCGGACCGCCACAACAGCTATGCGTCCTCCGAAAGCGACCTCTCGAAAGGCGCATCCACCGTACGCCGTACCCTGCGAGATGGAGAATCCTCGCGTGAGTTAGCGGCCTACAAGTGACCGACGCCTGTGTCCCGCTTGTGCCGGCCGCCAGCTCGTGGCGCCCCCGTTGACGCGCCCGGTCTGTGGGGGTACGTTTGTTACAAGAGTCGGCCACGCCTTCGGGGAAGAGGAGGCACGAATTGGGAACCGTGATAGAGACCGAGGGGCTCACAAAGACCTACGGGCGGCGGGATCGCGGCATCGAGGGCGTTGACCTCGAGGTGCGCGAGGGGGAAATTTTCGGCTTTCTGGGTCCCAACGGGGCTGGAAAGACCACCACGATCCGGACGCTGCTCGGCTTCTTGAGCCCCACGAGCGGGCGGGCCCGGGTCCTCGGCCTCGATACGCTTCGTGAGAGCGTGAGGATCAGGGCCGGGGTGGGTAACCTGCCGGGCGAGTTCGCCTTCGAGGACAAGATGACCGGCGAGCAGCTCTTGAGGTTCTTCGCCAGGCTGCGCGGGGTGGGGGACCTCGGTTACGCGCACGAACTAGCGGAGGGGCTGGGCGCGGATCTGAACCGTCCTATGCGGAGGTTGTCGCGAGGGAACAAGCAGAAGATCGGGCTCGTGCAGGCCATGTTCCACAGGCCGCCGCTCCTGATCCTGGACGAGCCGACCGGCGGCCTCGACCCGCTGGTGCAGGAAACCTTTCTGGACATGATCGAGGCGGTGAGGGCCGAGGGGCGCACGGTGTTCTTCTCCTCGCACGCCCTCTCCGACGTCGAGCGCGTGTGCGACCGGGTCGGGATCATCCGCGACGGCAGGCTCGTGGACGTAGAGCCCACGAGCGCGCTGGTGAATAGGGCTTTCCGGCACGTCGTGCTGACCTTCGACGCACCCGTGGATCCGGTACCCTTCCGGGCGTTGCCGGGGGTGCAGGACCTGAAGGCCGACGGGTCAAGGCTCTCCTTCACGCTCCACGAGGAGCCTGACGCGCTGGTGAAGCTCGCCGCGCGCCACCGGCTCGTTGGCATGGAGTACGAGCGGCCGAGCCTGGAGGAGGTCTTCCTCACCTACTACGGAGATGGGGGAGGGGGATGAGCAGCGTGGGGACGGGGCGGAGATACCGCGAGAAGAGGCGCCACGCGGCCAAGGGGAAGATGTATGGCAGGGCGCTCTTTGCCCTGATCTCCCACACGGCGAGGATGCAGCTCAAGGGCGTGCTCGTCTGGGGACTGGCCCTGGGGGCTTACAGCGCCGCGATGACCGCATCTTTCACCACGTTCGGCGGGAACGCGGAGCAGATGAACCGGATACTGGAAGCCTACCCGCAGGGGATGCTCGACGCCTTCGGGATCACCGACCTGAGCGACGTCGAGAACTACCTGAACGCGCAGGTCTACGGGCTGGCGCCGCTGGCCCTAGCCTTCTTCCCGATACTAGCCGCCGCCAACGCGATAGCCGGGGCGGAGGAGCGCGGCACGATAGACGTCCTGCTCGGTAACCCCATCCGGCGCTGGCAGCTCGTAGTCGGCAACTTCGTGGCGACGGCGCTCTCGCTGCTGGCGATAGTCGCCATCGTGGGGCTGCTGACCTGGGGGACGGCGGTGCTCATGGACGTGGATCTCTCGCCCCGGAGCACGGCCGCCGCGGTCCTGAACATGTGGCCCGTGTGCCTGCTCTTCGGTGGCCTGGCAATGCTGTGCTCGGCCTCGTTCCACCGCCGGGCGCTCGCCGTGGCCGTCCCCGCCTTCCTGCTGTTCGCGTCCTACCTGCTGGACACGATCGGCCGCGCCTCCGGGGACCTCGAAGGGCTGCGGCCCGCGTCGGTCTTCTACTATTACGGTTCGGCGATCGAGGAAGGTATCGAGTGGACGGACTTCGTGGGCCTGACCCTGGCCGCCTGCGCCTTCGTTTCTCTGGCCGTAATCGCGTTCCAGCGACGCGACATCTATACGTAGAAGCGATTCAGGCTACCTCCCCGGAGGGGTGATCGGGTTGAAATCTTTGCGTTTGGGACGGGGACGTAGACAGGGGATAGAGATCCTCTGCTCCCCAAGCGAGAAAGAGAGCCTCACTAGTTCGGCTGCACCAGAGCCACGGGCTGATACGGCCTGATCTTGTGTTGCCCGCTTGCCGGGAGACGCTCCTCGTGTAGACCTTCCCGTCGAGCGCCGGACGGGTTGGAGCCCGTCTTCGAAGAGCCTTCGAGCCGAACTGCTCGGCGGCTTTGGTGCTAGAGTGACCGATCGTATGGAACGGGTCGAATTGAACGGGCTGCTACTGCGGGCGCGGGGTCTTGCGTTGCTGCGTGGGGTTCTGGCGTCGGAGGCGGCGCGGAACTTTCTGGAGCTTCTGGGCCTCCTGAACGGGGCACGACCGGAACCCGGAGCGGTGGCGGATGCGTTCGGGCGGCTGTGGGAGGGTCTGGCCGCCGAAGATGGTCGCCTCCTCCCCGACGCCTGGCAGTCTCACCTCGTCGGACGGCTGCTCGACGACGAGAACCTCTTCTCCCTTGGTGCGGAGTCGGGACGTCTCTCCCCCGCCGTTGTGGAGCAGGCTCGCCGAGATCTCGGCACGCTGCGCTCACTGTTCGAACTGGAGGCCGAGGTCCTGCTCGGCGCGGTCGAGGATGCCGTGCCCGGCCTCGCCGGGCTCTGGACGCCGTGGCGGGATCTGGGACCCGAGGGCGTTTCTGACGGGGACGACCCGCTCCGGGAGGCCCGCCGCTCCCTCGCCCGCAAGCTCGCGGCGGCTGACGGCTGGGCGACCATGGCGGAGAACCTCGCCGGTCATTACGCCGCGTACGGCGCGGGGCTGCTCGGAAAGTACCGGGCCTTCCGCTGGGAGCACGGAGCGTTGCGGGCCGTCGAGCGCCCCGACGCGCAGAAGCTCTCCTCCCTGATCGGCCAGGACCGCGAGCGCGAGCCTCTGGTCCAGAACACCACGCGCCTCCTCGCTGGGCTTCCCTCACACCACGCTCTGCTCTACGGTCCACCGGGCACCGGCAAGTCCTCGACCGTGAAGGCGATCGTCAACGAGTATGCCATCGAGGGCCTCAAGCTCGTGGAGATTTCCAAGGAGGACCTCGGCGAACTGCCGGGCCTACTCGACGTGCTGCGCAAGCGGCAGGCGCTGCGCTTCGTCCTCTTCGTCGACGACCTCTCCTTCGAGGAGCACGAGATCGAGTACAAGGACCTCAAGGCGCTCCTGGAGGGTAGCGTCGAGGAGCCGCCGCCGAACGTCCGCGTCTACGCCACGTCGAACCGCCGCAACTTGATCCGGGAGAGCTTCTCCGACCGGGGCGAGCTCGGGGACGACGTTCATGCCCGCGATACCATGCAGGAGAAGCTCTCCCTCTCGGCACGCTTCGGCCTGCGCATCACTTTTCCCGCCCCGAACCAGAAAAGGTTCCTCCAGATCATCTCCGGCCTCGTCCGGGAGCGTGGTATGGAGGTGCCGCCGAACGAGCTCCAGGAGCGCGCTCTCCTGTGGGACCGCTGGCACGCCGGGAGGAGCGGGCGCACCGCTCGCCAGTTTGTAGATGAGCTGGAGGCCGATCTGGCCGACGATCTCGATCGGCCTCGACCGGACTAACATCCCGGGTGCCGCGGCCTCTGCCCCGCGGCTAGAGGAGGATCTCCCCCTCGCAGACGTACTCGGCGTGGCCGGTCATGTAGACCGGCTCGCCCAACCCGTCCCACGCTATCTTGACGATGCCCCCGTCCAGGATCAGGCTGACGGGGCTGGCCGCCAGGCCGCGCTGGATCGCGGCGACCGCCGTCGCGCACGAGCCGGAGCCGGAGGCAAGCGTCTCGCCGGCGCCGCGCTCCCAGATTCTCATCCGGACCTCTCCCTTAGACCTCGGATAAGCAAACTCGACGTTCGTACCCTCGGGGAAGACGGGGTCCTTCTCCACCGCCGGGCCTACGCCCGCGAGGTCCAGCGCGTCTACCTCGGCTTCGCTCCCCAGGAAGGCGACGGCGTGCGGGTTGCCCATCGAGACGCGCGAGAAGCGGAAGCCGCGCATCTCCACGTCGTCCCCGAGGCCCGGCGGCCCCATATCCACCCGGGAGGAACCGTCCTCGAAGAGGAGCACCTTCTTGATTCCGGCGCCGGTCGAGACCGTCAGGGCGTCGCCTTCCAGAATCTCGTAGTCGCGGGCGTAGCGGGCCAGGCAGCGGAGGCCGTTGCCGCACATTTCGGAGGGGGAGCCGTCGGAGTTGAGGTAGACCATCTCGAGGTCCGCCTGCTCGGAGGGGGCCGGGATCAGGAGCCCGTCCGCACCCACGCCGAAGTGCCGGTCACAGACCCGCCGGGCAAGCGCGCCGAGATCCCCGACGCCCTCGATCTCGCCAGGGTCCAGGATGATAAAGTCGTTGCCAGCGCCGTGCATCTTGGTGAAGTGCAATTCTCGCCAAAGCCCCCGTCGAAGGTCTACGCCGCTTCTAGTCTACCGCCTCCGGGGACTCTCACCCTGCGTTGGTACGCTAGGGTACTCGCCTACTCCGCCAGCCGATCCATCAGCGCCTCCAGGGCCAGATCCGTGCTCTCGCGCTCCGGTCCTATCTGGCCGCACGTCAGGCAACGAACCTTGTAGCCGCTCCCGGTCGGGATCACGACCAC
The DNA here is from genome assembly GCA_902806105.1 of uncultured Rubrobacteraceae bacterium. Next base: position 8,104 of record CADCVI010000131.1, read on the forward strand.
CATCGGCGGCCGATGGTCGCATGAGGCGGGACGGTCATCGCGACCTGCATCGGCCTTCATGGTTACAAACTACCCATCCCCCCTCGTCTCGAAGTCGCTACGGCGCGTTCGACGCAA
>CADCVI010000132.1 GCA_902806105.1 uncultured Rubrobacteraceae bacterium
CCCCTCCGGCCCCCCGAACGACGCCGACAGGGCCAGCCCCTCCCCGTAGGTCCCTATCGCCCACTCGATGATCTCCTGCGGCGGCGCGCCTTCGAGCCGCTCGTTGATTCCTTCTATCTCCTCGGGGCTCGGAACGTATTGATGCCGCACGGATGAAAGAGGTTTAGACATTGTGATCCTCTCTGAAATGAGATCGGAAAAATACGAATCGCCCGTGATGGCGGGCTTGTATCAAACGCAGCCGCAACAAACGATACATCGCACGAGAACGACCGGAGCATGTGCCCCGTGCCCCCTCCAAACGCCCCCTCGAATGCGTCGCAAGTCCATAGGGACAGATACTAGGCAACGCCCCCCGGAGCGTCAACGTCAAATACGACATTTTTTGTCGGATTTATAAAAATTCCTTGCTAAGAGCGGGCAGAACAGCCCGGTAGGAGCACTTTCTACCCCTGTTTGTGCCTACCTGAACATGTCCCTTCCGGGCTCCATCAGGAGGTCGCGACCGGTCCCGTCGCCCCTCTCGTACCCGTAGCCGCGCACGACGGCGACGGGGATGCCGTCGGTCTTGCCCATCACGAGTTCGGAGGCGGAGGCGAGCTCGTCGGCGACGGCGAGGATGCTCGCGGTGAGCGGGTGTCCGTGCGGGTCGAAGCCGCCACGGTAGTCGATCAGGGGCTCCATGCCGGCCACGCCGATGGCGATGTCCGTGATGCCGTTACGCCAGGGGCGTCCGAACGAGTCCGAGATCACGACGGCGACGTCCGATCCGGACCGGGCGACGAGGGCGTCCCGGATACGGGAGGCCGAGGCGTCCGGGTCGAGGGGCAGGAGGCAGACGACGTCCTCGCCGGGGACGTTGGAGGCGTCGACGCCCGCGTTCGCGCAGACGAAGCCGTGGTGGGTCTCGGAGATGATTACGCCGCGCTCCATGCGCACGACGCGCCGGCTCTCCCTGAGCACCACCTCGATCTGGCGGGGGTCCTTCTCCCACCGCGCTCCGAAGCTCTTGGCGAGGGCCGAGGGCTCTACCGTGCGCAGGTCCACGAGCCGCCCCTCGGCCTTGCTGACGACCTTGTGCGTCACCACGACGACGTCCCCCGCGTACAACCCGTCGCTCACGGATTCCGCGAGGAGACCTGGCAGGTCCTCGCCGGAACGGACCTCGGGGAAGCCCTGCACCGGCAGGATGCGTAGCTCGCCCGGGACGTGCCGAGGATCCGGGGCCGGAGGGACGGGACCGGCGAGGCGCCTGAGGTCGTCCGCGGTGTCGAGGTCGAAGCCCAGGTTCGGACGCTCGACGACGCGCGTCTCGACCCCGTGTTCCCGGGCCGCGCCGAGGTGCGCTCTGAAGCTGTCCGGGCCGAACAGGAACGGCAGAGCGTCCGGCGGGCTCAGGAGCAGGGCGTTGGTCCCCTTCCCGGCGGCGTCCGGCGCGACCGTGGCGAGCCTCCCCTCCCCCCCGTTCCGCTCCCCCACGACCGCCGCGACATCCGGCGCCCTGAGGAGCGGCAGGTCGGCCGGGAGGACCAGGAGAGAGGTCGCGCCGTCGGCGGCGGCCCGCTCGCGGGCCTCCTCCAGGGCCGGGTTCATGCCGCTGCTCCTCTGGCGCAGGGGGAGGGCGCCAGCGTTCTCCGCGACGTCGAGTACGGCGGGGTCCGGGCTAATGACGTAGGTATGCTCCACCCCAGCCTCCCGGAGCGCCGAGAGGACGTTCCGCATCATGGTCAGCGTGAGGGCTGCTCTGCCGCCGGGGTCGAGCACCGGCCCGAGGCGGCTCTTCGCCCCGGCCAGATCCTTTACGGGTACTACCGCGTGGAGGCTCACCGCGCCCCGAGGTCCCGGCAGAGGTCCAGCACCTCGCGCGCGAGGCGTCCCCGGTCCTCGTCGCCCCGCATCACGGCGTCGGTGGCGAGGACGCGCATCCCGAGCGCCTCGATAGCGGGGCCCTCGTCGGCGTCGGAGCGGTCGATGACGAACCCGGTCGCGAGATCCTCGTACATGCGAGCGACGCCGAGCGCCGAGACCTCGTGACCGAGCGTGCGCATCATCTCGTCCGCGGGCCCCTTCAGCGCCCTCCCGCCGACGAGGGGGCTCACCGCGACCTTCGGGGCGGAGGAGCTGACGAGGGCCTCGCGCATCCCCGGGACGGCCAGGATCGGACCGATGCTCACCACCGGGTTCGAAGGACACAACACGATGGCATCCGCCGCCCCGATGGCTTCGCGGACCCCTTCCGGCACGCCCGCCTCCTCGATACCACGAAGCTCCACCCCGAGAACCTCGTCCCGCTGGCCCCGGCGGACAAAGTACTCCTGAAACTCCAGGATGCCGTCGGGCGTCTCGACCGCCGTCGAGACCGGCTCGTCGCACATCGGGAGGAGCGTGCTTCGCACCCCGAGCGCCCCGGCTAGACTGGCCATCACCCCGGAGAGGCTCGTGCCCGCGCGGAGGCGCTCGGTGCGCAGGACGTGGGTCGCAAGGTCCCGGTCGCCGAGCTTGAACCAGGCGTCCTCGCCGTAGGCGGAGATCATGGCGAGGGCATCGAACGACTCGTCCTTGATGCCCCAGCCCGTCTCGGGGTTGGCGAGGCCCGCGAGGGTGTACATCACGGTGTCGAGGTCCGGGCAGACGCGCAGGCCCCAGAGGTCGAAGTCGTCTGCGGTATTCGTGACGACGGAGAGCGCGCCCGGTTCCAGAACGGCTTCCAGACCGGCGGCCAGCTTCGCGCCGCCCACGCCGCCGGCGAGGGCTACTACACGCATCTAAGGGCGCCGGGATTTCGTCGTAAGGGGGCCATCGAAGTCTTCAAGCTGCCATCTTGATACCACACTCGAACGCCCAAACCCCGCTCCTGGGCTCAGCTCGACCTCGAACCCGATCGGAAGCCACGCCTGCACCGGCCCACATCAGCCGTCCGGCCCGGCAGCGCTCTCCCGCTACGATCGCACTACCTTCGGGGCCGCTACGCATGGTAGCTCAGAGATCCCTTCGTGTCCCGCCCGCCCGATCGGCGCGCCCTCCCTATCCCGGCGCTCCCGAACTCCACGCGACGCACCGGCGGACCTCCCGGCCCGCTACGTCCTCTGCCTTCTCACGAAGCACCCACGAAGAGCACCGCGTGCGCCGTGTCCGCCCGGCTCGACAGCTCTCGTACGATGGTCCGGTGTGGATCAGGCGCTGCGCTCACCCGAAGCTCGCGACCCTGAACGGTGCGTATTCGGTGTCGAGGGGCGTCTCACCTGGAGCACAAGGGCAAGCTCTGTGGCAGGGTACCCCCGTACGCTCACCTCGTCCTGTTCCTCCGGAGGCCGGGGGTCCCGGATCGTTCGGAGGTACGACGGATCGGCGTTATCTTGCTGCCGGCGAACCATCGTCGGTCTTTGAAGGGCAGTTCGAGAACCTTACCGGGTGCCGCACGGTGTGGAACATCTTTACTGCCCTCTCTTACTGCCCTCTGGGCGGGCGGGGTACCAGGAACGGGACCCTTTGCCGGTAGCGTTCGAAGGGCGCGCCGTAAGCCGCCCTGAGCCTGTACTCCTCGTGCGCGGAGCCGAGGATCACGTATAGGGCGGTCAGCGCCGCGAGCACGGCCCGGTTCACCGTCATCCGCGGGAAGAGCGCGAAGAACCCAAGAGCGCCCAGGTTGCCCGGGTGGCGCGTGAAGCGGAACGCCCGAGACGCTGCCATCTCGCCGTCGGCGCCGATCGGCGGTCCCTGCGCCTCGGTCTCCGGGCGCGGGTCCTGCCCCGCGAAGTGCTCCCACAGAGACCGGAGCCCGGCGAAATCGAGGATCCCGACCACCCGTATGCCGGAGAACAGCACGCCCAGGGAGGCGACCTGCCCGGCTCGAAAGAGCCACGAGAGGGGCGGCGTGACCCGGTACAGCTCCCGGTCGGGCTGGCGCAGAAACCACAGCGTCACCCACGCAGAGAGGATCAGCGATTGGGCGTTGTAGGCGACGCGGTACAGGCCGTCGCGTTGGCGGTCCCCGGCGACCTTCCGAGCAAGATCCTTGGCCTGTTTGGAGGCGAGCACGCTGTGGACGATCGCCCAGAGCACAAAGACCAGGGCGACGCGCCCCGCGGCGTTCCCTTCACTGGCAGAACTCTTCGACAAGGTCCGTGCTCTCATGTTCCCCCTTCAGGCGGGCCAGCCTACTACTCCGCGACGCCGCGCGAGATCGCGCAACCGTGCCGCAAACCTTCCGGCATTCTAGCGTGCTGCTAGCAGTCCGAAGGTGGCCCACTGCCTCGGGGGAAGTACGAGGAGGAGCACCGCTCCGGGATCGACATACCCCTGAAAGAGCTCGATCGGGAGTCCACAACCGGGCTCCGACATCTCGGCGGGGATTTCCCTCCGCGTCGCCCTCACCGACCGGCGATTCGGCGTTTTCCGTACCCTTGTTCGACCTTCTGTGTCAGGAGAGGCCCCTCCTGAAACCGGACCTTTCCTGGCAGAATTACGATCCAAGTTGCTACTCGTATAGGCAGTTCCGAAACGCAGGGGGCGCCGCAGGATTCATGGTCCAAGCCTCCCGAATCACGTCCTCGCGGCTGGCAGCCGCCACGCCGTCGAAGACGATGGAGCGACGGGAAAAGGGCGTCCCCGACCCGTAATGCGGGGACGCCCTCTAAGGGCGAGGCTAGAAGGTGATGACCTGGTAGCCCTGGGAGACGAGCTTCTGGAGGCTAGGGTGTCCGTTGTATTCGTCCAGGAAGGGGATGCCGCTCTTCTCGACCTGGTACTTGACGCCGAAGGCGTTCGCGCAGTAGGCGCACGCCCCCGCGACGGAGTCCCTGATCGACTCGAAGTCCCCGTTCAGCCTGTGGTCCGCCTTCGTGAGCTCGCCGACCCACTTGGTGCCGGCACCGTCGAAGATGACGGTAACCTCGTCCCCGGCCTCCTTGAACTCCTTGGTGGTGGTCAGGGCGTTCGCTATCCGCCCGAGGTCTCCGTGCGTCTCGGTGTCGGCCATCACTACTATCGCTACCTTCGTCATTCTTTCTCCTTGCGTATTCGATGAATAAGGGCTGGCGCGCTTCCAGCATGGGTGCGTCTGCTTCTGAATCCCGAGCCTTGTCGTCTCCTTTTGTCGAGTTACCAACCGCCCGCGGGGCGGACGCTGGTCCGCCGCCATTAATACCGACCAGACGGGTCGCAGATTTCTTACCGCTCCGTCGGCGCCTTCCGGGCGCGTGCCTGCGTAATGGGGCTTCTTACGCCTCAGTGGAGATCCGCGAAGAGGTTGTTGAAGGACTCCGCCAGGGTGGGGTGCGCGAGCGGGGCGTCCCGGAGGGCCTCGAACGGCAGGCCGCCGATCATCGCGATGTGGAGCATGGACATGATCTCACCGCCCTCCACCCCGAGGACCGCGGCGCCGAGGAGCTTCCCCGTGCCGGCGTCCACGACGGCCTTCATGAAGCCGCGCGTCTCGTCCATCTCCATCGCCCTCGCAACGCGCTTCATGGGCAGACGAGCGACGCGGACGTCCAAACCTCTCTCCCGGGCCTCCTTCTCGCTCATCCCCACCCTCCCCAACTGGGGATCGGTGTAGACGGTGTACGCGACGATCCGCTCGTCGGTGCTCGCCTCGCTCCCGTCGAGCAGGTTCGCCTTCAACAGGCGGAAGTCGTCGTAGGCGACGTGGGTAAAGGCGGGACCGCCGTTCACGTCGCCCAGAGCCCACACGCCCGGCGCGCTCGTCTCGAGCTTCTCGTTCACCCTCACGAAACCCCGGTCGTCCGTCTCGACGCCGCCCGCGCCCGGGTCGAGACGGTCGGTGTTCGGCGTCCGGCCGGTCGCGACGAGCAGGTGGGAGCCCGCCACCACGCGCTCCCCGTCGGGCGTGGCCACCGTAAGCTCGACCCCACCGTCCCCGGTGCGGGAGACGCGCGAGGCGTCGGCCTTCAGCAGCACCTCCACGCCGTCCTCCCGCAGGATCTCCGCCACCGCCTCGGCCACGTCCGGGTCCTCGCGGTTGAGGAGCTGACCTCCCCGCTGCACCACCGTCACCTCGGCGCCGAAGCGCCGGAACATCTGTGCGAACTCCAGCGCGACGTAGCCGCCGCCCAGCACCAGCAGGCGCCCGGGCACCTCGCCGAGCTCCATGATCGAGGTGGAGTCGAGGTAGGGTACGTCTTCGAGGCCCTCCACCGGCGGCACCGCCGGTCGGGCGCCGACGTTCAAGAAGATCCTGTCGGCGACGAGGCGGCGCGGCCTTTCGCCGTCGAGGCTCACCTCCAGGGTTCGGGTATCGGCGAACCGGGCCTCCCCCCTGATCAGATCCAAACCCTCCGTGCCCTCCAGGCTAGCCTCGCTGCCGTCCCTGAAGAGGTCCACGATGTCGCGCTTTCGCTTTCGGACCGTCCGCATGTTCACGCCAACCGGGCCGGTCTCGACCCCGTAGTCGGGGGCGCGGCGGGCGATGTGGGCGGCCCGGGCGCTCGCCACCATCGTCTTGGTCGGCGTGCATCCCACGTTCACGCAGGTGCCGCCGACGTCGCCCCGCTCCACTATCGCCGTGCGGTGTCCGGCCGCGGCGAGTGCAGCCGCAAGCGGCTTGCCCCCCTGTCCGGTGCCGACGATTATGGCATCGTAGCGTACCTCTTTACCTGGTGTCGTCACGGTAGTTGCCTTTCTTCGGTCTCTCACGGCTCTCTCTGTGTTCATCGCTACCGACCATCCGAGGCCGCGCTTTCTTACGCCTCCTATTGCCGGCGAGCGAGGGGGTTCTTCAGACTCCCCTTCCGGGCGAGACGCCGACCCTCTCGTCTACAATGACCGGTCGATGCCGAAGAAGGAGCGCACCAACGAGGAATGGCTGGCGGGGCTGCGACCCCCGCCGCGCGACGAGGTGCTCGCGGAGCTGCGTGCCCTGCTCGTGCGCGGCCTGGCGGCAGCGCTGCGCTCCCGGCGCGACGTCTCCCGGGAGGCGGTCGAGGACTTCGCCCAGGAGGCGCTCATGAAGGTCCTCGGCAACCTCGGATCCTTCCGGGGCGAGAGCCGCTTTACCACCTGGGCCCAGAAGATCTCCGTCAGGGTGGCCCTCACGGAGCTGAGGCGCCAGCGCTGGCGCGACGTGTCGCTGGACGAGGCCCTCGAGCGGCACGAGCAGACCGGCAGCCGCAAGGACGCGTTCGCCGACGAGGAGCCAACCCCCGAGGAGATTTCGACGCGTGCGGACGCGCTGGCCCTGGTACGGAAGTTCATAGACCAGGAGTTGACGGACAAACAGCGCGCGGCCATGACGGTGGTAATGTTCGAAGGTATGCCTCTCGAGGAGGCGGCCCGGCGCATGGACACCAACAGGGGCGCCCTCTACAAGCTCATGCACGACGCCCGGAAGCGGCTCAAGAGACGCATGGAGGAAGAGGGACTCTCCCCGGAAGAATTGCTCGCAGCGTTGGCGAAGGGGTAAGAGATGGGGGACGCAGGGGGTCGAAAGAGCATGGGGCCAAAAGGAGCACACCCTGTTGAGTGAGAACCCAAGGGATCTAGAGCTGACCTTGATGGCGCTGTCGCGCACGCACGAGGAGGAAATCGGCTGCGACGAATGCTTCGATAAGCTGGACCGCTTCGTCGAGATGGAGCTCTCCGGGCTCGACGCGGCGACGGCGATGCCGCTGGTCGAGGACCACCTGCAAATGTGCGGGGACTGCCGCGAGGAGTTCGAGGCGCTGCTCGAGGCCCTGCGATCGGAGGAAGGTCATGGTCCGGTCGGTCGCCTGTGGGCCCGGCTGAGACGCTCCCTCGGCTCGAACTGAGGCTCGGGCTTCTCGCCGGAAGAGGAACGGGGACAACGATGAAGACCTTCGGAACACGGACAGGGGGAGCGCAGCACAGACGGGCGCGGCATCTTCGTCCCCAAGAAATCAGGGCTGTGGTGAGCTTCGATATAAAAACTGGCGCGCTGGGCGCAGAGCTCCCGGCTTTTCTTATGGAGGCCGGACGGCACGAGGACGAGCCTCGGCGAACCGGGATCGTATCAGGATCACACCGTCGTGGGGCTGCGATGAGGGTTAGCACCCGCAGCGCCGAAGACACCGGTGGAGCCACCGATTAAGAGCAGAAGCCTCTTCGATGCGTTCGACCTGAGGCGGTTTCTCGAGGTTTGCGGTCGTCCGGCCCACCTTCGCCGGACCGGTACCATCGCGCTCGTCGTCGGCAGCTGGCTTACCTTGTTCAATCAAGGAGGCGCGATCTGGGC
>CADCVI010000133.1 GCA_902806105.1 uncultured Rubrobacteraceae bacterium
CCCTCTTCAGGGTAGTACTCCCCCGCTAGCATCTCCTTGTCGGCGATAGCGCAGATGATTACGGCATAGCAATCCAACTGGTGCTTGGCGAGAAGGTGGGGGGGAGGTTTTAGACGCCGGTCGGGCTTCTGCCCCCGTCCAGAAGGTTTCGCTCCTCCGGCCTCGTCTCGGAGAGGTCGGTTTCGTAGGTCTCCGAGAGCAACAGCACGGCGACGAAGCTCACCAGCGCCACGAGCGCTATGTAAAGCGCGATGGACCACGAGGCCCCCGTCAAGGCCAGGAGGCGGGCGGAGATGTACGGTGCGAGGGAGCCCCCGAGGATGCTCGCGAGGCCGTAGCTCAAGGAGGCGCCCGAGTAGCGCACCCGCGTGCCGAAGAGCTCCGAGAAGAACGCCCCCATCGGCCCGTACATCGCCGACCACGCGACCATGCCGACGGAGAAGGCCAGCGAGATCAGTACGGGGTTGGCCGTGTCCACGAGCCACACCATCGGGAACGCCCACAGCCCCAGGAATCCCGTGCTGAACAGCGCGAGCCTTCGCCGGCCGATCCTGTCCGAAAGCCCTGCGAAGGCCATGATGGCGACCCCCATGCACACGACGGAGACCATGACGCAGTACAGCATGGTGGTCCGCGAGAGACCGAGCGCGGTGGTTCCGTAGGTGAGCATGAAGGTGGTCACCACGAAGAAAAACGTGAACATTACGCTGCCCGCGAGCGACGCCAGGGCGAGCACCCTCGGGTAGGTGCGCACCACGTCCACGACGGGGACCGACGCCCCGGAATTACTCTCGAGGACGCGGCGGAAGGCCGGCGTCTCGGCCACCCGAGACCGGATAAACAGCCCGACGGCGACGAGCACGATGCTGAAGAGGAACGGCAACCGCCACCCCCAGGCGGCGAACTGCTCATCCGAGAGCGTCCCGGCGGCGAGTAGGAAGGAGCCGCTGGAGAGCAGGAACCCGACCGGGGGCCCCATCTGCGGGAAGGCGGCGTAGAAGCCCTTCCTCTCCGCGGGGGCGTGCTCGGCGGCCATCAGGACCGCCCCGCCCCACTCGCCGCCCAGGCCGATCCCCTGAACAAACCTCAAGACGACCAGCAGGACAGGCGCCGCCACGCCGATCGTCGCGTAGCCCGGCAGGAGGCCCACGAAGAACGTCGCCAGACCCATCGCCAGGAGCGAGGCGATAAGCATGGCCTTCCGCCCGATCTTGTCCCCGTAGTGACCGAAGATCACGCCGCCCAAAGGCCGGGCGAAGAAGGCGACCCCGAAGGTCGCGAAAGACGCCAGCGTACCGGAGACCGGAGAGAGTTCCGGGAAGAAGACGCCTCCGAAGACGAGAGCCGCCGCCGTCGCGTAGATGTAGAAGTCGTAGAACTCGATGGTCGTGCCGACGAAGCTCGCGAAGGCGATCTTGTTGATCGACATGTCCCTGCCCATGCCCTCGCCGGCGATCTTCTCCACCCGCCCCTCCCTCTACGCCATACGCCAGGACAAGGTCGTCATGTTAGTTGCGCAAGAGGTTTAAAGCAACGCCACACCACTTTGGTCGCGTCATCCGGACGGTGACTCGGCGCTTCCTACCGACGGCACTGCCGATGCTTCTCGATGCTTCGGCCACGACCTCTTCGTTCGGTCATCTACCCCGCCGAGGTGGCGCTATGGGTGGGGGGCTCGTGAGAAGGAGAGGGACCACGCCCGTGGCCCTCCGGAAGAGGTATAAAGAAAGCATTCTCGGGGAGAAGCACGCCGGGAGCCCTGTGGCTCTGTGGATCCGTGGGAGACCCCGGGTTATGCGCAAGCAGCCGGGCAAGCCTACTTTAGCGGGAGGATGCACGGCCCGAGCGCCGGCGCATCCCGGAGGAGCGTGCAGCCGAAAGAGGCCCGCCACCGCTTCGCGAAGCCGGGGTCTATCTCGCCGACGCTCGTGGTACCCGCGCTCCCGGATATGCGCCTGCCGTCAGGGCTGAAGACGCCACCCGGGTCGCGGAAGGTCGCCCCCGGATAATCCCCGAGCTGGTTGGCGCTCGCCAGGTAGACGGCGTTGTCAAGGGCGCGGGCGGCGCAGGTCAGGTTGTACTGTGGCCCCCACGGATGCCGCCAGCCGGACGGCGCCAGGACGAGATCCACGCCCTCCATCGCGGCCCCGCGGACGACCTCCGGAAAACCGAGATCCCAACAGATGGCGAGGGCGACGCGCGCCCCGCCCGCCCACACGACCGGGGTGCGCGTGCCCGGAACAAAGACGTCCGGCTCCCCGAGGGTCCTCACGAGGTGCCGCTTCCTGTACGTGAGCAGGACCCCGCGCGGCCCGACCAGGTTCGCGCTGTCCGAGACGCCTCCCGGCTTGTCCCGGAGCTTCTCTGGGAACCCGTAGGCCACGTAGAGGCCGAGTCGCCGCGCCAGGGAGAGGAAGAATCCGGCGCTCGGACCCGTCTCGGCGTCCTCGGCATAACGGTGAATCCCGGCGAGGTTCGCGTACCCGGAGGTGAAGAGCTCCGGTAGGACTACCCACCGGAGCGCCGGGTAAGAGCGCTTGGTCTCCGTTACGGCGACCTCGGCCAGCAGGAGGTTCCCCGCGACGTCCTCCGGCTCGGGCCCGAGGTGGAGGGCGGCGGCGAGCGGATGTCCGATGCGGGGTTCGCCGGGCCGCCGGTTGGCATGTAGCTCCACCCTCGCCCTTCTAGGTGCTCGCCGACGCGGCCAGGGCCGCGGGGAATCGCGGTGCTCCGCCTGCGTCGCCGGCGTCACCGAGTTGGCCCAGGTACCATTGCACGAACGTCTCGACCGAGCCCTCCGTGATCTGCGAGTAGGGTCCCGGCTCGTAGGCGACGGACCTGATGCCGGCGTGGTTGTTCTCGCAGAGTTCCCAGTCCTGCTCGGAGGTGGCCCGCCACACCTCCGCGACCCGGTCGGGGTCGTAGTCCACGCCCTCTGCTGCGTCTTCGCGCACGAGGAAACTGACCTCGACCCGCGTGAGCTCCGGGCCGATCGGGAGCAGGCGGGTCGTCATGGCGTAGTCGCAGTTGGCGTGGCCCCAGAAGTTGGGGAGCGTGATCAGGCGTAGGCTGCCCACGTTCGGGTCCGTAAGCTTGCCCATGAGCGGCGCGACGAGACCGCCGTCGAGGCTCTCTGTCAGGAAGCCTTCCTTGAGCGGGAGGCGGGAGACCCGGTAGCCGGACCCACCGGGAAAGCTGACCTCCTCGGGGGAGAGGCCGAGGGAGCGCCAGCGGCCGTACTCGTGTTCCAGGGTAGACTCGTAGCCCGCGTCGCTGCGCGAGTCGCCCGGCAGGCCGAGGTCGTAGTTGGACATGCAGAACTCGGGGTGGCTCACCCGGCAGTGGTAGCACTCGCGGTTGTTCTCGACGAGGACCTTCCAGTTCGCGCGGACCTCGTAGGAGTCCCGAGCCGCAACCTTCGCCCGCTCCAGGCCATGCGGGCGGAGCTGGGGCTCGACGGCCTCGAAGAAGGCTTCGAAGTCCGGGGTGCTCTCGCCCGTGGCGAGGCACACGAAGACGAGCCCGGCGAGCTCGCGGGCCAAGGCGGGGCGCAGGCGGTACCCGTCGGCGTCGAAGCCCTCGCCCATGAGCCGGGCGTTCGTGAGGCCGCCGTCGAGGGCGTAGACCCACTGGTGGTAGGGGCAGACCAGGGAGCGGGAGTGGCCCCGCTCCTCGGTGACGATGCGCGAGCCCCGGTGGCGGCAAACGTTGAAGTGGGCGCGGACGGCGCCCTCCTTGTCGCGGAGGACGATCAGATTCTCCGCGCCGACGGGGAGGAGAAAGTAGTCCCCGGGCTCGGGGATCTCGCAGGCATGCCCGGCGAACAGCCAGTTTCTGTAGAAGACCCGCCGAAGGTCCTCCTCGAAGATCTCCGGCTCCACGTAGAACTCCCGGGGCAGGCTCTTGCCCGGTACGCGGCTCTTCAACAGGACGTTCAAGTCGGTCATCATCTCCCGCTCCTCAAGCGTGGAAGGCTCTCTCGGAGGCGGCGTCGGTGGTGGGCCGGGCGAGCCGGATGATGCGCGAGTGGTACCGGGACGCGCCGCGTTCGTGCCCGAACCTTTCCAGTCCAAGCACCGTGCCCCCAACCCGCCGCACCCGAGACGATCGCTTCGAGGTTTCTGTTCATACCCGAAATGTAGAAGCGTCTCCGGGGGCCGTCCAATACGTTTTTCGAAGGGGACGATAAGCCCGGCTTATACCTCCTTGGGTCTTGAGCTCTCTGGTCCGTCCGGCCCGCAAAGGGGGTACAGTAAGAGTGTCAGAGCAGATACGAGTGGGCCGTACATGGAACTCAGGCACCTAAGATATTTCGTCGCGGTGGCCGAAGAACTGAACTTCAGCCGGGCTGCGGGGCGGATGTACCTCTCCCAACCGGCCTTGAGCCAGCAGGTCCGAAAGCTCGAACGAGAGCTCGGGGTGGATCTCTTCCGTCGAACGAAGAACCACGTCGAGCTGACGGAGGCGGGTCTCACCCTGCTGGAGGGCGCCCGCCGGGTCCTGGTGCTCGTCGAGCAGACTGCTCGCGAGGCCAGGGAGGTGGGCGGCGCCCAGGAACGTCACCTGAAAGTAGGGTTCCCGGAGTACGCCAACCACACGCCCGTCGCGGACGCCCTTCAGACCTTCCGCAGGCGCTACCCGTACGTCCGGCTGGAAGAGCACGAGACGTTCACGCTGCAAGAGACGCTGCAGCAGATCGACAAGCTGCACGACGGAACGCTCGATATCGGCTTCATGCTGAGGCCCGGGGAGGATAGGCTCCTGAGGATAGAGCACGTCCTGGATATAGAGCTCGTGGCCGCCCTTCCCAAGGGTCATCCCCTCGCCGATCGGGAGGAGATCTCCATGATCGAGCTCTCCGAAGAACGCCTCATCCTCTTCTCGCGCAGCTTCCACCCGCGCTCCTACGATTACGTGGTCGGCTGTTGCAGAGAAGCGGGCTTCGAGCCCAAGGTGGTGCAGCGCAAGGAGCCGCAACTGTACTCAGGCGCCACCACTTACAGGATGGTCGCCTCCGGCATCGGGGTCGGCATCGTCGCCCGGCCCGTCGTCTCCGGGTACCGGCCGTACGACGTGACCTTCAAGCCCCTGCGGGATCCCGCGCCGATGCTCGACCTGGTAGCGGCCTGGCGACGCGACGACCCTAGCTCCAACCTGCGAAGCTTTCTGGAAATAATCCGGGAGCTTACCCAGACCCCCAACCGGGCCAGCGCCGCGCCGGACCGCGAGGAGGAACACCTCCTGGGAACCTGACCATACGGTCCTCGCCGGGTAGCCGCCGAAGCCTGCCCCCGGCATGCCCCCTGGGAAGCGCCGTCGTGGACCGAATACAGCTGGTTACGCCTTCTTCGGATCTGCCATCCATGGCGTCGGTGGCGCCCAGCTCCTGCTCTATAGCTTCTCAGAGATTGTTGCGAAGGCGTTGACGATTCCGGGGTACTCGTCCACACCTCCCCGCGGACGGAGAGAAACGGGCTGCATATCGGGAAGGACCGTTTGTCATCCAGGGGCATCAGGCCAGGTGCCGCGATGCATTCGTCTGGGCTGGAGATCATGGTCCGGGGTACCGCCGCGGCAGCGGAGCCCGGGCGCACCGGGATGGGGAACGGGCCGGCCGAGCGTAGCGGAGATTGCCCTGCTTGAGAAGGTCTCCGAGGGCCAAAGGTAGTGTTGCCCGAACACGGACAGGGCGGATGCACGACCCAGGGACGACAGAGGACGGTCACGTCCTGTTCATGGACCTGGAGCACGAAATCCCGAAGGGCGACGGGCACAGATACTCCGCTTCGAGGAGGTGCCCGCGCCCCGCGACGCTAGAGCTGTGAAGGGTTCGCAGGTGGTTCCATGGGCCTGTATTGTCGCCCTCGATGCGGGTTGCCACGGTAATTACGAGAGGGTAATGTTGGGTTAGCGGTGGGTTCGAGGCAAAGAGAGGGACCATGCGAGGAACGGAGGCACACCTTCCGCGCTGGTCCGGGGATGGGTAGCGCGATGAATCCGGTGCGAGGAACAGTGGTGCGCTACGGGGTAGCGGTTCTGGCCCTGGGTGTGGCTCTCCTGATCCAGGCTCTGTTCGTGCCCTTCGTTCAGGGGGAGATCCCCTTCCTCCTGTTGTCTGCGGCGGTGCTGGTTGGCGCCGCCTTCGGGGGGCTGGGACCGGGGGTGTTGGTTACGCTCCTTGGCGCGCTCGTCGGCGACTACTTTTTCCTCTCCCCGGTGGGGACCCTCGTGCCCCCCGACCTCGGTCACGGTCTCAGGACCGGCCTCTTTCTGGCTCAGGGGCTGGCGATAAGCGGGATAGGGGCCTGGCTCGTGTCGGCCAGGAGTCGAGCCGAGGAGGCCGCGAGGCAGGCCAGAGAGAGCCGCGAGAGCCTGCGCGAGAGCGAGGAGCGCTACCGTCTGCTGGTGGAGAGCGCAAAGGACTACGCGATCTTTCCCGTGGACACGGAGGGTCGCATCGTCGAATGGAACGAGGGGGCCGAGCACCTCTTCGGCTACCGCAGGGAAGAGATAGCCGGTGAACACGCCTCCATCCTGTTCACGCCCGAGGACCGTAGCAACGATGCCCCGAGACGCGAGCTCGAGAAGGCGGTGGAAGAAGGTAGGGCCGAGGACGAGCGCTGGCACTTGCGCAAGGATGGCACCACGTTTTGGACCAGCGGCTTCGTGAGGCCCGCGCGGGATGAGGACGGTAGCTTGAAGGGTTTCGTCAAGGTCGCCCGCGACATCACCGATCGCAAGAGGGCGGAAGACGCCTCGCGGTTTCTGGCCGATGCCGGCGAGATTCTCTCCTCCTCGCTCGACTACCGGGCCACGCTCTCGAACGTGGCCCGCCTCGCGGTTCCTACCCTGGCCGACTGGTGTACCGTGGACGTACTCGCGGAGGACGGCTCGGTGGAGCGGCTGGCCGTGGCCCACCAAGACCCCGGCATGGTGGAGATGGCGCACAAGCTGCAAGAGCGCTATCCGCCCGACCCGGACGCTGCGTACGGGGTGCCCAACGTGCTGAGGACCGGCGAGCCGGAGGTGGTCTCCGAGATCCCCGAAGAGCTCCTGGACCGGGCGGCCCGCGACGAGGGGCATCGGGAGATTATCAGGGAGCTTGGGCTCAAGTCCTACATGGTCGTGCCGCTGATCGCGCGGGGGAGGACGCTCGGGGCGATCACGCTCGTTTCGGCGGACACGGGGCGCAAGTACGGGGACGATGACCTGACGCTCGCCGAGGAGATCGCCCGGCATGCGGCCCTGGCGGTAGACAACGCCCGGCTCTACGAGGAAGCCCAGAGGGAGATCGCGGAGCGGCGGTGGGCGTATGAGGAGCTTCGGGCCTCCAGAGACCAGCTCAACGTCATCCTGCGGGAGGTGGCGGATGGCGTGATCGCCCAGGAGCTCCCGGGCGGCCGTATGGTCTACGCCAACGAGGCCGCGGCCAAGATCGTCGGGTATTCTTCCGCCCGGGAGCTCCTGGAGGCGGCACCTGAGGACGTGATGCGCAGGTTCGCGCTCATGGACGAGGAGGGACATCCTGTGCTCCCCGAGAACCTGCCGGAACGGAGGGCGCTGCGGGGAGAAGAGAACGTAAAGGAGAACCTGCACTTCTGCGTGCTCGAGACGGGCGAGGAGCGGTGGCTGGTCATCAGGGCGACGCCCGTCTTCGACGAACGGCAGAACATCCGAATGACGGTGAGCGTTCTACGCGACGTAACCGAGCAGAGGCGAGCGGATGAGCAGCGCGCGCGGCTCGCGGCGATCGTGGAGTCCTCGGAGGACGCCATAACCAGCAACACCCTGCAAGGCATCATCACAAGCTGGAACAGGGGAGCGGAGAGGATCTACGGCTACTCCGCCGAGGAGGCCGTGGGGCGGCCCATAAGCATCCTCGTTCCCCCCGAGAGCCCCGACGAGATACGGGGGATCCTCGATCGGATAAGGCGGGGAGAGGGAGTCGACCAGTACGAGACGGTGCGCATGACCAGGGACGGCCGGAGGGTAGACGTCTCGACGACCGTCTCTCCCATGAAGAACTCCGATGGCAACATCGTGGGGGCCTCCATCATCGCCCGCGACATCACGGAGCGAAAGCGCGCCGAAGAAGCCCTGCGAGACATAAGGGACGCCGAACGACGCCGCATGGCTCGGGACCTCCACGACGGTGTCCTCAAGGACCTTATCTACACCGCAGCGGCCATG
>CADCVI010000134.1 GCA_902806105.1 uncultured Rubrobacteraceae bacterium
CCTGCCAGAGCTCCTTGTCGAACGAGTAGGAGTAGATGTAGCTGTCGGAATCGCTCCTCGCCCCCGGATAGCGGTTCCAGTACCAGGTCCCGCCGACGCCGCTCCCCTCCTCGTAGACCCGCGCCGTGAGCCCCATCTCGTTGCGCAGCCTGTGTAGCATGTACAACCCCGAGAACCCGGCCCCGACGATGACCGCATCGAAGTCGATTGCCCGCCCCTCCATGGTGGTCTGCCGAGGATCCTGCCTCAAGCTGGACATATGTTCCTCCTCCTGTTCCTGGTCCCGAGCATGTTCTCCCCCGTGCCGAAACTCCGCCAGAACCAGACCGATTCGAGCAACTGCATCCTTGTCTGATCCCGGATGAAAACCGCAACTACCCGTGGCGAACGGCACCTTCACGCCAGCCGCTCACGCCCCGTGCCGGATCTTCCCCTTCTCCGTCGAATACCAGCGGCCTCACCCCAAGTAAGGATCGTAACTTGATGTGAAACCACCGTCAACCGCGCGGGTACGCGCTCTCCGATCCGTATGCGCTCCGGATGATCGGACCTTCGGGGGAGGAACGCGACATCGTTTGCTTATCTCTTCAACCGTCGCCGGGCTGGCCGGTTCGGGAGCTTCGGCGGTTGTCGTCTTGAACGGGGCGAGACGTGCCGCTACCCTGCATGGGGTTGTTCGGGCAGGGAGGGCGAGGTCGGAGTGAACGACGTAGCGGCTGGTGAGACCGGGAGGCGGGCGCTTCGCAAGGCGACGCTTCGCCTCATACCCTTGCTCTTCGTGTTGTACATCGTGTCGTTTCTGGATCGGGTCAACGTCGGGTTCGCGGCGTTGCAGATGAACGAGGATCTGGGTTTCAGCGACGCGGTGTATGGGCTCGGGGCCGGGATCTTCTTTATCGGGTACTTTCTCTTCGAGGTGCCGAGCAACCTCATCATGGAGAAGATAGGGGCGCGGGTCTGGATCGCCCGGATCATGTTCACCTGGGGCGCTATCTCGGCGGCGATGTTCCTGGTTCAGGGGCCTATCAGCTTCTACGTCTTGCGCTTCCTCCTCGGCATCGCCGAGGCCGGTTTCTTCCCCGGCATGATCCTGTACCTCACCTACTGGTTCCCCGCCCGCGAACGCGCCCGGCGGGTCGCCTACTTCATGGCCGCCATCCCCATCGCGGGCGTGATCGGCTCGCCGCTCTCGGGCTACCTCCTGACCCTGGACGGCCTCTTCGGGCTCGCGGGCTGGCAGGTGATGTTCCTCGCCGAGGGCCTCCCGGCGATCCTCCTAGGCTTCGTCGTCCTCCTGTACCTGCCCAACGGCCCAAACGGCGCCCGGTGGCTGGAGCCGGAGGAGCGCGAGTGGCTGCAAGGCGCCCTGGCGCGGGAGGACAGGATCAAGGCGGGCCGCGGCGAGTACACGACCCGCCAGGCCCTCTCCAACGGCAAGGTCTGGCTGCTCTCGGGCGTGTACTTCGGGATAGTCACGAGCCTCTACGGGGTCTCGCTCTGGCTCCCCCTCATCGTCGAGGACCTCTCGGGCGCGGGAACCTTCGCGGTCGGCCTGCTCGGGGCGATCCCCTACATCGCGGGCGCCGTCGGCATGGTGCTCGTCGCCCGCCACTCGGACGCCACGGGCGAGCGGCGCTGGCACGTCGCCGTCGCGGCCTTTGTAGCCGCCGTGGGGCTCGTGCTCACCGGGCTCGCGGGCTCCGCCCTGTTCGAGATGGCCGCCCTGTGCATCGCTTCCCTGGGGATCTACGGCGCCCTGGCGACGTTCTGGTCGCTGCCCACGGCGTTTCTGAGCGGTACTGCCGCGGCGGCGGGGATCGCGCTGATCAACTCCGTCGGCAACCTGGGCGGATTTGCCGGGCCGTACGCCGTTGGAGCCCTGAGCGACGCCACCGGCAGCTTCTACGCGGGCCTGCTCCTCCTCGCCGTCTCGGTCTTCGCGGCCGGTCTCCTCGCCCTCGTCGTGCGCCACGACCGCGGCCTGGAGGAGGTCGAGGAGGCAACCCTGGACGAGGGCGCCGCGCTCGGGCGCTAGGCCGGGGCCAGGGAGGCGACTCTAGGGTAAACTCGCGCCATGGCCAGCTTCTCACCCATCCAGTCCCTGCGGGAGGCGAAGACGCGCGGCGAGACCATAGCGATGATCTCGCTCTACGACGCTCCGAGCGCAACGCTGTGCTCCGACGCCGGGACGGACTGTCTCCTCGTCGGCGACTCCCTGGGGAACGTCGTCCTGGGCTACGACGACTTCGTCTCCGTGACGATGGAGGACATGGTCCGCCACACGGGGGCGGTCTCGCGCGGGGCCCGCAGGTCCTCGCGCCCGAACGTACCGGTAGTCGCCGACCTCCCGTTCGGGGCGTACACGAGCGCCGTCGAGGCGACCCGCAACGCGGCCGAGCTGCTGCGCGCGGGCGCGCATGCCGTCAAGCTCGAAGGGGCCGGGACCGCGTCCCTCGCGGCGGTCCGCGCCCTGATCGAGATGGGGGCGCCGGTCGTCGGACACCTCGGCTTCACCCCGCAGTCCGCCCTGAACTTCTCGGGCGTCGTGCAGGGGAAGACGAGCGAGGCTGCCGAGAACCTGATCCGGGACGCCGTGGCGCTTCAGGGGGCCGGCTGCTCCGCCCTGGTCCTGGAGGCGGTCCCCGCGGAGGTGGCCGCGTTCGTCACGAAAGCACTCCTCATCCCCACCATCGGCATCGGGGCTGGGTCAGGATGCGACGGGCAGGTGCTGGTCTGGCACGACTTGATCGGGCTGACCCCTGGCCCACCGCTCCGGTTCGTGAAGCGCTACGCCGATGTCCGCACGGTCCTCGCCGGGGCCACGAGGGATTACGTGGAGGAAGTGCGTTCGGGCGCCTTCCCGAGGGCCGAGCACGGCTGGGCCATGCCCGAGGCCGAGCTGGAGGGCTGGAGGGCGCGGCACGAGACCAACGGCGACCTTTCGAGCCCGGCCAAACCACCCGCGTCCTAACCCATGCGCATCGTCGAGACGCCAAGGGAGATGCAGGCACTGTCGAGGGCCTGGCGGCGCGAGGGACTCACGGTCGGCCTCGTCCCGACGATGGGCGCGCTGCACGACGGACACCTCTCCCTGGCCCGCGCGGCCCGCGAGGAGTGCGACGTTTTCGTTGCCTCCATCTTCGTGAACCCGCTCCAGTTCGAGTCGAGCGAAGACCTGGAGAGGTACGAGCGCCCGTTCGAGCGGGACAGCGGCGTGTTGCAAGATGCCGGGTGTGATTTCCTGTTCGCCCCCTCGACGGAGGCGATGTACGGCGCGAACGGGAAGGGCGAAGCCCGGACCGTCGTCGAGGTCGGGGAGATCGGCCGGCTCCTGGAGGGCGCGGTGCGGCCCGGCCACTTCCGGGGCGTAGCCACGATCGTCTCCAAGCTGTTCAACGTCGTGTCGCCGGACCGCGCCTACTTCGGCGAGAAAGACTTCCAGCAGCTCAAGGTGATCCAGCAGATGGTCGACGACCTCTTCTTCGACGTCGAGGTGGTCCCGTGCCCCACGGTGCGCGAGCCCGACGGGCTGGCGATGAGCAGCCGCAACGCCCGCCTCTCGCCGGAGGAGCGCGAGGCCTCCGCCGCCCTCTACCGGGCGCTGGAAGAAGGGGCTTCCCTCGCCAGGGGCGGCGAGCGAAACCCGGAGGCCGTGGTCCGGGCGATGCGCCAACTCTGCGACGCCTACCCGCTCATCGAGCTCCGGTACGCAACCGTCGTCGACGCCGAGACCCTCGGACCCATCGCCGACCTCGACGAGCGACCCGCGCGCGCCCTGATCGCCGCCTCCGTCGGCGGCACCCACCTTATAGACAACCTGGCCCTGTAGAATGCGTCCGTCCTCGTAGATCGGGCCGGTAGGCACCGGCGCTAGAAGGAGTCCCGTCCGCGACGAAACCGCCTGTTTGAGCGACAGGGAGTGCAGGGCTGACGTGAATAGCCGCTAGCGCGTCCGGGTCGCGCATGCACGAGAAGAGGGACCGGCGCACCAGACGCCGGTCCCTCCAGGGACGTTCCGCGGGGGAACGTCAGGCTTCTGTCCCCGAGCTACTCGGAGTAGGCGAAGGCGAAAGCCTCGGCGGACGCGAAGGCCGACTCGTCGTCGTCGTTCACGCCGTCGTTGTCGAAGTCGCCGAACAGGACGAAGTAGTCGAAGATGTCGGCTACGCCGTCGAAGTCGGCGTCCTCGTAGTAGTACCTGTTCTCCTCGTCGTCGCCCTCGTTGTCGAAGCCGTTGGCGTTGAGGGAGAAGCTGCCGTCGTCGGCCTGGGCGTTCTGGACCGTCTGGTCGCTGACCTGCTGCTGGTTGTTGATGGCGCCCGTCTCGTTGCCGTCGCCGGAAACGTTCTGGGTGATCGTCTGATCACCGAAGTCGGCCCCGGTGAACTGGAACGTCTCGACGGACTGCTCGGTGCGCTCGCCGTCCCGCCCGGAGTCGTCGTCCCCGAAGGTGATCCCCTGCGCGGAAGCGGGCGCCGCCGCCACCAGCATCATCGCCAACGTTGCTGCTACTGCCGTAAACTTCTTCAACTCGTTCCTCCATCAAATGTAACTTTTTATCGCTTGACTCGTTCCAACCACGCAAACAATCTGCTCCCTGCTCTCACCTCCGATCCGGCCCCGTTCGGGACAACGTATTCGAAACAACGGATCAAATACTAACGCTCGAATATGTTTCGACAACGGGTCGGCGGATGGGGGACGTGTGTAGTTCACATTGTTGTCATGGGGCGGGGAGGGCGATAGAAGCGCGGGTGAGGGGTGGTCCGTAGTGCTAGAATCTTCGGCTATGCAGGAAGAGAGGCTGGCCGAGGGCACGACGTCGGGGAAGATCGAGGGTCTATCGCGCATCCGGGAGGAGGCGGCGAACCAGGCCCCGGAGAAGGCGGTTCAGAGGCAGAAGGAGAAGGGCAAGCTCACGGCCCGCGAGAGGGTCGAGTTGTTGCTTGACCCGGGCACGTTCGTCGAACTCGACCGTTACAGGGTCCACCGTTCGCACAACTTCGGGCTCGCGGAGAACAAGCCGCTGGGCGATGGGGTCATCGTTGGATATGGTGAGGTCGCGGGGCGCAAGGTCTGCGTCTTCAGCCAGGACTTCACGATCTTTGGCGGCTCCTTGGGCGAGGTGTACGCGCAGAAGATCTGCAAGGTCATGGACCTCGCGATCAACACGGGCTGTCCCATCATCGGGATAAACGATTCGGGCGGGGCGCGCATCCAGGAGGGGGTAGTCTCGCTCGCGGGGTACGCGGAGATTTTTCACCGCAACGTCCTGGCGAGCGGGGTGGTGCCCCAGATCAGCGTCATCATGGGGCCGTGCGCGGGCGGGGCCGTCTACTCGCCGGCGATCACGGACTTCGTCTTCATGGTCGAGGAGACGAGCCACATGTTCATCACCGGCCCCGACGTCATAAAGAGCGTCACCGGGGAGGACGTCTCCTTCGAGGACCTCGGGGGGGCGGCTACCCACAACACCCGCTCCGGCGTCGCCCACTTCGCCTCCCCCGACGAGGAGACGTGCCTCGAGGACGTGCGCTACCTGCTCTCGTTCTTCCCCGAGAACAACCTGGAGAGCGCGCCGTATTTCGCGCCCACCGACCCGGCCGAGCGCATGGACGAGGGGCTCGCCTCCCTCGTCCCGGACTCCAACAACCGGCCGTACGATATCCGGGGCGCAATCTCCGGGGTCGTGGACGACGGGGAGTTCTTCGAGGTGCAGGAGGGGTGGGCCCAGAACCTCGTGGTCGGGTTCGCCAGGCTCGGCGGGCACTCCATCGGCGTCGTCGGGAACCAGCCGGCGGTCCTGGCGGGGACGCTGGATATGGACGCGAGCGTGAAGGGGGCGCGGTTCGTGCGCTTCTGCGACGCGTTCAACATCCCGCTCCTCACGTTCGTGGACGTTCCGGGTTTCATGCCGGGGACGGACCAGGAGTGGGGCGGCATCATCCGTCACGGCGCCAAGCTTCTGTACGCTTTCTCCGAGGCGACCGTGCCGAAGATGACGGTCATAACGAGGAAAGCCTACGGCGGCGCCTACGACGTCATGAACTCCAAGCACATCGGGGCGGACGTCAACGTCGCGTGGCCGACCGGCGAGGTCGCCGTGATGGGGGCTCCTGCGGCCGTCGGTATCATCTTCCGACGCCAGATCGCCGAGGCCGAGGACCCGGAGGCGAAGCGCCTCGAGCTGATCTCGGACTACGAGGAGCGGTTCAACAACCCGATGGTCGCCGCCGAGATGGGCTTTATCGACGACGTGATAGACCCGAGGGAGACCCGGCCTTACCTTATAAAGGCGCTCTCGATGATCCGGACCAAGCGCCCCGAGCGCCCGCCGCGCAAGCACGGGAACATACCGCTTTGAGCAGCCCGGGGGGTTTCTGGGAACGTATGAGCGGGGATTCCAGCCTCCTGCCCGCCACCCGCCTGGGTCGGGCGTTTCTGGTCGCGGGCGTCCTCGTCTTCCTTGCGCTGGACGTGCTCGTGGTGCTGGGCTCGGAGCTCGCCCTCGGCCTGCTCGTGCTGTCGACGGGGCTTCTGGCCGGACTGGTCCTCGCCCGCCTCGTCACGTTCCCGGCCCGCCGGATGCTGGAGCGCGGCGGGTCGGAGAACCTTTTCGTCTTCCTCCTCGGGCTCGCCTCGATGTTCCTGATCGTCTTCGTCGCGACCTCGGCGGCCGGCATCCCGGCGTACCCGACCGCCGAGGGGGGACACCTCGGAACGGCCATCTACGGCTTCGCCTTCGGGTTCGGGGCGACGGTGTGCAGGGCTTCTCTCCGTCCGTCCGCCGTAACCCCCTCCGTCTACCGCGGCACGGCTCCTGCGGATGGGACGGGCAGGGTCTGGGTGAGGGCCTCGCTCCTGGTGGCGGGCGTGGTCGCGGGGCTCTTTGGCCTGCTCTTCTTCGCGTTCCTGACGCTGGAGTACGTGCTCGTGCCTGTCGTGAAGCTTTTCGTATCTTGAGCGTCCCGCCCTCTCCCGAGGAGGCCGCCGCGATAGCGGCGGCGCTGGAGGCGTTTCGCGCGGACGAGCCGCCGGATGCGAGCGACTCGTCCAGGCGGGACCGCTGGAGGCTCGCGGGGCTCCTGGGGCACGCGCCGCCGATGGAGATGAAGCTGCCGGGTTCTTTGTGGTCGTACTCTAGTTGGGAAGGCATGGTCTAGGTGTTCGGGAAGGTTCTGGTCGCCAACCGCGGCGAGATAGCGGTGCGGATCGTCCGCGCGCTGAGGGAGATGGGTATAGGGAGCGTGGCGGTCTATTCGGATGCGGACCGCGAGTCGTTGCACGCGCGGCTGGCCGACGAGGCGTACCACATCGGTCCCGCCGCGGCGACGGAGAGCTACCTGAACATCCCGAAGCTTATCGAGGTGGCGGGGAAGAGCGGGGCGGAGGCGGTCCATCCGGGGTACGGGTTCCTGGCGGAGAGCGCGTCCTTCGCGAGGGAGGTCGAGGATGCGGGGCTCGTATGGATCGGCCCGCACCCGAAGGCCATAGAGGCGATGGGCTCGAAGGTCGAGTCGAGGCGCATCATGAAGAAGGCAGGCGTCCCGATGGTCCCGGGGACGGAGGGAAAGATCTCCTCCCCCGAGGACGTCCGCGCCTTCGGTGAGGAGCACGGCTACCCGGTCGCGGTGAAGGCGTCGGCGGGCGGCGGCGGGAAGGGCTTCGCGGTCGCCGAGAACGAGGACGGCGCGGAGAGCGCATACGAGCGGGCGACCCGCGAGGGCGAGGCGTACTTCGGGGACGGCTCCGTCTACGTCGAGCGCTACCTCGCGGGTCCTCGCCACGTCGAGATACAGGTGGTGCGCGACAAGCACGGCGGCGCGGTCCACCTCGGGGAGAGGGACTGCTCCATCCAGCGCCGCCACCAGAAGCTCCTGGAGGAGAGCCCGAGCCCCGCGATAGACCCGGCGATGCGCGAGGAGATGGGCCGGGCCGCCGTGGGCGCCGCCGACGCGGTGGGCTACGACAGCGTCGGCACCGTCGAGTTCCTGGTCGAGGGCGACGAGTTCTTTTTCCTGGAGATGAACACGCGCGTGCAGGTCGAGCACCCCGTCACCGAGGAGGTCACGGGGATAGACGTCGTCCAGACGGGTATCCGAGTGGCGGCGGGCGAGCCCT
>CADCVI010000135.1 GCA_902806105.1 uncultured Rubrobacteraceae bacterium
ATGGCCGGAACGTAGTCCGTGCCGCCGCCCGCCCTGACCGTGGCGACGCCGAGGAGCTTCCGCGCGTCCCTGATAAGCTGGTGCTCACCCGCCAGGACACGGCTCCTTTGCCTGCCGCACATGGGGCAGGGTTCCTGCACCTCGGCATACTCGAAGACCGTCATGCTGACCTCGATGCCGGTGTCGGCGGGGTCGAAGCCGTAACCCGACGGGTAGAGGTAGCCGCAACTTCCGCACTCCGCCGGGATGAGTTGAGCTTGTATATCCATGCGCGCAGTTTAACCGACCCGGTCGGCTCTTACGGAGGTTGGGCAGCGGCAACAGCTTCCCTCGGATGTCCCAGAGCCGCAACCCTGGGGCATCCGAGGGAAGCATCCAGCGTCTCGATCTCACCCGCCGCTCTCTACATATGCGGGGAAGGGCACTTGTCTCTCGCAGACTCCGACCGTCGCAACCGGTAAGAGGGTCAGCCCGGTCGTTGCGAGTGCCTTCGAGCTGCCGTAGGGACGAACTGAGGTTACAGCTCGAATTCGTCGCCCGGACGTCGACGATGCGCCCCTGGCCTTTGCTCAATAGTCGGGCTGCGGGATCAGGCCGGAAAAGAGCGGGATATCTCCTCTTGAACTTTTGTTCTTGACGCGAACAAAAGTCACAGGTATCGTTCTGTGAACGAGTTCGCATTGGGGTGCGAGGTATGGAAAGGAGGAAGTAGATGGGGTTCTGGGCGGTTCTGTTGCTGGTTCTGGGGTGTTTGTGGGTCTTGCAGGTGATGGGGACTTACCTCCAGATGTCGCACTATCGGAAGGTTCTCGGGGGGATCACGGCGGAGGGCCGCGAAGGGTTCGTGGGGGTTGGAAACGCGAAGTCGCGGTTCGGGAAGGGCGTCATCTTGATCCTGGTGACCGGGCGTGACGGGGTGGTCCAGAGGGCTCTGAAGATGCGTGGCAGGACGGTCTTCGCGAGGTTCGAGGAGGCCAAGGCGCTCGTCGGGCTGGGGATAGATGAGCTGCGGGGTGAGGGGCTAGAAGGTCCCGAGGACCCGGCGACCATGATGGCCGCTCGCAAGGCCGTGGAGCAGATCGACCGGATCCGGGCCGAGAAGGAGGTGGGGGCCGGGGTAGTTTAGGCGGGGTTACCGGGGAAGGGACCTTGGGGGAAAAGGAGAAGGAATCGTGCAGGGATTTTACGTGGCGCTGCTCCAGGAGGGGCAGGAAGGGATACTCGGGGCGGCGGGTAGGGCCGCGGAGTGGTTTATCGGGTTGTTCCAGGCGGGGGCGGATACGTTCATCGGCCTGGTCACCGGGATCATCCCGCTCTTGATCGTGCTGTTGACAGCTTTCTATGCGCTCACGAACCTTATAGGTGAGGAGAGGATACAGAGGACTGCTCGTTTCGCCGCCGGGAACGTGTTGACGAGGTACTCGCTGTTGCCGCTGCTCGCGGTGTTTTTCCTGACCAACCCGATGGCTTACACCTTCGGGACGTTTCTCGAGGAGAGGTACAAGCCGGCTTTCTACGACTCGGCGGTCTCGTTCGTGCATCCGCCGCTCGGTCTCTTCCCGCACGTCAACGCGGGCGAGCTTTTCGTGTGGCTGGGGGTAGCGGAGGGGATACGGCAGCAGAACCTGCCGCTCGGGCCGCTGGCGATTCGGTACCTGCTGGCCGGGCTCGTAATTATCTTCATCCGTGGCATCGTGACCGAGCGGATCACCCTCTTCCTGGCCCGTCGCCAGGGTGTGGATCTCTAGGGGAAGGGGGGCATACGCATGCGTCAGGTCGAGTTCAGGGCTGTAAGAGTCGAGCACGGAAACCAGGGATGGGGCGGACCGCTGGTTATCAAGCCAACCCCGGAGAAAGACAAGATAGTTGCGGTGACCGGCGGGGAGATCCCGGAGGTCGCCTACAAGATAGCGGAGCTGACGGGGGCGACGGTCGTCGAGGGGTTCAGGACCCCGCCGCCGGAGAGCGAGATGGCCGCCGTCGTCATCGACTGCGGCGGGACCGCGCGGTGCGGCGTCTACCCGCGCAAGCGCATCCCGACGATCAACCTGACCCCCGTGGGGGCGTCCGGACCGCTAGCGCAGTTTATAAAGGAAGACATCTACGTCTCGGGCGTGCGTCCGAACAACATCGCCCCGGTCGAGGGCGACGAGGCCGCGCCCACGGTCTCAGGGTCCGTCGGTGAGGGCGCGGGGGCGGCCGCCGCCGCGAGCCCGTTCGTGGGGGGCAACGGCGCGGGCGGTCCCGGACGCGAGGCGCAGACGAGCCAGCGGGGGTTCACCGGGTTCATCTCGCGGCTCGGGCGGGCGATCGGCGGGGTCGTCGGCATCCTGTTCCAGAGCGGGCGGCAGTCCATAGACCAGGTGTTGAGGAACGTCCTGCCGTTCATGGCGTTCGTCGCGCTGCTTATCGGGCTTATCACCGCCTCGGGGCTCGGGAACCTGATCGCCAACACGCTCTCGCCGCTTGCGAACAACGTGGGGACGCTGCTGATCCTCGCCGTCATCGTCGGGCTGCCGTTCCTCTCGCCGATCCTCGGGCCGGGGGCCGTTATCGCTCAGGTCATCGGGGTGCTCATAGGGCAGCAGATCGGGGCGGGGAACATAGATCCGGCGATCGCGCTGCCGGCGCTGTTCGCCTACAACGTCCAGGTCGGGTGCGACTTCGTGCCGGTCGGGCTGGCGCTCGGCGAGGCGAAGCCAAAGACCATCGAGATCGGGGTGCCGGCGGTGCTCTTCAGCCGCATGATCACCGGTCCCCTGGCCGTGATTATCGGCTGGCTGTTCAGCTTCGGGCTGTACCAGTAGGGGCCGTGACGAGCAACGGGAGGTAGGAGAGCTTGGAATCCATATACCGCACGGAGATAAAGGAGATAGGGGCGGAGGTCGAGGCATTTATCGAGGAGAAGTACCTGATCCTGTTCGAGGCGGGCGCGCCGCCGGAGCTCGCGGAGATGTCGGTGCTGCACGACTGCTCCCACATGCGCGACGAGCCTCCAGTGGCCGGGGACGTCCTCACCATCGGCGACAGGGAGATCCGCATAACGGCGGTAGGCGAGAAGGCGTGGAAGAACATCCGCGACCTCGGCCACGCGGTCTTCGTGTTCAACGGCGCCCGGGAGGTCGAGATGCCCGGGCAGATATGCCTCGAAGAGACTGCGCCCGATGGCCTGCTCCAAGCGGTGAAGCCCGGCGTCCGGCTGGACATAAAGGTCGGGGCGGCCGCCATGAGGGGAAGCGAGGGCACGAAGCGTGAGTCTTAGGCGCAAGCTGGAAGCCCTGGGCCGCGAGGGCAAGCCAGTACGGGTCGGCATCGTGGGCGTGGGGCAGATGGGACGGGGATTTATCGCCCAGGTCGCGGGCATCCCCGGCATGGAGGTCGTGGCCGCCGCCGACATGGACCCGAAGCGGGCGCTCTCGGCCTTCCGGGAGACGGGGCGAGACCCGGTCGAGGGCCTCAACGGCACCCCCGAAAGGCCCGCCGCGACGGACGACGCCCTCGGGCTCGTCCGCTCGCCCTCCGTCGACGTGGTCGTCGAGGCGACCGGCGTCACGGAGATCGGGGCGCGCGTCGCCTACGAGGCCATACAAGAAGGCAAGCACATGGTGATGCTCAACGCCGAGACCGACGTGACCGTCGGGCCGATACTCGGACGGATGGCCCAGAGCGCGGGCGTCGTCTACACGGGTTCGGCGGGTGATGAGCCCGGCGCGATCATGGAGCTCTACGACTTCGCCCGATCTTTGGGCTTCAAGGTCGTCGTCGCGGGCAAGGGGAAGAACAACCCCCTGGACGTCTCGGCCACCCCCGAGTCTCTCGCCGAGGAGGCGGGGCGCAAGAAGATGAACCCCAAGATGCTCGCGTCCTTCGTGGACGGCACCAAGACCATGGTCGAGATGGCCTCCGTCGCCAACGCCGTCGGCTTCTCCGTGGACGTTCCGAACATGCACGGGCCCGCCGAGACGGTGCCGAAGCGTCTCGGGCAGGTCTTCAGCCTCAAGGAAGAGGGCGGCATCCTCTCCGGTTACGGCACGGTGGACTACGTGCGCGGGGTAGCACCCGGCGTCTTCGTCGTCGTGCGCTCGGGGGAAGGGGCCGTGCGGGAGACGATGGAGTACCTCGGGATGGGGGAGGGGCCGAACCACGTCTTCTACCGTCCCTACCACCTCACGAGCCTCGAAACCCCGATCTCCGTCGCCCGCGCGGCGATCTACGGCGAGCCGACGATCGTCTCCCGGCACGCCCCCTCCGCCGAGGTGGTGGCGGTGGCCAAGCGCGACCTCGCCGCCGGGGAGAAGCTCGGCGGCATCGGGTCGGCCGACTACTACGGCGGCGTCTACCCGGTCTCAGAGGCCGTGGAGATGCTCCCCCTGGGGCTCGCGGCCGGGTCTCGCGTCACGCGCCCGATACCGAAGGGCAGCGTCGTACCGCGCTCGGGGGTCGAGATGGACGAGGATGCTTTCGTGGTGGACCTGCGCCGGCTGCAGGACGCAGCCCTGAGGAAGTAGGTTGTAGCGGCCGTGATCTCCCGTTTCCCCTCCGACCGTCGGAATCTCTCCGGGGAGGACCACCTCATCCTGAAGGTGCTGCGGCTGTATTACGAGCGGCACCTCACCCAGAGCGAGGTCGCGCGGAGGATGGGCTTCTCCCGGCCGAAGGTCTCGAAGCTCATCTCCGAGGGGAGGTCGCGGGGGCTCGTCAAGATCGAGATAGCCACGCCGGGGGAGGACTTCGCCGCGCTAGAGATAGCCGTCGAGGACCGGCACGGGCTCGCAGAGGCGGTGGTCGCCTCCTCGGCTGGGAGCCGCGAGGTCACCGAGCTCGCGGTAGGCGCCTCGGCGGCGGCGGTCCTGGGCAGGATCTGCACCCGTTCGACGGTGCTCGGGGTCTCGTGGGGCCGATCCTCCCGGGCGCTCGCGGACGTGGTGATCCCACAGGTGTTCCCGTGCGAAAAGGTGGTGCCGCTCGTAGGCGGGATGGGGAGGGCCGAGGCCGCGCTGCACTCGAACCAGATCGCGGCGAACCTGGCCGAGAAGCTCTCCGCGGAGGCCCTGTACCTCTCCGCCCCGGCCATCGCCCCCTCGGCCCAGAGCCGGGCTGAGCTTATGGAGACGCCGGGCATCGAGGACGTGCTGGCGGAGGGCGCGGCCTGCGACGTGGCCGTCGTGGGGATCGGGGGCATCCTCTCCTCCTCGACGCTGGTCGGCGCGGGGTATTTCACCCCGGAGGAGTTTCTCGGCCTCAAGGAACAGGCCGCCGTCGGGGACGTGTGCTGCCATTTTCTGGACGCGGGCGGGAGGCCGTGCCTCCCGGGGTTCTCCGAGCGGGTAGTCGGGCTCACCCTGGAGCAGCTGCTGGCGATCCCGAAGGTCATAGGGCTCGCCACCGGGGCCGAGAAGGCCGAGAGCGTCGCGGCGGCTATCAAGGGCGGATACGTCTCGACCCTGGTGTGCGACCGGGAGCTCGCCGAGGCGCTGTTGGAAATAGAGGGATAAGGGAGGCCAGAATTGCAGGAAGATACCAAACGTGTGGAGCTTCTCAAGCAGATGCTCCTCAGCCGCCACTTCGACGAGAAGGTGAACGACCTGTATGCCGAGGGGAAGGTCCACGGGACCGCCCACTTCTACGTGGGGCAGGAGTCCGTCGCGGTTGGCGCGATCTCCGCGCTGAAGGAGGGGGACGTCATAACGTCTACCCACCGCGGGCACGGGCACGCCATCGCCTTCGGGCTGGACGTGGACCGGATGGCGGCGGAGCTTCTGGGGCAGGCCACGGGCTACTGCCACGGCAAGGGCGGCTCGATGCACATAGCCGACGTAAGCGCGGGGATGCTGGGGGCCAACGGCATCGTCGGGGGGAGCATGGGGATCGCGTGCGGCGCCGCCTGGGCCTTCAAGCGTCGCGGGCAGGACAACGCGGCGATCTGCTTTTTCGGCGAGGGGGCGACGAACGAGGGCATCTTCCACGAGACGCTGAACATGGCGGCGATCTGGAAGCTCCCCGTCATCTTTCTCTGCGAGAACAACCAGTACGGGATGTCCATGAGCGTCAAGAGGGCGACCGCCATCGAGCACATCTCCGACCGCGCCTCAGCCTACGGGATGCCGGGCGTAACAGTCGCCGACTCTACCCTGGACGAGGTACACAACGCGACCCGGGAAGCCCTGGACCGGGCGCGCGCCGGCGAGGGGCCGACGCTGATGGAGGCGATCACCTACCGCTACCTCGGCCACTCCAAGAGCGACGCGAACCTCTACCGCACGCGCGAGGAGATCTCCACCTGGCGCAAGCAAGACCCCATACAACGCTTCGCCACCGTCCTCGAAGCCGAGGGCGCCCTCGAAGAGGGCGAGTGGCGCAAGCTCGAAGAAGAGACGAGGGTGAGGATCGAGGAGGCCTTCGAGAAGGCTTCCCGTGAGCCCGATCCCCAGCCCGAGTCCGCACTGGAGGACGTATATGCCTGAGCGCGAGATCACCTACCGCGAGGCCATCCGCGAAGCGATGGTAGGCGCGATGCGCGAGAACGAAGACGTCTTCCTGATGGGCGAGGACGTCGGCGTCTACGGCGGCGCGTTCGGCGTCAGCCGCGGCATGTTCGAGGAGTTCGGCGAGCATCGGGTCGTCGACACCCCGATCTCCGAGGCCGGCTACGTCGGCCTGTGCATCGGCGCCGCGTTGATGGGGATGCGCCCGATCGCCGAGATCCAGTTCTCGGACTTCATGACGCACTGCATGGACCAGCTCGTGAACCAGGCCGCCAAGATCCGGTACATGTTCGGCGGCGAGGGCCGCGTCCCGATGGTCGTCCGTACCCCCGGGGGTGCCGGCACGGGTGCGGCGGCTCAGCACTCGCAATCCCTCGAAGCCTGGTTCGTCCACACCCCGGGCCTGAAGGTCGTCATGCCGTCCACGCCATACGACGCCAAGGGCATGCTGCTCTCCGCGATGGACGACGAGAACACCGTGATCTTCTACGAGCACAAGCTCCTCTACAACAAGAAGGGGCTCGTCCCCGAGGAGCCCTACCGCGTGCCCCTTGGCGAGGCGAACGTGAGCCGCGAGGGGAGCGACGTCACCATCGTAACCGCCGGCCTGATGCACCATTACGTCCTCGAAGCGGCCGAAACACTCGCGGACGGTGGCGTCGAGGCGGAGGTCGTGGATCTCCGCAGCCTCTCGCCGATGGACGACGCCGCCGTGAAGGGCTCCATCGAGAAGACAGGCCGCCTGGTGGTGGTAGAAGAGGACGTCAAGACGGCGGGCTGGGGGGCGGAGGTCGTCTCCAGGATCGTCGAGGGCGAGAGCTTCTACAGCCTGGATCGAGCCCCGGCGCGCGTGGCCGGAGCGGACGTCCCGATCCCCTACAACCGCGACCTAGAAGCCCACGTCCGGCCGACGCCGGAGAAGGTGGTAGAGGCGGTCAGGAACCTCGTGGACGCTCGCAAGGGGGTGTACGCCTGATGGCGACCGAGCTGAAGGTCCCGAAGCTCGGCATGGACATGGAGGAGGCGAACATCCTCCGCTGGATCGTCGAGGAGGGGGCATCCGTCGAGAAGGGCGACCCCGTCCTGGAGATCGACACGGACAAGGTCTCCTACGAGATCGAAGCGAACGCCGCCGGCGTCATCCGTGGCCTGCGCGGCGAGGAGGGCGAGACGGTCCCCGTCGGCGCCACCCTCGCCTTTATCGCGGCCCCCGGAGAAGAGTTCGCGGAGCCGGAGGCCGCCGTCGCCACGGGCGTCAAGAACGGCGAAGTTCCCGCGTCCCCCGGTCTGGAAGCCGCCCCGCCCATAGCGGCGGCCCCCGAGACCAGGGAGTACCGCAGCGGCAGGCGCGGGGTACGCGCCTCTCCCGCCGCGCGCAAGGCCGCCGTCAGGCGCGGCATCTCCATAGAGGGGATCACCGGTTCCGGCCCCGCAGGCAGGATCTACCTCTCCGACGTTCTGGAGGCGGATCTCCGCCAGGGGACGCCGCAAGAGGCGCCACACGAAGTCCCCCCGCAAGCCCCCGAGGCTCCCGCAACGGTCGTAAGCGAGCCGGCGGGCGCGGCGGCGATGCCAGCGGCTCCTTCCC
>CADCVI010000136.1 GCA_902806105.1 uncultured Rubrobacteraceae bacterium
ATATCGTTGGAACGGCCTGCCCCGGCCCGGTTTTCGGGGTGTTGCGGCGGGTATACAAAGTTGTTAAGAAAAGTGAACGACGGAAGAGGTTCGCGTAGGGGGCGAGATGAGGATCGTACTGGCCGTAGAGCCTCGCTCGTACAGGGAGGCAATAGGGAGCGCACTCCGGGGCCTCCGCCCGCACCTCGAAGTGAAGATCGTCGAGCCGGGCGTGCTGGCCTCAGAGGTGGTGCGCCTCGACCCCGATCTCGTGGTTTGCGGCGAACCGGACACGGTAGTCCCGAACGGCAGGTACGCCTGGGTCGATTATCGTCCTTACGACGATTGGGCGGAGGTGTGTCTGAACGGCAGGCGGTCGAAGCTTGCCGAGGTCCAACTCGACGACCTGCTTTCGATCGTCGACGAGACGGCGGAACTGGTTCGGACGAAGGGTTACGCCAGAGGGTGCTAGCAAGGGGCCTGAAGGACGGCCGGGTGGAGAAAGAAGGGCCGCCACGAGGCCGAGAGCCGGCTCGATCTACCCTACCCGGAGCAATGAGCACCTTTACGACGCAAGCGACATGAACGACACAAACTGCCGTGGCAGACGTCGTCGTAGGCGCATTCGGATGGACTGCTCTTGAAGCTGGAGTGGCGCGAGGAGTCATGCTTTCGTGGCCTACGGTCGACGTCCCTGGCAAGGTTTGTTCTTGGAGTCGGGAGGTCGACAAAAGCCCAAGCTCCGGTTCGTCTCAGGAACACAATGACGTCTCCTGAACACTCCGTGGCCCGCTTCGGGACGGGGTAACTCTCGCCCGCTCGCCTACCCCAAGCGCCTCCCGTAGATGTCCTCGAGATAGACCGCTCGTTCGTCCCGTGGTTCCGGGAGGGCTTTGGAGAGAGGGAACTCGTGCCGGGCACGGCGCGCGCCCTCGGCGCGAAGGTCGTGTCCGAGGGCGTCGAGAACACCGGCCACGCAACCGCCTCCAAGAGAGGACCAGCGACCTTGCCCGGGGCTACTGTTTCTCCAGACCCCTCCGGAAGCGCTACCACGCTCCTCGCCTCGAAGACCCTCTGTTTGTACGACGCCGTCAACCGGGCTTGGCCCGGCTCCCGCCGGCTGGAGCGGGTTGGGGCCGGGAGGCTCTCGGCATGCGGCGCCAAGGGACCGTCTTCTTTTTGTCCCGGAAGTGCCGTGTGTAGCATGAACGTCGCGGCGGTATATTCACCTTAGGTTTTCGGCAGAGCGTGGAGAGGCGGCCGGGCTGACGTGATCGGAGCTAGAAGCATGGGAGCACTTCGTGGGGTGCGGCGGCGTATCGCCTCGGGCTTCGGGCGGCTGCCGGCCAATACCTGGCCGATACTTCAGGCCTCTGTCGCGGCGAGCGTCGCCTACTTTCTCGCTTCTTCCGTGCTGGGTAACGAGCAGCCTTTCTTCGCGCCCGTGGCGGCGGTCGTCACGCTCGGCCTCGCCCCGGGGGAGCGAGGAAGAAGGGCCTTCGAGGTGGCCCTCGGGGTCGCCGTCGGGCTCGCTATTGCTGACGTCGCCGTTAGGCTCATAGGGGTGGGAGCCGCGCAGATCGGGGTCGTCGTGGCGCTGGCTATGGCGGCCGCCGTGCTCGTCGGCGAGAGGAGGCTCCTGGTCAACCAGGCGGCGATCTCCGCGATCCTGGTGGTGGTGCTACAGCCGCCGGACGCGGCCTTCTCGCCGGACCGCTTCGTCAACGCCCTGGTGGGGAGCGGGGTCGCCCTCGCCGTGAGCCACCTGTTCCCGCTCAACCCGGAGCGCCTCGTCGAGAGGGCCGCCCGCCCGATCTTCGGGGAGCTCGCCGCGGCGCTCGACGAGATATCCGGGGCCCTCAAAGGCGGAGACCGCGAACGTGCCGAGGCGCTCCTGGGACGGATAAGGGAGCTCGACGAGCGGGTCAGGAGCTTCGACGAGGCGCTCTCAGCCGGTTACGAGACGGCCCGTCTCTCCCCGACCGGGCGCAGGTCCCTCAAGCACCTGGAGCTTTACAGCGGCGCGAGCATCAGGATCGAGCTCTCCGTCATAAACACGCGTGTGCTCGTGCGCGGGGCTGCGAACGTCCTGCGGCGCGGGGAGGTCGTGCCTCCAACGCTACCGGCGGCCATTCGCGACCTCTCGCGGGCGGTGCGAGCCCTGGGGAGCTACCTGGAAGAGTCCACCGGACCGGAGGAGGCGCGCCTGTGCGCCCTGGAGGCGGCCCGCAGCGCGACCGAGACGCTCAGGGAGAGGCACGACCTCGGGGCGAGCGTGCTCGTGGGGCAGGTCCGCTCCATGGCCGTGGACCTGCTGAGGAGCACCGGCCTGAACCAGGCCGAGGCCATCGCCGCCCTCGAAGAGGCCGCGCCCCGGAGCTCTGTCGAGCCTTGAGAAGGCCGCCGGAGAATCGGTACCGCGTGCGGGCCAGGCACCGCCGGAATCCCGGACGCGCCGTGTATGAGGGTGTCCCTAGCCCGTTCAGGGTATGGAAACTTGGCTGCTATGAGCCACGACTACATCCGGCGATCGATATAAGATTCGCGTCATGAGAAAGGTTCGCGTTCTCCTGACCAACGAGCCACGCTCCTACCGGGAGGCGATAGCCCTCGCCCTGGAAGCAGTCCGGCCGAACGCCGAGGTCTTTACGGCCGATCCGGAGGATCTGGATGGCAAGGTCAGGGGCCTGAGGCCGCGGCTGGTGATCTGCAGCCGCGTCAGCCCTCTCGTGGAGGCCGAAGTCCCCGTTTGGGTCGAGCTCTACACCGAGCACGGGCCGGACTCCGTCGTCAGCGTTGGAGGGCGTCGCTCGACCGTCGCCGGGATGGACCTGAAGGACCTGATCGGCGTTTTCGACCGCACCCTGAGCCTCTCGCTGGGCGCCGTCTAGCGAGAGACCTTCTTCAATACCGCCGCAAGGCGTCTACGGCCCGGTTCCTGGGCCAGCCGGAGAACCCGAAGACCTCTGGCGCGCCATCCGTGTGTTCCGCCAGGCGCTGCGGAGGATCAACCCGTGATCCTCGAGGCGTGCTGCATAGGCGTCGACACGACCGGGATCTCGACGACACCGAATCGCACGGCGAACACGAGTGCCTGCAGCCTCGAATGCACCCCGAGCTTCGCAAAGACGCTGGACAGGTAGTTGCGCTCCGTCTCGACCGTTATGCCCAGTCGATGCGCTATCTCCTTGTTGTCCAACCCGTCCGCCAGGGCCCTAAGAACCTGTTTCTCGCGCGGGGTGAGGCTTTCGACGGCCGCCTTCGCGGCGGGGGCCAGGTTGCGGCGCTGAGAGGTAAGCTGCAGGAGATCCGAGATCTCCTCCGGCGGTATGATCGTCTCGCCCGCGCACAATCGCCGCACAGCGTCGGTAATCTCGGCGATGCTCGCGGTCTTGTGCAGGAAACCCGCCGCTCCCGCCTCCACCGCACGGGCGAAGAGAGCCCGATCCAGGCTCGCGGTCAGGATCAGCACCGCGCAGCCCGGGCTGTCCTTGCGGCGAGGATTGGCCTCGCGCAGCTCCGGGATCAGGGACAGCCCGTCGCCGTCGGGCAGGCCGGGGTCCAGGATCGCCAGGTCGAAGCGCCCGATCAGGGCCCTTGCCTCGGCCAGGGTCCCCGCCTGTCCGGTCACGACGAACCCCGTCTCGTCAGCGAACATCAGGGCGAGGGCCTGGCGGAGGGACGCATGGTCTTCTACTAGGAGGATGCTGTTCATAGGACCCTTCAATCTCTATTTTATCGAGTCCATGTTCGCCCGGAACAGCCCGGACTACATCGCTCCGCAGGGCTATCTTTCCCTAGTCCATTCGAGCCAGCCCCTTCCCACACGACCCGTCAGACGGCACGAGGAACCTCTGACCCTCTAGAGGAATCTCCAGGCTACGCCGCACGGCCCGCGACAAAGGACCGCATCCCCCTACCGCGCGACGTGACGCAACCGATCTTGCCAGCAGCCATCGGCGTCTCCTTTACTCGAAGAGCCTCGAGTCGCGGTCGGGGTTAGCCACGATGCCCGTGTGGTTTCAGCAGAGCCTCTAGATCATCCCTCCAGCACGTTGCGAGGTGGCCCCACAGGGCAGCTTTCTGCTTGTGTCCGGGATGGCCGCTCGTTTCTCTGTCCTCGCCGGACGTTTGAGAAGCCGATTCACCTTCGAGGTGCGCCTAGATTCTGGAGCCTGTCGCGACGGAGCCGTTCTGGTTCGCGCCTTCACGCCTTCGCGCCCTCTTGGCCTTCTTGCTGCGGTACATCTCTGCGTCGGCCTCGTAGAGGAGGTGCTTGGCCGTACAGGCTCCATTGCGGGCGCCCCTCGACGCGATCCCGATGCTCGCGCCCACCTGTACGGCGGTTCCATGCACCCTGAAGGGCACCGCCATACGCTCCTTCAAGCGGGCCGCCACCCTCTCGGCCTCTTTCGGCTCGCGGAAGTCTTCCAGCAAGATGCAGAACTCGTCGCCACCGAGGCGGGCCACGGTATCCGTGGGGCGGGAGTAAAGCTCGATGCGCCTGGCGAGTTCGATCAGCAGCAGATCTCCGGCGTCATGGCCCAGTGAGTCGTTCACTGCTTTGAAGCCGTCGAGGTCCAGGTAGAGGAGTGCCACGGGGCTCCCCGTTCTCTTGGATCTCTTCAGGGCTATGTCGATGCGCTCTTCGAGAAGCGCCCGGTTCGGCAACCCGGTCAGGGAGTCGTGGTATGCCAGGTGAACCAGCTTCTCCTCGAGCGCCTTGCGCTCGGTTATGTCCTGGACCTGGAAGATGAGGTAGAGAACCTCGCCGTACTCGCCGTGTACGGCCGAGAGGCTCACGAGCCCCCACACGATCTGCCCGTCCTTTCGGCAATACCGTTTCTCTGCGCGGTAGCTGCTCGACTCCCCCGAGAGCAGGCGCTCGAACCGATCCAGATCGATATTCAGATCGTCGGCGTGCGTGACGGCCTGGAAGGCCTCGCCCCGCAACTCCGCCTTCGTGTACCCCAGAACCTCGCACAGGGCACGGTTGACCCTGAGCCACCTGCCATCGGGCGACACAAGGCCCATCCCGATCGCGGCGTACTCGAACACGCTCTCGAACCGCTCCCAGCTCTCCCTCAGGGCCTCTTCCATATCCGCCTGCCACCGTCCCATCCTTTAGCCCACCGTGATGAGGGTACAAGTGGCCTACTAGGGTTGCATCCTCCATTTGGGGGATCTTCTACGGCCCTCGCAAAGTCCCTCCGAGGAAGCTGCACCCCGAGAGCGGCACCCCCGGTAACTTCTCCCATCCGCCAAGGCTCTCCGAGCCTCGAGTCCCTCTACAGCCCACAAAGCTCGTGCCGTCTCGCGGCAGTCAGGGGCGGAGGACTGGGCAGTTGGAGGTTTGGATGAGTGGAACGGGCGAAGAAACACGGTTGCGCACGGAAGGCTTGCGGTCGGGTCGTCTCTACAGATGGCTGTGCCTGGCCTGCTCGCCATCGTAATCGGTCTCTTGGCGGCTGCGTTGCTGCGAGAGGCCGGTTCGTGGTCGGGCGGTGTGCGGCCCTTGCCGCTAGGGGATTATCAGGCTATGTTTGGCCTAGTAGGGCTTGAGGAGAAGGCCCGGTGGAAAAACTCACCTTGAAAGAGGGCGCCGTGCGGCTTGCTAACCCCTGTCTCACGCAATCGAGGCAGACGGCGGATTTCGTCTGCCACCCAGCGGTTGCTATCGATGGTGCCATGCGGTCAAGGATCTCGGAGCCGTTGAGGGGCATATGAGCCAGTCCTTGCGCGTGCTCATCGTCGAAGATTCCCCCGACGATGCCTTGCTGGTCCTCCACGAGCTCCGGCGCAGCGGCTTCGACCCCGTGTACGAGAGGGTGGATACCGCGGAGGACCTGAGGGTCGCCCTCTCGAACGGGCAGCACTGGGACCTGGTCATCTCCGATTACAGCATGCCGAGCTTCAGGGCCCCGGATGCGCTGGACCTCGTGAGGAGCAGCGACCCCGACACGCCGTTCGTGATCGTCTCGGGCTCCGTGGGCGAGGAGGCCGCCGTCGAGGCCATGAAGGCAGGGGCGCACGACTACCTCATGAAGGACAGGCTCTCGCGGCTCGGCTCGGCCGTGTCGCGGGAGCTGCGCGAGGCGAGGGCGCGGCGGAGGTACCGGGAGGCCGAGGAGGCGCGCAAGCGGAGCGAGGAGCGCTTCCGGGCTACCTTCGAGCAGGCGGCCGTCGGCATGGCGCACGTCGGCCTGAACGGGGAGTGGTTGCGGGTGAACCGAAAGCTCTGCGAGATCCTCGGCTACGAGGAGAGGGAGCTGCTCGAGCTCTCCTTTCAAGATGTCACTCATCCGGATGACATCGACGCCGACTTCGCCAACGTGAAGGAGTTGCTCGCTGGCAAGATCGAGACGTACTGCATGGAGAAGCGCTACATCCGGAAGGACGGGTCCGTCGTCTGGGGCGAGCTGACCGTCTCCCTCAACCGCGAGGAGCTTGCGCCCGAGCAGGATGGATACTTCATCTCCGTAATCGAGGATATTACCGAGCGCAAGCGGGCCGACAGGGAGGTCAGGCTGCGCGACAGGGCGATCGCCGCGAGCCTGAACGGGATCGTCATCGCCGACGCCACGCGCCCGGACTACCCGCTCACGTACGTCAATCCGGCCTTCGAGACGATGACCGGCTACTCGGCGGAGGAAGCGCTGGGCCGCAACTGTCGCTTCCTGCAGGGGGAGGATCGCGACCAGCCCGGTATCGAGGAGATGCGCGAGGCGACGCGGGAGGGCAAGTACTCACAGTCCGTGGTACGAAACTACAAGAAGGACGGCACGCTCTTCTACAACGAGGTCTCCGTCTCGCCGGTATACGACGAGGACGGACGGCTGAGCGCGTTTGTCGGCGTTCAGAACGACATCACGAATCGCATGAGGACCGAGGAGGAGTTCCGGCGGAGCGAGGACCGTCTGCGCCTCGCGGTGGAGGCCACGGGGCTCGGCACGTGGGACTACGACCTCGCGTCCGGCGAGATGCGCTGCAACGAGCGGCTGAAGGCGGTGCTCGGGCTGCCCCCCGGGGCCACGCTGGATTATCCTACCTTTCTCGCGGTGCTACACCCCGAGCAGCGCGACCGCGTCGAGGGCCTGGTAAGCCGCGCCCTCGATCCCGATGGCGGCGGCTATTTCGATACCGAGTACAGGACCGTCGGGCCTGACGGGACCGGGCGCTGGGTTGCCGCCCGGGGGCAGGCGTTCTTCGAGGACGGACGCGCCGTACGCTTCGTCGGGACCGTACTCGACATCACCGAGCGCAGAAGGGCCGAAGAGGCACAGCGCTTCCTCGCCGACGCCGGGACCGTGCTCTCCTCCTCCCTCGACTACCGGACGACCCTGGCTCGCCTGGCCGAGCTCGTGGTGCCGACCCTCGCGGACTGGTGCGGGGTGGACATGGTCGGGGAGGACGGCGTGCTCCGCCGCCTGGCGGTGGCGCACCCCGAACCCGAGAAAGTGGAGCTGGCGTGGAAGCTGCACGAGCGCTACCCGCCCGACCCGGACGCGCCGTACGGGGTGCCACAGGTGCTACGCTCCGGGCGTCCGGAGGTCGTGTACGAGATCCCCGAGGCGATGCTGGAAGAGGCGGACATCGACGACGAGCACCGCGAGATCCTTCGCGAGCTCGGGCTCAGGTCTTATATGGTCGTGCCGCTGATCGCGCGCGGCCGGACGCTCGGGGCGATCACTTTTGCCTCGGCGGAGTCAGGACGGCGCTACGGGCCGGACGACCTGGAGCTTGCCGAGGAGCTCGCCCGCCTCTCCGCGATGTTCGTGGACAACGCCCGCCTCTACGAAGAGGCGCAGCGGGAGATCTCCGAGCGTGAGCTGGCCGAGGCCGCGCTGCGCGAGCAGACGGAGACGCTGGCGAAGGTGAACAGCATCGGGACGATGCTCTCCCTGGAGCTCGATCTCGACAAGCTGGTGCAGGCGGTGACCGACGAGGTGACCGCCCTGACCGGCGCCCAGTTCGGCGCTTTCTTCTACAACGTGCCGGCCCCCGATGGGGGATCCTACACGCTGTACACCATCTCGGGCGTCCCGCG
>CADCVI010000137.1 GCA_902806105.1 uncultured Rubrobacteraceae bacterium
TCGGGGAAACCTGCGGCGAGCACGAATACGTTCGAGTCAGACGCATGGAGCGAACCGTGGTCGCTCTCGACGTGGAACTTGCCGGAGACCTCGCCGAAGGTGTATCCCGGGGAGGCCGAGAGCACGACGTCGCCGCACCTCTCGGACCTCACGCAGCCCCACAACCGCTCCAGCGCGTCGGGATACTCGCCGTAGGAGATGGCGCCGTCCACCACCTCGATCTCCAGCGCCCGGGGGTCCCCCACAATCTCCCAGCGCCGCCCGAACTCGTCGCGCGGACCCTGGCTACCGGCCCCGCCGGGACGGAACCGCAGCTCCCTCCCGGCCCTGCGCGCAACGCTCCAGCTCCCCTCTCTCCACACGGCGATGTCGATGCCGCGGCGAGAAAGCACCTTATCGACGAGGGCTTCGCGCTCCCGATTCGGGGCCCCCTCGGCGAGGTACAGGAGCGCCGAGCGGCCGTTCGGCACGGCCACGACGTCGATCCCGGGGCCGAAACCGGCCCTGGCCCCGATCGAGGTCCCTTCGCCGAGGATGCGGCTGAGGTGGATGTAGCGGCGCTTGTTGGAGAGGAGCGGGGTGTGGCCGTGGTCGGCGAGCGCTATGACCGCGTAATCTTCGAGGAGCCTTTCCACGCCCCCGGCGGCCGCGAAGATCTCCTGCACGAAGCCGTCGAGGGTCGCCACGTACTCCCTCTGGGCGGCGAGGCCCTTGTGATGGGCGATGGAGTCGCCCTTGAAAAAGTAAACGAGGTTGAACGGCGCGACCTTCTCTTCCAGGAACATCGCCCCCACGCGGGCGGCGTACTCGTCGTTGATCCCGGCGGAGCGCGAGATCCCGCCGACCCCGCCCCTGCCCTGCAACCCGGTGTCCCGGCTGTAGAACAGGTCGCCCATAAAGTACTCCTTCGGCCCGTCGACCGACGGCCCGAGCAGGGCGCTGTTCGCCGCCACGTTCCTGACGCTCCTCATGCGCACCGGGTGCGCGTGAGGCCCCCGCCTCACCGGGAAGTTGACGCAGGCGCCGTCGATCCCGCGCTCGTGCAGCCCCTCGAAGATGGTCGGGGCGAGCAGGTCGTCCCGGTTCATGCGCCAGACGTTGTTGTGGAAGACCTTCAGGGCGCCGGTCGAGATGACGGTCTCCCTCGTCGCCCCGTAGACGACGACCCGCTCCTCTCCCCGGTCGTACCACGCGTGCCCGAGGATGCCGCTCCCCGAGGGCGGCTCGCCCGTCGCGATCGCCGCGGTCGCCGCGGGCGTGATGCTCGGGAAGACCGAGACCGCGTCCCAAACTGCCTCTCCCTCCTCCACGAGGCGACCGAGCGCCGGGGCTTCCCCCTCACGGATAGCCGCCTGCAACACGTCCGGCCGAATGCCGTCGAGAACCATCATCAGAACAGGTTTGGGCAACGCTGGATCATCCTCCGCGGAGCGGTAGATTTCTTGTAAGACGGACTGATTCTAACCGATAAGCCCCGCGAGTCGGGCCAGACGACGAACACGCCCCGGGGAAACCCGGACGCCCCCGAAAGGTCCGGAAGCAGACGCGCCGCATCCTAAAGCTTTTATACTGATTTGCCGATAATTTAACGGGTATAACACGGTCAGAGGCGTGCCATCGCCCTCCGCGACGGCTTCTCATATGGTCACAGGGTAGGGAGCAGCGAAGCATGGAGCAGAGCAACGAGAGGCGGGGGCGGGATGCAGAGCTGCGTTTCCTCCGTTCCATAGTCGAGAACGTGAACGATGCGATCCTGGTGACCGAGGCCGAACCCTTCGACGAGCCAGGGCCGAGGATCGTCTACGTCAACGAGACCTTTACGAGAATGACGGGCTACACGCTGGAGGACGTGAGGGGGCAGACGCCACGCATCCTCCAGGGTCCCGACACGGACCCCGAGCCGCGGCGCAGGATCCGCGAAGCGCTGGAACAATGGAAGCCCGTGCGCGTGGAACTCCTGAACTACCGCAAGGACGGCACCGAGTTCTGGGTAGAGTTGAGCATCGTGCTCGTCGCCGACGAGTCCGGCTGGTACACACACTGGGTCTCGGTGCAGAGAGACGTTACCGAGCGCAAGCAGGAAGAGGACGAGAGGCGCAGGAGCGAGGAAGCGTTCCGCGCCGCGCTCGACGAGCAGGCCTCCGACATCGTCCTCATAGTCGGGCCCGACGGCGTCGTATCCTACGGCAGCCCGTCGATCGGGAACTCCCTGGGCTACCGTCCCCAGGAGATAATCGGCACGGCCGTCTCGCTCTACATACACCCTGACGACGCCGACGAGGCAATGGGCGAATTCGGGGGCACTCTCGACGGTCCCGGGGTAGGCAGCAAGCCCGTCAGGCTGCGCGTCAGGCACAAGGACGGTACCTGGCACCACTTCGAGGCGGTGGGTACGAACATGCTCGACGACCCGGGCGTGCGCGGCGTCGTGGTCAACGCGTGGGACGTCACCGGGCGCAAGCTCGTCGAGGACGAGCTCAAACTCAGGGACCGGGCCATCGCGGCGTCCTCCAACGGCATCATCATCACGGACCCCAACCGGCCGGACAACCCGATCATCTACGTGAACCAGAGGTTCGAGCAGATCACAGGTTACACGGCCGCCGAGACCGTGGGGAAGAACTGCCGTTTCCTCGCGGAGGATTACAGGGGGCAGCCGGGCGTCGACGAGCTGAGGCTCGCGATCCAGGAGGGTAGGGAGTGGTCGGGCCCCTTGCGCAACCGCAAGAAGGACGGCACGCCCTTCTGGAACGAGCTGTACATAGC
This sequence comes from uncultured Rubrobacteraceae bacterium, assembly GCA_902806105.1. The sequence goes on from CADCVI010000137.1 coordinate 2,767, forward strand.
TCCGGTGCGCGACGACGACGGCCGCGTCGTCAACTTTATCGGCGTCCAGAAGGACGTGACGAAGCGCAAGGAGCTTGAAGAGAAGCTGGCGCACCAGGCTTTTCACGACCCGCTCACCGATCTGCCGAACCGCAGCCTGCTCCTCGACCGCGTGGGCCACGCCCTCAAGCGCGCGAAGCGGCGGGGCGACGAGGTAGCGGTTCTGTTCATGGATCTGGACAACTTCAAGGTCATAAACGACTCCCTGGGCCACGAGGTAGGCGACGAGCTTCTCGTGGCGGTCGCCGGACGCCTCTCCGCGTGCCTGAGACCCGCGGACACCGCGGCTCGCCTCGGCGGGGACGAGTTCGTCGTCCTGCTCGAGGACGTTGAGGATCCGGAGGAGGCCACGAGGGTCGCCGTCAGGATCGAGAACGCGCTCCGGGCGCCGTTCTATGCCGGCGGGCACGATCTCTTCGTCACCACCAGCGTCGGGGTCGCGCTCGGCGGGGGCGGCGAGGAGAGCGCCAGCGACCTCCTGCGCAAAGCCGACCTCGCGATGTACCGGGCGAAGGACGCTGGCAAGAACAGCCACGCAGTCTTCGAGCCGGGCATGAACGAGAAGGCCCTGGAGCGCCTCGGGATGGAGGCCGACCTCCGCCGCGCCCTGGAGAAGGATGAGTTCAGGGTCTACTACCAGCCCAAGGTCTCCGTGAGGACGGGCCGCATCATGGCCCAGGAGGCGCTGGTGCGCTGGGAGCACCCCGAGCGCGGCCTCGTCCCCCCGGCGGAGTTCATCCCCCTCGCCGAGGAGACGGGCCTCATCGTCCCCCTCGGGCGCTGGGTCCTGGAGAAGGCCTGCGAGCAGCTGTCTGAGTGGCAGAAGCTGTACCCCGGCGACCCACTGCTCGGGATGAGCGTCAACCTCTCGGTGGCCCAGTTCAAGCGCCCGGACCTCGGGGCGAGCGTCGCGGAGGTGCTGCGCCGGACCGGGCTCGACCCGCGAACCCTGACCCTGGAGATCACCGAGAGCATGATGGTGGAGGACGTGGGCGCCGCCCTCGCGACCCTCGAGGAACTCAAGGCACTCGGGGTCAAGATAGCCGTCGACGACTTCGGCACCGGATACTCCTCGCTCTCCTACCTCAAGCGCTTCCCCGTCGATTACCTCAAGATCGACCGCTCCTTCGTGGAAGGGCTGGGACGCGACCCGAAGGACGAGGGCATAGTCGTCGCCTCCATCGAGCTCGCCCACGCCCTGAACCTCGAAGCCATAGCCGAGGGCGTGGAGACCGAAGAGCAACTCGAACGCCTCCGGGCCCTGGGATGCGACCTCGCCCAGGGCTTCTACTTCCAGAGACCCTCCCCCGGTGACACGGCCTCCGAATCCCTGGCAGCCCTCTTCGCCTGAGAGATGCCCGACCGCGTATCCAGCGGAGGATCAACCTCAACTGGATAAGAGCCACGGACCGAGGGCGTTCGAGAGCAACGGAGAAGCTTGCATGAGGTCCCGGGACGCTAAAGCTTGGCGTTAGATCAACCCGCCGCAAGGACCAGACCTTCACGATAATCAGGATCCGGCTACCGGATCAAACCGCGGGAACCCTGAGCCAGAAAAGGGAACTCCATACCCCCACAACGTACCGACTCACCACGACGCCACACGCAGGAGGGTTGCCATCTCCGCATCGCAAGATCCCGGGTGATAACTAACGGTAAGGTGCCGTGCGCCAACGTGCCAGAAGGGTAGAGCATGGGCTACGCACGTTCCGCGTACGCAGGAGCGAGCCCCTGAGGCCCGCCGCCACGCTGAACGAACGATGGGCGAGCCGGGGGCTGCGCGACGCCCTCGGGAAGAGAGCTGGGGCCGGAGGCTTGCTAGCTTGCGGCCTTCGCCGCTTCCGGGAGGAGGTCGCGGAGAAAGTGGCCCGTGTGGGAAGTCTCGACGCGCGCGATCTCCTCGGGGGGGCCGATCGCGACGATCTCGCCGCCCCCGTCCCCGCCCTCGGGCCCGAGGTCGATCACGTGGTCGGACGAGCGGATCACGTCGAGGTTGTGCTCGATGACGATCACGGTGTTCCCTGTGTCTACGAGCCTGTGCAGGATGTGCAGTAGCTTCTCGACGTCCGCGAAGTGCAGCCCGGTCGTCGGCTCGTCCAGGATGTAGACGGTCTTTCCGGTCGCGCGCTTCCCGAGCTCGCTGGCGAGCTTGACGCGCTGGGCCTCGCCGCCCGAGAGCGTGGTCGCGGGCTGGCCGAGGCGCACGTAGCCGAGGCCCACGTCGCGCAAGGTCTCCATCCGGCGCGCTATCGCGGGGACGGGCTCGAAGAACCCGCACGCCTCGTCCACCGTCATCTCCAGGACGTCGGAGATCGACCTGCCCTTGTAGGTAACGCGCAGGGTCTCGGCGTTGTAGCGGCGGCCCTTGCACACCTCGCACGGGACGTACACGTCCGGGAGGAAGTGCATCTCTATGCGGATCTGGCCGTCGCCCCGGCACGCCTCGCACCGCCCACCCTTCACGTTGAAGCTGAAACGGCCCGGTTTGTAGCCCCGGATCTTGGCCTCCGGCGTCGCGGCGAAAAGCTGGCGGATGTGGTCGAAGGTCTTGGTGTACGTCGCCGGGTTCGAGCGGGGGGTGCGGCCGATGGGGCTCTGGTCGATGTCGATGACCTTGTCGACGCCGTCGGTGCCCCTGATCCCCGCGTGACGGCCGGGCCGGTGCTTGCCACGCCCCACGGCGTTCGCGAGCGCCTTGTACAGGATCTCGTTGACGAGCGTGCTCTTCCCCGAACCCGACACCCCGGTGATGCTCGTGAGGATACCCAGGGGGAACTTCACGTCCACGTCCTTGAGGTTGTTCTCCATCGCCCCGAGGATCTCTATCTCGCCCGTCGGCTCGCGCCGGTTCTCCGGCGCTTCGATGCGCCGCCGCCCCGACAGAAACTGCCCGGTGATGGAACGCTCCTCGGCCTCTATGTCCGCGACCGAGCCCTGGGCGATAATCTCGCCGCCGTGCACCCCGGCCCCCGGCCCCACGTCTATAAGGTGGTCGGCCGCCCGTATGGTCTCCTCGTCGTGCTCCACGACGACTAGCGTGTTCCCGAGGTCGCGCAGCTTCTCGAGCGTCGCGAGCAGGCGCCGGTTGTCCCGCTGGTGCAGCCCGATGGACGGCTCGTCCAGGACGTACAGCACGCCGACGAGCCCGCTCCCGACCTGGCTCGCGAGGCGTATCCTCTGCGCCTCGCCGCCCGAGAGCGTCCCGGCCGAGCGGCTGAGGGTCAGGTAGCCGAGCCCCACGTCGACGAGAAAGCCAAGCCGGTCCCGGATCTCCTTGACGACCCGCTCGGCGATGATCCACTCGCGCGCGCTGAACTCGACCTCCCCGAAGAACCCCTGCGCGTCCGTGACGCTCATGGTGGTGAAGTCGTGGATGTTCTTGCCGCCGACGGTAACGGCGAGCGCCTCGGGCCTGAGCCTCGCGCCGTGGCACTTCGGGCACGGTACGTGGCTCATGAACTCCTCGATCTTCTCGCGCTGGTACTCGGAGTCGGTCTCCGTGTAGCGCTTTTCGAGGTTCCCGACCACCCCGTCGAACTGCGTCATGTACTGGCGCTTGCGCCCGTAACGGTTGCGGTAGGAGACGTAGATCCTCTCGCCCTCCGTCCCGAACAGGATGATCCTGCGGTGCTCCTCGGGGAGGTCGCGCCAGCTCACGTCGAGGTCGATGCCGTACTTCTCGGCGAGCCCCTGCAACACGCTGGAGTGGTACTCCGTCTGGGAGTTCGACCACGGCACGATGGCACCGTCGTTCACGCTCAGATCCTCGTTGGGTATCGCGAGCTCCGGGTCTATCTCCAGCCTGCTCCCGAGCCCGTCGCAGCGCGGGCAGGCCCCGTGCGGGCTGTTGAACGAGAACGTCCTGGGCTGTATCTCCGCGATGGAGGCGCCGCAATTCGTGCAGGTGAAGTTCTCCGAGAAGAGCATCGACTCGCCTGGGCCGTCCTTCTCCACAGTCTCCACGAGAACCAGCCCGTCCGCGAGCCCCAAAGCTGTCTCGATGGAGTCCGTGAGCCTGCGCTCGATCCCCTCGCGCACCACGAGCCTGTCGACGACGACGTCGACGTCGTGCTTTTGCTTCTTGTCCAGCTTGAGGTCGACCGGCAGTTCGTGCAGCTCGCCGTCGACGCGCACCCGCGCGTAGCCCGACTCCGCGAAGTCCTTGAACATCTTCCCGAACTCGCCCTTGCGGCCCCGCACCACCGGCGCGAGGACCATGAACCGCGTCTTCTCCGGGAGCGCCACGACCTTCTCGACCATCTGCTGCGGGGTCGAGGAGGCGACCGGGAAGCCGCAGACGTGGCAGTGCGGGCGCCCGGCCCGGGCGTAGAGGAGGCGGAGGTAGTCGAAGATCTCGGTGACCGTCGCGACGGTGGAGCGCGGGTTGTTGCTCGTCGTCTTCTGGTCTATCGAGACGGCGGGCGAGAGGCCGTCGATGTGATCCACGTCCGGCTTGTCCATCTGCCCGAGAAACTGGCGCGCGTAGGCCGAGAGGCTCTCGACGTAGCGGCGCTGGCCCTCCGCGTAGATCGTGTCGAAGGCGAGGGAGGATTTTCCGCTCCCCGAGAGCCCGGTCACCACGACCATCACGTCGCGCGGCATGCTCACCGTCACGTCCTTCAAGTTGTGCTCGCGCGCCCCGCGGACGACGATCTGGTTCTCTGAGATCTCCGGTTACCCCTTCTTGGTCGTGCAGAGCCGACAAAAGTATACGGCCCCCGCTCGGGAGGCCAAGTACGAAAAGTATGCCCCGTATTTTACCATCCGCTTATCCCTCGTTTATAGTGAATGCGCCCCACCCCGGGGCTTCCGCGGCCGGAACCGTTTGGAGGACGATGACCCTCGAAGAGCTTTTCGACACCCTTATAGGCGAGTTGAAGGGGCGGCGCGTCGTGCCGGGCGACACCTCCCGGACGGTCCGCGGGATCGCCCCGGAGGACGAGGCAGGGGGATGGCTCGGCAAGGACGAGGTCGTCGTCACCGCACGCGAGACCCTCGACGAGGGCTTTTTGGACGAAGTCGCGGAGGGCGGCGCCCCGGGGGTGGTGTGGCGCACGAAGTCCGAGCCTCCTGTCGAGACCGTCCGCAGGTTCGAGGGGAAGGGGCTGGGGCTCGCTGTCCTCCCCCCCGGCGTCCCGCTCCGGCGGGTAGTCTCGCTCTTCGGCGAGGATCCGAAGGTCAGGGCCGAGGATGGGGACGGGCTCCTGCGCTACTCCCACGGCGCGGCCCGAGCCCTGCTGGAGCCGGCGGGCGGCGCGTCGTCGGTGGAGGCTCTCGCGGCCCGGCTCGCCGGCCTCCTCGGGCGCCCCGTGGTCGTCGAGGACCCGGTCGGGCGCCTCCTGACGGCGGCCCATGCTTCGGGCGTTCCCGACGACAGGGCCTCTTCCCTCCACGACTTTCTGGAGGAGCACGGGCTCAGGGCCTCCCGGGGCTCGGGGGTCGACGAGACCCGCCGCGAGCGCCGCGACCGCTACGCCCGCCTCCCGGGCGGCTTTCTCTCCGTCCCGGTGGAGCGGTGGCGGGTCGGCGGCAGGGAGCTCTTCTGGACGCCCGTCGGCACCGGGGCGCCGGCCGGATACCTGTGGATGGACCTCGACGCCGGTCCCCTGGGGCCGCAGGACATCGTGGTGCTGTACTGGTCGGTACGGGCGCTGGAGGCTGAGCTCGGCAAGGAGCGCGTGCGCCTGGAGACCGAGCTCGGCGTCCGGGGGGATTTCGTCGACGACGTCATCTCCGGACACCACGGGAACCTGGACCTCCTGTTGCAGAGGGCTCGCTACCTCGGGGCGGACCTCTCCGACGGAGCGGTGGCGGTCGTGGTGGACATAGACGACTTCGCAGGATATCTGGGGCGGCGGCGGCTCAAGGAGCCGGCGATCCAGGAGCTCAAGCGGCGCCTGGCCGACGCGGTGCGCCTCCAGGCCCGCGACCTCTTCTCGAACTTCCTGATCGGCCCGCGCTCGGACAACGTCATCCTCTTCGTCGGCCCCTCGGAGGGGGTCCCGCCGGAGGAGCTGGCGGACACCGCCCTCGACCTCGCCGCCCGCGTGCAGCGCTACGTCAAGGGTCTCCTGCCCGACCTGACGGTCTCCGTCGGGATCGGCCGGTTCAAGGGGGATCCGAACCGCCTCTCGGATGCCTACTCCGAGGCCGAGGTCGCGCTGGAGATCGGGCACAGGATCCAGGGCCCCTCCTCGGTCTCGACCTTCGAACAGACCGGTACGTACAAGCTCCTTTTCCGGGTCTTGCAGGAAGAGCCCGAAGAGCTCGAAACGTTCTACACCGAGACCCTGGAGCCGGTCGTCCGCTACGACTCCCGCTACGGCACCGAGCTCGTCCACACCCTCACGACCTACCTCGGCAACGACGCCTCGACCGCCAGGACAGCCTCCGGTCTCTTCGCTCACCGGCACACGATCCGCTACCGCCTCGACCGCGTCCGAGAGCTGACCCGCCTCGACGTGGACAAGAGCGAGGACCGCGAACGCCTCACCCTGGGCATAAAGTCCATGCAGCTCCTCGGACGCTCCCCCGAGAAACCCTCCAACTTCAACGACCGCTAGAACGCGCCTTCTAGCCGCCGGAACAGCCTGGCAGTCCCCTCCGGGGCCCTTGCCCATACAAAGCACGCTCACGGGAGTCGAAAGATCGCATCTTGCGCCCTCCGGCCCAAAGCCGCCTCGCCGTCGCGTGCGTAAAGCGGGAGGGAGCGCTCTACGGCCCCCGGCATGGAATTTCTGTACAAGGAAGCAGCCCGTACGAGGGCCTAGATTTATACAGAGGGCCAAAGACCGTCCGTAAGGGCGAGCCTAGACTACGTGCATTGTGTACTCACCCTGTTAGAAGGAGGGAGCCTGTGCGAAGGTTCGTTATGTTAACGATGGCGGTATTGATGCTGTTGGCAGCGGTACCGGGGCTGGCGTTGGCGCAGGAAGAAGCGCCGCCGTCGGTCGAGGAGATGGTGCTCGCGGTCGACACCATGTGGGTGATCGTGGCCGCGATGCTGGTCATCTTCATGCAGGCCGGCTTCGCGATGCTGGAGGTAGGCTTCTCACGCATGAAGAACGTCGGCAGCGTCGTCGCCAAGATCCTGGCGATGATGGGCATAGGCATCGTCATGTTCTGGGCGATAGGCTTCGGCCTCACGTTCTCCGATGGAGGCCCGCTCAACTCCATCATCGGCACCGGGGGCTTCTTCCTGACGGGCGACGCCGAGACTTACGCGGGCCTTTCGTGGACGGCAGTGCCGATCTCCGCCAAGTTCCTGTTCCAGGCTGCCTTCGCGCTCGTCTCGCTCGCCATCGTCTGGGGGACGATGCTGGAGCGGACCAAGTTCGCGGTCTACTGCATCTTCGCCGTAGTCTTCGCGGGGCTCATCTACCCGATCGTGGGACACTGGATCTGGGGCGGCGGCTGGCTCGCGGGCTTCGGTATGCAGGACTTCGCGGGCTCTACGGTGGTCCACCTCTCCGGCGCCATGGCCGCCCTGGCGGGTACCCTCCTCCTCGGTCCCCGCATCGGCAAGTACGACGACGAGGGACGCCCGCAGACCATCTCGGGCCACAACATGCCGCTCGCCGTCCTCGGCGTCATCATCCTCTGGATCGGCTGGTTCGGCTTCAACCCGGGCTCCACGATGGCCGCCGTCGGCGCGTCCTTCGCGGACATAGCCCTCACGACCAACCTCGCGGCCGGCGCTGGTGTGCTCGGCGCGATGGTCATGAGCTACGCCTACCGCCGCCACGTCGACGTCGGGATGGCGGGCAACGGCGCCATCGCCGCACTCGTCGCCATCACCGCGGCCTGCGCCTTCGTAGATCCGTGGGCCTCCATAGTCATAGGCTTCATCGCCGGCGTCATCATGTACTCCGTCCTGCTCTTCGTTGACAGCATCGGCGTCGACGACCCGCTGGGCGCCATCGCGGCGCACGGCATGGGCGGCATCTGGGGCACGCTCTCGACCGGCCTCTTCGCCACCCCCGCCCTCGTCGAGGCGACCGGCGTCGGCAACCCCGGCCTCTTCTACGGCGGCGGCTTCGCCCAGCTCGGCGTCCAGGCGCTCGGCATCATCGCCTGCGGCGGCTTCGTCTTCCTCGTCTCCTACGGCGTCTTCGCCGCCCTCAAGGCGACCATCGGCCTCCGCGTCAAGCCGGAGCAGGAGCTCGACGGCCTCGACATCTCCGAGCACGGCGTCTACGGTTACTCCGAGCAGCTTATCGCCACCGACTACCAGAACGGCAGCGGCAACGGCGGCGGCATCCGGGAGACGGTGGACGGCAGGACCGCCCGGGGCACGGCCTAGCGCCACAGGCCCGCCCGGCGGGGATGTCGGATCCCGCCGGGCAACATCCGAGGCCCCGGAGTGACCTTCCGGGGCCTCACAGCGTCCGATGAACAAACCCAAGAGAACCTGATAGAAAGCGGGCATGGAACAAAACAGATCCCTAGCGCAGGGCGCCGGCACCAACGTCGTGGTCAACGTCTACCACGACCGGGTTGAGTTCGTTTCTGGCTGGCAGGGCCAGAAGATCGTGGCGGTCAACCTCAGACAGGTCGTCGACGCCACGGTGCGCGGTGTTATCAACGCAACCCTCGCCGTCGAGACGAACGATGGCCGCCGCATAGAAGTGGAGCGCATGGCTCCCCCCGATGCCCGGCAGATCAAGGCCACCATCGAACAGCAGAAGAAGACGGCGGGGCTGTACGAATAGAGGTCACTCTACCGCCACCTCGAAGTCGTAGTGGGCCTCGCCCTCCGCGGTCTCGTCGTTCACGCGAACGGAGACGATGAGCATGTACCTGCCCGACGGCAGGCCCGCGGTGATCCAGGCCCGCTCGTCTTGCTGAACAGGCGTGAGCCGCTCCTCTTCGAACTCGAGCGGCCCCAGGTGTTCGCCCGGCTTCGCCGGAGGCCCGCCCTGTTTCTCAGCTGGGGCGGATTTGGGGGAGACGTCGGTGCGGTACGCCCGCGCTCCCATCTCCTCCGGCGCGCTCGCCCCGCCGTACACGAACTCCATGCGTGCCCCGCTCGGCACGCGCAGCCGCGGCTCACTCGTACTGAAACCGGTCATGCTCGTAACGCAGGCCGTGTTGTCGGGCAGGAGACGCCTCTTCTCCCGCCAGCAACCGATGGTCGCGCTTCCGATCTCGCTCTCGCCCCCGTAAGCAAGAGTACCCTGGGGCGGACGCGGTTCCGGGCCGCCGAAGCCGAGCAGACCGCTGGAGACCAGGATAAGCCCGGCAACGAACAGAGCAGGGGCTGCTACGAGGATGAGCAGAGATGCGTCGAGCAGGCCGCGCCGACGGTCTCTGTCAGCCACCGCAGGTTCCCAGGGTACATGTTGCGTAGATGGTGGTCACAACACAGACTGGGACTAGCCCCAGCACGAGAAGCGTGAGCAGGGCATCCCGTCGAAGGTTGCGTCCGGTGTCCCTGAATCGCCACGTCGCGACGCTGGCGTTCAGGGCGACCACGGCCAGACCGATGAGTAGGACCACGCCGTTCGAGACCGCGACGGAGAGGCCACCCAGCAGCCGCACCGCCGGTTAAACGATGGAGATCACAGCCGCCGTCGAGAGGCAGGCGCCAAGGATCGGGAGCGGGCACCCACTCGTGCGGCCCCGGTCGAGGAGCGTCCCGGCCCACAGAGCGCTGGCCGCCGCCAGGAGCGCGCCCGTACCGAACGAGAGCGGCCACACGACCATCTCCGGCACGACAAGCCCCATGACGAAGACCGGGAGGGCGCCGATAGTCCCCGCGATCAGCGCGACGATCCAAACGATCAGGTAGCGCAAGAACACCGCTGCCCGATCGCCGGATCCTCCGCTCGACCGTTCCATCTCTTAGCTCCTCTTCGACCCGAAACGACATCTCATGCTATTTATTTTACTTTCGGCGTCGTGCAGCGCATCCCTCTAAAGGAGCTGTTTCGCGGAGCTAGGTGAGGTCGCGGCGGCTCTTGAGGCCCATCTTCCTCAGGATGCTGGAGACGTGGTTTTTGGCGGTGTAGAGGCTTATGTAGAGTTCGGAGGAGATCTCGGCGTTGGTGTAGCGCCTGAGCATGAGCGCGAGGACCTCGCGCTCCTTCGGCGTCAGCCGGGCCGCGTCGGCGGCGCCCGTGACGCGGCGCCTGGCCTCGTCGTTCGCCGTGGAGAGCAGCCAGACTTTCTCCCCGGCCTCGACGCGTTGGAGGGCCTCGGGGAGCTCCGAGCCGCCTATCCCCTTGTGGAGGTAGCCGTCGGCCCCGGCGAGGACCGCCGCCGCGACGTCATCGACCCCGGTGTGCGCGGTGAAGAGGACGACGAGGGGCGAGCGGGACCGGCCCTTGATCTCCCGGCAAGCCTCGATGCCGGAGTCTTCACCTTCGAGCCTGAGGTCGAGCAGGACCAGGTCCGGCCTGAGTTCGTCCGCCAGACGGACGGCTTCAACAGCGGTCGCGGCCTCTCCGACCACCTCTACCCCATCGGCCGAGTCCAGCAGGTATTTCACGCCGTAGCGCATGGCAGGATGGTCGTCCACCAGCAGCACCCTCACCTTGGGAACCTCAGCTCGACCACGGTCCCGGTGTCGCGAGCGGAGGAGATCCCGATCTCGGCCCCCGCCTCCTCGGCGCGGGAGCGCATGGAGTGGAGGCCGTAGCCGCCCCCCTGCTCCGCCTTGTCGAAGCCTCGCCCGTCGTCGCAGAGGGTGAGGACGAACCCGCTGGCCTCGTGGCGCGTACGGAGCCAGAGGTTTTGGGCCCCCGAGTGCTTGGCGGCGTTCCACGCGGCCTCGGTGAAGACACGATGGGCCACACGGAGTTCCTCAGGCGAAAGGTCCGTGAGGGGCGCGGCGAAGTCCTCGTGCGTCTCCATCCCGAAGCGTTCCCCGAACCGGCGCAGTCCCTCCCCGAAAAACAGCGCCGGGTCCCCCGCATGACCCGAGAGCAGCCTGAGCTCATCCATCGGCCTGGAGAGCTCGTGCGCCGTCTCGCGGGAGGTCTCAAGGGCCTTGCCAAGGAGGTCGCGCACGGCCGCCTCGTCGCCGTTCTTCTCTGCCAGGGTTGCGGCCTCGATCATGAGCGAGGTGCCGTGGACGCCCTGCTTCACGGTGTCGTGGAGCTCGCGCATGATGCGTGCCCCCTCGGCCTGACGCGCCAATACCTCCTGGCGCGCGGCCTGGCGGCGCATGGCGCGGTTGATCTCGAACATCCTCCCGCACATCAGGACCGTGAGCAGCGCGCCGCCGAGCAGGACGTAGTCCGGCAGACCAGCACCCGAAACACCCCACAGCAGCAGGAGACCATACTGGAGAAGCGGCGAGAGCGGCCCGAACCAGAACAGGGCGATCCCGTAGCCGCCGACGTGCCCTGCCGGCTCCACCCTCTCCCCGCCCCACGAGAGCGCCGCGAGCGCGAGCAGCATCACGCCGCCGGACCACAGGACCTCGGCCGCTCCAAGCTCGTATATCCCTCGCGACCGTGCCCAGAGATACGCCGCGTTCGCCGCAGTCAGCAGCACGAAACCGCCGGCCATCACGACCACGAAACGGGGCCTCCTGACGGAGAGGATCGCGGCAAGCCCCAGAAATAGGAGGCCAAGGTCCAGGACCGGCCGCGCCAGCCGGGCGAGCACCTCCAGCGCATCGAGCCCCGTTCCGGAGCCGAGGACCAGATACCACACGAGCAGCCCCGAGGTGAGCATCACGGCCAGGGCATCGAGCGCGGCGACCGAGACCATCTCCCTGCGCAACGTGCTCATCAGCCACAGGAGCACGACGAAGAACAGCGCGTAGGAGAGCCCGTGCGCCATTACCTGAAAGACCTCGGCCAGACCCAGCCCGAACGCCCTCGCCCCGACCCACACGACATCCGCAACGAGCCGAAAGCAAACGGCGAGGGTGAAAAGCATCCACGGCAGCCCCTCCGCCGCCCCGCCCCGGACGAAGGCTCGCCAGAGTACCACCGCCGCGAAGACCTCCGCGGCCCACGAGGCACCAAGGATAGCGAAGGAGCGAGCCTCACCCTCCTGAAACACCAGGGACAAGAGCGCCAGTAAGGACCAGCCCAGAAATACGAGCAGCGGCAGGCGCCTATTAAGAGGACCTAGAATTCCCCGCAAGCTCCCCGATCCGGCCGTCAAACCGGCCCCTTTGCCCATGGCCCATCCTAGCATGCTCGCTGCCGACCCTTCACCACTTCACGGCCACGAAGCATCCCGTCCGGCGCCTCCATGCACCCGAGTTTCGGCGGGGAACGAAGCAGGTAAGTACCTGAGATCTCCACCGCGCAAAGGAGGCCCGGGTGGCGGATCCGGACGTAACGATGAAGGGCATACTCGGGGTCAACGACACCGCGCCACCGAGCGAGCACACGGGCTACTACCTGGATCACGCCACCATAGAGGTGGACGTGTCAGAGGTGCAGGGCCTCGACCGAAGCCTCGAAGGACTCCCGATCAACGTCGAGGGCCACTTCGAGGTCCGGAAGGACGAGAACCCTGATACCCCCGTCCGCTGGGTCTTCAGGGCGCATCGCGTATATCAGGACGTGGGCGGAGGCGGCCGAGGCATGTCCTCGGTCCCGCCCCCCAGCCAGTGAAAAGGAGGATCGGATGAGCGAAGAACGACCGCAACACACCCAGGAGCCTGCCGAAGGAGCGGATGAGGACGTCGAAGCCAAGGGCGCCGACAAGCCCGGCGGGCCCGACCGGGGCACGGAAGGGTCTACCCCCTCCCGGCACACGGAAGAGCCGGCCGAGGGCAGCGACGAAAACGTGGACGCACCCGGAGCCGAACGGTCGGAGTAGTACCACCCGGATCATCTACCGGGCCAGGAGAGTGTTGTGCCTCTCCTGGCCCGCTATGAAGCAACCTCCTGGAGCTGCCTCTCCAGGTCCTTGATCTCGTCCCTCAGCTTCGCGGCGTACTCGAACTTTAGGTCCTCGGCGGCCTGCATCATCTCGGCCTCGAGGTCGGCGATGAGGATGCGCAGCTCCTCCGGGTCGCGCGGGACCTCCTGGGCGGCCCCCTTCTTCTTGTCGGTCCTGTAGAGGCCCTTCGCCTCGGCGGCGATGAGGATGTCCGAAATACCCTTGCTGATGGTCCTCGGCTCGATGCCGTGGCGCTCGTTGTGGGCTCTCTGGATCTCTCGGCGGCGCTCCGTCTCCCCCATCGCCGCCTTCATGGAGTCCGTCATCCTGTCCGCGTACATGATGACCCTGCCCTTCACGTTCCGGGCGGCGCGGCCTATGGTCTGGATCAGGGCGCGCTCCCCGCGCAGGAAGCCCTCCTTGTCCGCGTCGAGGATCGCGACGAGCGTGACCTCGGGGAGGTCGAGCCCCTCGCGGAGCAGGTTGATGCCGACGAGCACGTCGAACTCGCCCGTTCTGAGGCCCCGGATAATCTGGATCCGGTCCAGCGTCTCTATGTTCGCGTGCATGTAGCGCGCCTTGACGTTGTGCTCCAGGAGGTAGTCCGTCAGGTCCTCGGCCATCTTGATGGTCAGCGTCGTGATCAGGACGCGCTCCCCATGCTCGACGCGCACCGCGACCTCGTTCAAGAGGTCGTCGATCTGGTTCTTCGTCGGCCGGACCTCTATCTCCGGGTCCACGAGCCCGGTCGGACGGATAATCTGCTCGACGATCTGCTCGGAGTGCTCGAGCTCCCACGGCCCCGGCGTCGCCGACACGCACACCATCTGGTTCGTCTTGAGCAGAAACTCCTCGAACTTGAGCGGCCGGTTGTCCAGGGCGCTCGGGAGGCGGAACCCGAAGTCCACGAGCGTCGTCTTGCGGCTCCGGTCGCCCTTATACATCCCGCCGACCTGCGAGAGCGTGATGTGCGACTCGTCCACGAACGTCACGTAGTCGTCCGGGAAGTAGTCGAGCAGCGTGAACGGCGTGGAGCCCGGCGGACGGCCGTCCATGTGCCGCGAGTAGTTCTCTATGCCGGAGGTGTACCCGAGCTCCCGGATCATCTCCAGGTCGTACAGCGTCCGCTGCCTCAGCCGATACGCCTCCAGCACCTTCCCCTGCGCCTCGAGCTCCGCGTAGCGCGCGTCGAGCTCCGCCTCGATGTTCTGGATCGCTACCTGCAGCCGGTCGTCGTTCGTGACGAAGTGGCTCGCCGGGTAGATCGACAGGATCTTCTGCTCCCTCAACACCTCGCCGGTCAGGGGATCTACCTCGGAGATCCCCTCGACCTCGTCCCCGAAGAACGAGACCCGGTACACGGTGTCCTGGTACGACGGATGGACCTCCAGAACGTCGCCCCGGACCCGGAAGGTGCCGCGCGCGAGCTGGTAGTCGTTCCTCGTGTACTGGATCTTGACGAGGCCCCGCAGTACGTCGTCGAGGTCGTAGAACCCGCCCTCCTCCAGCAGGACCATCTTGTCCCGGTACTCCTCGGGCGAACCGAGGCCGTAGATCGCCGAGACGCTCGCCACCACGATGACGTCACGCCGCGTGAACAGACTGCTCGTCGTCGAGTGCCTGAGCCGGTCGATGTCCTCGTTGATCTGGGCGTCCTTCTCGATGAACGTGTCCGTCCGGGGGACGTAGGCCTCGGGCTGGTAGTAGTCGTAGTACGAGACGAAGTACTCCACGGCGTTGTTCGGGAAGAACTCGGCGAACTCGTTGGCGAGCTGCGCGGCGAGCGTCTTGTTGTGCGCGATGATGAGCGCGGGACGCCCGATCTGCTCGATGGTCTTCGCCATCGTGTACGTCTTGCCGCTCCCCGTGACCCCGAGCAGCGTCTGGGCCTTCATCCCGCTGTCGAGCCCGGAAGAAAGCAACTCTATGGCCCGCGGCTGGTCGCCGGTCGGCCTGTACTCGCTGTTTACCTTGAAGCTATTCTGCGTCGAATTCTCCACGCGCAAACACCCATGCCCTCTCCGGATACCCAGCCTTCGAGTGGTAAACCACCCTCCCGTACCGTCCGAGTATACGACAGAGCAGCGCCTTTCCATCGCCGAAAACGCCCGCGAACCTCTCCGTTTGCCGGTAGCAAGACGGGTGGTCGCGGCACAAACCAGCCGCTCCCGGCAGAACCGTGCGGGGGCGAGAGAACCGGGCCTTTCACTCCCTCGCGACCACTCCCAGTACCGCCGCGAACGGCCGATGAGCGCGCCACGACGAGATCCGTCAACCCATCCCCGACCACCCATGGACCAGCACTTTCGAACTTCAAAGCTGGAGCAATCAGCTCGTTGTCGGCTACTCGGTGGCCCCGTCCAGCCCGCTACCGTAGAGCCCCGCGTAGGTATCCCGGGCTTCGGCCGCGTTCGTCACGTACTCGCGGGTCTCCTGAAACGGTATCGCCTCCGGAACCTCGCGCCCCTCGGCCAGCCACGAGTCGACCTGCCCCTCGCCGGAGTTGTACGCCGCGAGCACCAACTCCTCGTCCCCTTCGTACCGGCCGCTGAGGTAGCTCAGGTACCAGGACCCCATCCTGACGTTCGTTCCGGGGTCGCGGTAGTCGCCCATTATGCCGCTCCTCTCGGAGATGAACGCGGCGGTCTCAGGCAATATCTGCATCAGCCCGTAGGCTCCCTGCGAGGACTCGACGTCAGGTTTGTAACGGCTCTCCACGTAGATCACTCCGGCCACGAACGCCGGCTCCAAGCCGTGCTCCGCCGCCGCCTCGCGTATCTCGGCCTCGTACCTCAAGGGATGCAGAAGCTTCTGCACCGTCTCCGGAGCCCGCAGGAGGAACGGGAGCGTGACGACTACGAGCGCGAGAAGGATCAGCCACGGCACCGCGCGACGGCGGCGTTCGCGCGCGCGACCATAATTCCTCCTACCCTTCTTCGACCTCGTATCCGTAAGGACCTCTCCCCCCATCCCGAACCCTCTCCAGAAGCCCCTTCGCCCGCTCCCTGAGTGTACCGAGGTCCCCGTCGTTTTCCACCACCACGTCCGCCCGGCGGGCCTTCTCCTCCTGCGGAAGCTGTCGCGCCTCTATAGCCCGGCGCTGGTCCTCCCCCATCCCCCGCTCCGCCGCCCACGCCTTGCGCCGCTCCTCCGGCGCCGTGACCGCGACGGTCAGATCGAACTGCCCGCTCCGCCCCCCCTCGAAGAGGAGCGGTATCTCCGCGACGAAGACCTCCGCGCTCGTCGCTGCGATACGCCGATCCGTCTCCTCGTGCACCAGCGGGTGCAGGATATCCTCCAAGTCCTTCAAGGCTTCCGGATCCCCGAATACGACCCCGGCGAGCGCCCGGCGGTCTATGCCGCCCTCTTCCCCCCGCACCCCGTCACCAAAGCGGCCGGAGATACGCCGGATGGTCTTCTCGTCACGGACGAGAAGGTCGTGCACGAGCGCGTCGGCCGAGACCGTCTCGGCCCCGAGCTCCCCGAGGATGCGCACGAACGTGCTCTTGCCACAGGCGAGGGGGCCGGTGACCGCGATGGTCACCGGCCCCCCCTTGGGTGCCGTGTTCGTGCCGGGTGCCGAAGCTACTCGCGATCCCCGAGATCGAGGTCGGAGAGCTTGTCGAAGGCGCCGGTCCTGAGGCCGTCGCCGACCCGGTCCTGCCTGTCGCGGCCACGGTCGCGGTCGCGGCCGCCCCGGTCGCCGCCACGGTCACCCCGCGGCTCGAAGTCGCGGCGGAAGCGGTCCTCGCGCCTCGGACGCTCGGGACGGTCGCCGCCGCCACGCTCCTCGGGCTGGTCGCCGATCTCCGGGCGCTCTGTCCTCTCCTCGCGCTCCTCCTTCTTCGGGCGGAGGGAGAGGGAGAGACGGCGGCGCTTCGCATCCACGTCGATGATGCGGGCGTCGACCTCGTCGCCGCTGCGCACGATCTCGTCCGGCGTCTCCACGTGGTGCTCGGCCAGCTCGGAGATGTGGATCAGACCCTCGACACCCTCCGCGACCTCGACGAAAGCGCCGAAGGAGACGAGCTTGGTGACGCGGCCCTGGATCTGCTCGCCGACGGTGACCCGCTCGACGATCTCCTGCCACGGGTCCTTGCGGGTCTGCTTGAGCCCGAGAGAGATCCTCTCGCGGTCGCGGTCGACCTCCAGGACCTTGACCTCTACCTTCTCACCGACCTCGACGACCTCGCTCGGATGGTCGACGTGGTTCCAGGAGAGCTCGGAGATGTGGATGAGCCCGTCGATCCCCTCGAGGTCGACGAAGGCGCCGAAGTCCACGAGGTTCGAGACCGTCCCCTCGACCTTGTCCCCCTCCTGAAGCTCCGTGAGGATGCGGTGACGCTCCTCCTTGCGCTCCTCCTCCAAGACAGCCCTGCGGCTCAAGACCACGTTGTTGCGGCTCCGGTTGAGCTCGATGACCTTGCACTCGAGCCTCTGGCTGAGGAAGGCGTCCAGGTTGCGCACCCGGCGGATGTCCACGAGGCTCGCCGGGAGGAAGCCGCGAAGACCGATGTCCAGGATCAGACCGCCCTTCACCACCTCGATGACCGGGCCCTCGACGGTGCGCTGCTCGGAGTGGGCCTCCTCGATGCGCTTCCACGCCTTCTCGAAGGCGGCCCGCTTGGCCGAGAGGATGAGACGCCCGTCGGCGTCCTCCTTCTGCAACACCAGCGCCTCGATGTGCTGCCCCAGCTCGACGATGTCGTGAGGGTCGGCGCCCTTGCGGATGGAGAGCTCGTTGGACGGTATGAGACCCTCGGACTTGTATCCGATGTCGACGAGGACCTCGTCCTTGTCGATCCGGACGACGTCGCCCTCGACGATGTCGCCGTCCTTGAAATCGATGAGGACGGCCTCGTCGACCGGGACTATCTCCCCATTCTCTTCTTTGAAGAAGTCCCTCATCGTCAGCGTGCGGGACACGTTCTCGGTGGTGTTTGACATGTAGCGGTGACTTTCCTTCTCTTTGCTTACAACGTTATTATACAGGTTTCGTGGGGGGCAGAACCCCGCTCGTGGAACCGGCCTACACCGTCCTCACTCCTCGCCCCATGGCTCGACCCTCCCCCACCGGTCCCCGACCTTTACCTCGACCTCCAGCGGCGGGTGCAGGTCGTACGCCGCGACCATGCTCTCGGCGGCAAGGCGGGCAACCTCGTCCACCGACCCCTCGTCCACGTCGAACACGAGCTCGTCGTGGACCTGCATCAGCATGTCTGCTCCCAGGGAGCGGAGCCTCGGCTGCAGGTCTATCATCGCGACCTTGATGATGTCCGCCGCCGTCCCCTGCACGCGGGCGTTGAACGCCACCCGCTCCCCGAGCTTGCGGACGTTCTTGTTGGGGTTCTTGAGCTCCGGCACGTACCGGCGGCGCCCGAAGAGGGTAGTCGAGTAGCCCGTCTCCTCCGCCTCGGCGACCGTGCTCTCCATAAACTGCGTGACGCTCGGGTAGCGTTCGAGGTAGCGCTTGATGTACCGCTCGGCCTCCGCCGGGTGGACGTTGCCCAGGCGCGTCGCGAGCCCGAAGCCCGAGATGCCGTACAGGATCCCGAAGTTGACCATCTTCGCCCGGCGCCTGAGCTCCGGCGTCACGCTCTCCAGGCGCACGTCGAAGACCTCGGAGGCCGTGCGGGTGTGGACGTCCTCACCCGTAGTGAACGACTGGACGAGCGCCGGTTCCCCGGTCATGTGAGCGAGGATGCGAAGCTCGATCTGCGAGTAGTCCGCGATCACGAGCCTGCGTCCGGGCGAGGCCGTGAACGCATCCCGGATGCGCGCGCCGAGCTCCGTCCTTACGGGTATGTTCTGGAGGTTCGGCGAGTCGCTGGAGATGCGCCCGGTCGCCGTCGTGGTCTGGTTGAGGCGCGTGTGGATGCGGCCGTCGTCGCGGATGAGCCCGACGAGGCCCTCTATGTAAGTGCCCCTCAGCTTCGTGAGCTCGCGGTACTGGATGATCCTGTCCGCTATCGGGTTGGTCAGGGCGAGCTGCTGCAAGACCTTCGCGTCGGTCGAGTAGCCCGTCTTCGTCTTGCGGGCCGTGGGCAGGCCCATGTCCTCGAACAGGACCTTCCCGAGCTGCTTCGGAGAGCCGATATTGAACTCCTGCCCGGCGTCCCGGTAGATCTGGGCTTCCAGCTCCTCGATCCTGCCCGCTATCTCCTCCCCGACCTCTTCGAGGGTCGAGACGTCGACCGGCATCCCGATCTCCTCCATCGCCCCCAAGACGTCCGCGAGCGGAAGCTCCACGTCGTAGTAGAGCTGCGCGAGCCCCATCTCCCTGAGCTCCTCGTCAAGCTTCGGAGAGAGGGCGCGTATCTGCGACGCCCGCCGCGCCGCCTCGCGCACCGCCATGTCGTCGTGCTGCGCGTCGACCTCGGCGAGACCGCGATCCGACGCCAGGGTCTCCGGCGCGTAGCCGGACTCCCCGGGCTTCACGAGGTAGCCGGCGAGGTAAGTGTCGAAGGCGGCCCCCCTGACCCCGAGCCCCTTCGCGTCGTGGACCCGCAAGGTCCCCTCGGGGACGCCGTCCACGAGACGAACCTCGTCGTCCTCCACCGCCACGCACCAGCGCCCATCCCCAACCGGCGCCGCCGCGGCCGGCTCGAAGGAGAGCTCCGCCGGACCCTCCGTGACGCGAACCTCTACCCTCTCGACATCCGGCAGGTTCTCGCCGCCGAAGACCGGGAGGCCGTTGAGGCGCGGCTCCAGGCTACGAAACTCGTAGCGCCGGAAGACGTCGCGAACCTCGGGCTTGACCCCCTCGAATCGGAGGGCGTCGGCGTCGAACTCGGCAGGGGCGTCGAAGCGCATCCTGGCGAGGGAGAGCGAGATAAAGGCGAGGTCGCGGCTCTCCTCCAGCTTCTTGCGCGTCCCCTTCGCCTTCACGCCGTCGAGGTTCTCGTAGAGGTTCTCGACGGTCTCGAAAAGCTGGAGGAGGGAGGCCGCGCCCTTCGGACCGATGCCCTTCACCCCGGGGATGTTGTCCGACGGGTCGCCGACGAGGGCCTTGTAGTCCGGGATCTGCTCCGGCTTGACCCCGTACTCCTCGACTACCTCGTCACGGCCATACTCCTTTGTCTCGGAGACGCCGCGGGTGGTGCGCATGACCTTTACCTTGCCGTCGACGAGCTGCATCGCGTCCTGATCCCCGGTCACTATGAGGAGCTTCTCTACCTCGTCGGGGACGCGCCTCGACAGGGTCGCGAGGACGTCGTCGGCCTCGAAGCCCTCGGCACGCACCGCCGGGATGTTCATGGCGGCGAGAATCTCGTCGAGGTGCGTGAGCTGGACCTTTAGCTCCTCGGGCATCGACGAGCGCTGGGCCTTGTACTCCGGGTAGACGTCGAGACGAAACTTCGGCTTCCCGCTGTCCCACACGACGCCGAGGCCGGCGTCCTCGTCATCGCCCAGTATCTTCAGGATCATGCTGGTGAACCCGTAGAGGGCGTTCGTCGGCAGACCGGAAGATGTGGATATGCTTTGCGGCAAGGCGTAGAACGCCCTGTAGAGCAGAGAGAAACCGTCGATAAGATAGACACGCACTTCTGCTGATTGTACCTCATACTTCTCTCGCGAATTGCTCGATCCAAGCGGTCACGCCGCGCGCCGCGCGGCCCGGATGCAGGGCTCGGAACGTCGACGGCGGGGGCTCCGGTGAGGTCCGTCCCCCGTTGCGGAAGGCGCCTCCCGGCTACTCAGCCGGCCGCGTTGGGCCGGCGGCGCAGGTCGTGCTCTTCGATGAGAGAGGCCGCCGCCCGGCTCACCTCGCCCTTCTGCACGTCGAGGGTGTCGAGGAGCTCTATGAGGCGGCCCTTCAGCTCGCGGGTGCGGGCCGCGTGCTCGTCCAGGAGGTCGGAGGCGGCACGGGCGAGGGAGCGGGCGCTCTCCTCCTCGTCGAGGTCGGCGGCGGCGAAGCGGCGGGCGGCCTTCTCCCGGCGGCGCCCGACGCGGTCGAGCTCGCGGGAGTTTCTACCGTAGCTCTTCTCCATCTCCCTGAGCCTGTCGTCGTCCCCGCTGCGCGTCGCGTCGTTAAGCTGGCCAAGAAGCGAGATTCCCCGGCCCTGCAACCTGCTCAGCTCGGTGTCGATCTCGGCGAGCTCGGCCTTCGTCTCGTCCCGGCGGCGGAGCCTCTCCCGGAACTCCTCGTGCAGGTTCTTGCAGCGCTCCTTGTAGAGCGCTGCCTCCTGCTGGATCTCCACCGCCATCTGGTCGGCCAGCGTGCTACGTTTGAAAAGCGGCACCCGTCCGCACCTCCCCTCGCCGCTGGACGTTCATACCTCTCGCACGATCATAGCGCGGACGGGAGGCTTTGAGAACAGCGAGGGATCGGACCCTAGATCTCTCCGAGGTAAGCCTCGCGGACCTTCGGGTCCTGGCGGAGCTTTTCGGCGGGGGCCGAGTTGACGACCGTGCCGGTCTCGAGGACGTAGCCGCGGCTCGCGATCTCGAGGGCGACGTTCGCGTTCTGCTCGACGAGGAGAATA
The DNA here is from genome assembly GCA_902806105.1 of uncultured Rubrobacteraceae bacterium. The sequence goes on from CADCVI010000137.1 coordinate 24,141, forward strand.
GTGGTCCCCTGCTTGTTTATCTCCTGGATAATCTGGAAGATGCGCTCGACGAGCACGGGGGCGAGGCCCATCGAGGGCTCGTCGAGGAGCAGGAGCTTCGGGCGGCTCATGAGGGCGCGGCCGATGGCTAGCATCTGCTGCTCGCCGCCGGACATCGTGCCGGCCTCCTGCTTCACGCGCTCCTGCAGGCGCGGGAAGAGGTCGAAGACGCGGTCCATGTCCTCGCGGATGTCGTCGTTGCGGTGGTAGGCGCCCATCTCCAGGTTCTCGCGCACGGTCATGCGGGCGAAGATCTTGCGCCCCTCCGGGCTCTGGGCTATCCCCTTGGAGATCATCTCGTGCGCCGGCGTCCCCTGTATCTCCTTGCCGTCGAAGATGACCTTCCCCTCCCTGGGCGGCAGGACGCCGTGGATGCTCCTGAGGGTCGTCGTCTTTCCGGCCCCGTTGGACCCGATGAGCGTGACGACCTCACCCTCCTCCACGACGAGGGAGACGCCGCGCAGGGCCTGGATGTGGCCGTAGAAGCTGTGGATGTTCTCTACTTCTAGCAGCGGCATATCTAACCCGTCCTGGCCGTGCCGAGGTAGGCCTCGATGACCCGCTCGTCCTGACGGACCTCGGCCGGCGTACCCTCGGAGATCTTCTCGCCGTGATCCAGGACCGTCACCCGGTCCGAGATGCTCATCACGACGCGCATCTCGTGCTCGATGAGCAGCACGGAGAGCCCGCGCTCCTCCCTGAGGCGCCCGATAAGCTCGGTCAGGCGCGCGGTCTCCTGCGGGTTCATCCCCGCCGTCGGCTCGTCGAGCAGGAGCAGCTTCGGCTCGGAGGCAAGGGCCCGCGCTATCTCCAGCCTGCGCTGGTCGCCGTAGGGGAGGTTCTTCGCGAAGGTCTCCCTCCCCCTGAGGGACACGAAATCCAGGAGGGCGTGGGCCTTTTCGAGCGATTCTTTCTCCTCGCGCCTCACCCCAGGGCTCTTCAAGATGGAGCCGAGGATGCTGCCCTTTAGCCGGACGTGCATCCCTGCGAGGACGTTGTCCACCGCGCTCATCGTGCCGAAGAGCCGGATGTTCTGGAAGGTGCGGCCGAGGCCCATCTGGGCGCGCTGGTGCGGCTTCATCTTCGTAATGTCGCGTCCGTTGAGGACGAAGCTTCCGCGCGTGGGCGTGTACAGGCCGCTGACCATGTTGAAGAAGGTGGTCTTGCCGGCACCGTTCGGGCCTATAAGGCTGACGATTGCACGTTCCGGGATGTCGAAGTCGACCGAGTTGACCGCGATGAGCCCGCCGAAGGCCTTCGTGATCCCGCGCGCCTCCAGGACGTTCGCCACGCTCTTGCCGTTGTCTTCAGGCACGGACCGTACCTCCCAGCGCGTCGCCATCGATGTTGTCGTCGTGCAACTCCTCCTGGCGTTGACGGTTCGGGATGATCCCCTCCGGTCTCAAGAGCATCATCAGGACCAGGATGACGCCGAAGATAAAGAAGTTGTACTTCGGGATGTCGGCGGTCGCGAGAAGCGGGCTCCCCACTGATTCGCCGATGGCGTGGACCCAGTCGTTGATCTGGGGCAGGAGGTAGAAGTTGACCCCCTGCAAAGCGATCGCGCCCAGGATCACGCCGTAGATGTTCCCCATGCCACCCAGGACCACCATGCACAAAACGAGTATCGAGATGCTGAACGAGAAGCTCGTCGGGAAGATGCTTTTGATAAACGCCCCGTAGAACGCCCCCGCTACCCCTCCGAACATCGCCCCGAGAGCGTACGCCCAGAGCTTCGTCGTGACCGGGTTGATGCCCATCGCCGCCGCCGCCGTCTCGTCCTCGCGCACGGAGACCCACGCCCTGCCGAGCCTGGAGTCGCGCAGGCGGATGTTGACGTAGATCGTGATCAGGACGAGCACGAGGATCGTGTAGTACCACGGGTTCAGGTCCAGCGTCCCGAACCTCTGCCACGTGCTCATCGAGTCCGGCAGGATCGAGATGCCAGGCGAGTCGAGTGACTTGATGCCGATGGTCCCGTTCGTGAGGTTGAAGCCGCCGAGGTCGTCCCCGTTCTGGAAGAAGCGCGGGATAATCTCGCCGAACCCCAGCGTAACTATCGCCAGGTAGTCTCCCCTAAGCCTCAGCGTCGGGGCGCCGATGATGATGCCGCACAGGGCGCTGAAGGCCCCCGCGAGGACCAGCACGATCCAGAACGAGAGGTGTATCCCCGGGGGCGAGCCCCCGCTCAAGCTCTTGGCCGTGGAGAGGAAAGAGAAGCTGACCTGGTTGAAGTGCCCCGAGGCGAGCCAGCCCATCACGTAGGCCCCGAGCGCGTAGAAAGCCACGAAGCCGAGGTCTAGAAGGCCCGCGAAACCGACCACGATGTTCAGCCCGAGCGCCAGCATCACGTAGACCGCGATCACGATGACCGGGAACATGAGCCCCAGGCCCAGCCCGTCGTCCAGGAATGGGAACAGGAGCGCCAGCGCTATGAGCAGCGCCGGCAGCCCGAACCTCTTCAGCGGACCTCCCCTGGATATGGTGTTGGCGCTCACGCCCGGCCGCCCCCGCCGCCCTGCGTGGCGGAGCGGTCGCCGAGAAGGCCGGTCGGCCGGAAGACGAGGACGAGGACGAGGACCCCGAAGATCACGATGGCCGTCCACCTCAAACCTATGTACTGGTCGGCCATCGAGCCGATGACCCCTATGAGGAGCCCGCCGACCACGGCCCCGCTGAGGTTGCCTATGCCGCCGAGGACCGCCGCCGTGAAGGCGTACAGCCCTTGCGTGAAGCCGACGTTGAAGACCGTGATGCCGTTGAAGAGACCGTACATCACGCCGGAGGCACCGGCGAGCATCCCGCCGAGGAGGAAGGTGATGGAGATCGTGCGGTTCACGTTGATGCCGACCATCGCCGCCGCCTCCTTGTCCTGGGCGACGGCCCGCATCGCCTTGCCCTGCTTCGTGCTCTTTATAAAGTAGGAGAGCCCGAGAAGGAGCGGCACGGTCACCGCTATGACGAAGACGTCCGTCCAGCGGAAGACGAGCGTGTCGCCCGGCAGCGCGTTCGCGTTGGAGATGAGGTCCGGGAACGGGATCTGGGCGGGCCCCTTCCACACGAGCCCTATGTTCTGCAAGACAAACGACATGCCGATGGCCGTGATGAGGACCGCGAGGCGCGGGGAGTTCCTCAGGGGCTTGTAGGCGATGCGTTCGATGCCGACGTTGATCGCGCCGCACGCCGCCATCGCGACGATGAGGGCGATAAGCACCCCGGCTACCTTCAGTACGGCCCCGGAGTCGCCGCTTATGGGGGCGAAGAGCCCGAGGCCGAAGAGCGTGCCCGAGAGCACGGTCAGGCCGACGAAAGACCCGATCATAAAGTTGTCGCCGTGGGCGAAGTTGATGAGCTCGACGATACCGTAGACGAGCGTGTAGCCCAGGGCGATGAGGGAGATGATGGCCCCGTTCGTCAGGCCGATCAGGAGCTGCGAGACGAACTGACCCGGGTCCTGCGCCGCCTGGGAGAGCAGCAGCACCAGCAAGACCGCGACCGCGGCCACCGCCGCCCGCGACTGCCAGCTCGACGACCTGATGGTCTCCAACAGGGCACCCGAGCGGTTCTTGGTCCCTTCACCGGTAGTCAATGGGAATCCTCTTCTAGTAGGGGGGACCGGCCGTCGACTTGCACCGGTCCCCCCGTCTGAGCCTGGTGTTTTTCCGTGCCTACTCTACCGAACCGACCACATCGGAGACGTCGAGGGTGCGGTCGAGCGTGAATTGACCGTCCTCGACCTTCTGGATCGAGAGCTCCGTGAGGGTGGTGTCGCCGTCCTCGTCGAAGCTCCACGTGCCGAGCACGCCCTCGTAGTCCTCCGTCGCGAAGATCTCGCGGAGAACACCCTCGCGGGTGACGTCGCCGTCGGCCTCATAAGCCCGCTCGATTGCGTCGAGCATGACGTTGGCGGCCTCGTAGGCGTAGGCGGTGTAGGGCTGGATGTCCTCGTTGTACTTCTCCTCGAAGGCCTCGACGAACGCCTGGCCCTCGGAGGTGAGCTCCTCCTCCGGCAGGCCGCCGAAGGTCACGTAGATGCCCTCGGCCGCGTCACCGGCCTGGTTGATGAGCTCGTCGACGAAGATGCCGTCCGGGCCGACGAAGGCCACGTCCTCGTTGCTCATGCCCGCGCTGACCTTGTCCTTTATAAGCTGTCCGGCGTTGTTCTCGATGATGCCGCCGAAGTAGATGGCGTCGGGCTGCTCCTGGGCGATCTTCTCCATGAGCGAGCGGTAGTTGGAGGCGGAGCCGTCGATGCCGTCGCGACCGAGGATCTCTATCCCGAGCTCCTCGGCGGTCCTCTCGAACTGGTCGGCGAGGCCCTTACCGTAGGTCTCCCGGTCGTCGAGGATGTAGACGGACTCGAAGCCCTCCTCGTCCATCAGGGTCGCGCCCGCCGCACCCTGCTTGTCGTCGGCGATGATCACGCGGGTGTAGTTGCGCTCGCCGGTGGTGTAGTACTTGTCCGGCTCACCGGGCTCGCCGCCGGGCTTCGTCAGGCCGATGGCGGTGTTGGCCGGGGAGATCATCCCGAGACCCGCCTCGTTGAGGATCGGGATCTCGACCTGCGCGCACCCGGAGTTGAACGGGCCGATCCAACCGACGACCTCGTCGCGCTGCGCAACGCTCTGCGCGTTCTCGGCGCACTTGGCCTCGTCCCACTGCGCGGCCTGCGCCGTCGCGTCGTCCAGCGACTCGTACTTGACGGCCACGTCCCCGGCCTTGCCCCCCCGCTCCTCGAGCGCGAGCTTTATGGCATTGACCATGGTCTCCGTCTGGGCGCGGTTCGCCCCCTGAAGCGGGAAGTCGCTCACGATGGTCGCCGAAGGACCCTCCTCGCTACCACCCTGTCCGCCGCCTCCGCCACCGCAGCCGGCGACCATAAGCGCCGAAGCAACCCCCAAAGCTACAAGCATTCCTGCCTTGATCTTCCCCGTCACCCTGCCTCCTTCTAAGGGCCCACCACCAGGGCCTCCGGATAATTCGCCCCCGCCGTCCGCATGGAACCGGCCGACACGCGAAGAGTTTCTATTGGAGCGAAATTATTGCGCCACCGCACCCCACAGTCAAATGCGCAACCCCTTTATGGCCCGTGGTATAGTTTTCGACGTATTCTCCGCGCCGGAGTGGCGGAATGGTAGACGCGACGGACTCAAAATCCGTTGAGGGAGACCTCGTGTGGGTTCGAGTCCCACCTCCGGTACCAAGCTTATCTACGAGGAAAACGGCTCCCACCGGGGAGCTTTCTCTTTAGGTCCCCCTCCCGTCTGACGACTTGAATGATGGCGGGGGG
>CADCVI010000138.1 GCA_902806105.1 uncultured Rubrobacteraceae bacterium
AACGAGCGGGCGCGCATCTTCTACACAACCGACGGCTCCAACCCCGACCCGCGGGCCCCGGGCAACGCCAACAACCCCGCCATAAAGAAGTTCGAGCCTTCCGGTCCGGACGCCACGAGCACCGAGGGCACCATCCAGGTCGATCGGTCGCAGACCATCCGGGTGATAGCCGCCGACCTCGACCCGGCCACCGGCACCGAGGTCAACTGGAGCAGGGCCAAGAGCGCCAAGTACACCGTCTCCAACTCGAAGGCTGGTCCCATAAACCCCCAGAACGGTTTCCCGTTCTGGTACGAGGACCACAACGGTACGAGGCTCGACATGTGCCTCAACCCCGTCGCGGCACCGGCGGAGGGCGGCGGCTACTGCTCTACCCCCTTCGAGATGCCCGCGGACTGGCAGCCGGGCGACGGCGTCGCCTTCCCCGAACGCTTCCCCGGTGAAGCCTTCTGGTGGACCGGCGAGGCCGGAATCGACACCAGCGCCAGGGGATCGGCTGACCTGATCATGGCGATGGAAGCGGCCTTCCTCAACGAGGAACCCAACCCCAACGACCGCATGGTCTTCGGTCGCATCCGCGTCCGCATAGACGACCTCGTGATCGGCGAGACCTACAAGGTCACCCACCCCTACGGCATCGACACCTACGTCGCCGAGGACAACGGCAGGGGCGTCGGCGAGATCAACGTCACCGAGGACATCGGCTGCATGATGCCGTCGGCCGCGGAGCCCTGCGACTTCGACGAGGCCAGCTTCTCCCGCGTCGGGCCGTTCCTGACGCTCAAGGACAAGAGCCTCGAGCCGGCGAACGCTCCCGACGGCGGCCGTTACCTCGCCGATCCCGTGCTCGACCAGGACGTGGTCGAGGGTAGCCCGATACTGGCGCCCCAGGACCCGACCGACCCCAACTCCCCCATGGTCCCGGCCAACTTCTTCAGGGTCGAGGGCCCCGGCATCACGGCGGTCCCGGACGAAGAAGCCGGAGCCGCTGCGAATCCGAATCGCGGCACGGCCGAGCACCCGTACATCCAGACCGACTTCTTCTCGGTAAGCGGCAAGTACTCCGAATTCCAGGCGGCGGCGAGCAAGGTGAGCGGCTTCTACAACACGCCCCAGACCGTGACGCTCGGTGCCTCCGAGACCGACGCCCGCATCTTCTACAACCTTGAGGGCGCCCCCGAGTTGGACGGGGAGGGCAACCCGATCAACGGCACGCAGGAGTACGACCCGGCGTCCCCGATCGAGATCCCCGCCACCGGCGAGACCACGCTGAGGTACATGGCGACCAGCGCGAGTCATCCGAGCCCGACGAAGATCTACTCCGAGACCTACAAGATGGACACCGCTCGCCCGGTTGTGGAGGCGAGCCCGCAGGGCGGCACCTTCGCCGACGAGTTCCCGACGGTGAGCCTCAACGTCGCCAACGAGCCCGGCAAGGTCAAGATCTTCTACACCACCAACGCCGACAACGACCCCAACACGAACGAGAACAGCGACCCCTCCGACCCGACCAACGTCGACAGGAAGCTCTACGACGCGGCGCAGCCGATCGTGGTCCGCAAGGACACGACCCTGAAGTACTGGGCCATCGACGAGGCGGGCAACGAATCCGAACAGGTCGGCTCGCAGGTCTACGACATCGTGGACACCATAGCTCCGGGCGCCCCCACCGTTGGCCTCAGCGCCGCCAGCGACACCGGCGCCTCCGCCGACGACCGCATCACCAACGCCACGACCCTCGCCTTCACCGGCAACGCCGAGGCCGGCTCGACGGTCAAGCTGCTGGTGGGCGGCGTGGAACGGGGCAGCGCTACCGCCGCCGAGAACGGCTCCTTCAGCATCAGCGTGGGACCGCTCGAACAGGGTACCCACTCGATCACCGCGACCTCCACCGACCCCTCCGGCAACATAGGGGCGGCCTCCGAGCCCTACACGGTGACCGTCGACACCCAGGCCCCGACGGTGCGGGCCACCCCGGCGAGCGGCACCTACCCGCGGGCCCAGGACGTCACCCTAGCGCCCAGCGAGAAGGCGACCGTCCACTACACCCTCAACGGCAGGGACCCGGTCCCCGGCGCGGCCGGCACGATCCAGGGCACCACGCTCAGGATCACCGCCAACTCGACGGTCAGGTCCATGGCGGTGGACGTTGCCGGCAACAGCTCGCGGACGTTCGTGGCGGAGTACACCATCAGGAACTTCGCCCCCACGATCGCCAACATGACCCCGACCTCGACGATAAGGGACCGCACGCCGCTCATCGCCGCGACGGTCCGCGACAGCGACTCCCAGCTCGACAAGGCAAACATCGTGGGTCTCACGGTCAACGGCAGGGCAGTACCGCGCGCGGCCTTCGCCTACAACGCGACCACGGATCGCCTGACGTACGCGAGCCCGAACCGCGCCCCCGGACGCTACAACGTCTCGCTGACGGTGCGTGACGACGACGGAGGCACCGTGACAAGGGGGTGGAGCTTTAGGATCAGATAATCAGGAGCACGAAAGAGATGCCAGAAAGCGAGGCCCCGCCATCAGGCGGGGCCTCCGGCCTGTCAGGCTACTCCCACTCTATCGTTCCGGGGGGCTTGCTGGTGATATCCAGGGCGACGCGGTTGACGCCGGGCACCTCGTTGATGATCCGGTTGCTTACCCTTTCGAGGAGGTCGTAGGGGAGCCGGGCCCAGTCGGCGGTCATCGCGTCGTCGGAGGTGACGGCCCGGATCATGATCGGGTACGCGTACGTGCGAGCGTCTCCCATCACGCCGACGGAGTGGATCGCCGGCAGCACGGCGAAGCTCTGCCAGAGGTCCCGGTAGAGGCCGGCGTTGCGGATCTCGTCCTGCAGGACGAAATCGGCCTTCCTCAGGATCTCCAGCCGCTCCCGCGTCACGTCCCCGATGATCCTGATGGCGAGCCCCGGCCCCGGGAAGGGCTGGCGCCACACCATCCGCTCGGGCATCCCGAGCTCGGCCGCCACGACGCGCACCTCGTCCTTGAACAGGCTCCTCAGGGGCTCGACGAGGTCGAGGTCCATGATCTCCGGCAGCCCCCCGACGTTGTGGTGGCTCTTTATCTTCGCCGCGTCGCGCGTACCGCTCTCGATGACGTCCGAGTAGAGCGTCCCCTGGACGAGGAACGTGGCGTTCTCGGCGATCTTGCCGGCTTCTTTCTCGAAGGTCCGGATAAACTCCTCGCCGATGATCTTGCGCTTCGCCTCGGGGTCGGTGACCCCTGTGAGCTTCTCCAGGAAACGCTCGCTCGCGTCGACGTGAACGAGCGGCACCTCCGAGTTCTTGCCGAACGCCTCGACCACCTGCTCGGCCTCGTTCTGCCTCATGAGCCCGTGGTCCACGAAGACGGCGGTCAGGTTGTCCCCTATCGCCCGGTGGACGAGCATCGCGGCCGTCGCGGAATCAACGCCGCCGGAGAGGCCGATGATCGCCCTGTTCTCCCCTACCTGCGCCCGGATCTTCTCTACGGCGTCGGTGATGATGTTGACCGGCGTCCACTCGGGGGAGCACCCGCACCCTTCGAAGAGGAAGTTCTTCAGGACCTCCAGCCCGTACTCGGAGTGGCGCACCTCGGGATGGAACTGCACCCCGAAGCGACCCCCGTTTAGCTCCGGCTCCTCGAAGGCGATGATCGGGGCGTTAGGCGCCTCTGCCGTCACCAGGAAGCCCGTGGGCGGGGAGAAGACGGCGTCGCCGTGGCTCGTCCACGCAACCTGCGTCTCCGGGGTGTCCGCGAAGAGGACCCCGTGCTCCTTGACGCGCAGCTCGGAGCGGCCGTACTCCCGGATCTGGACGGCCCCGACCTCACCGCCCATGTTAAGCGCCATGAGCTGCATCCCGTAGCAGATGCCGAGCATGGGGATATCGAGGTCGAAGAAGCCTTCTTCGAGGCGCGGCGCCCCCTCCCCGTAGACGCTGTTCGGCCCCCCGGAGAGGATGATGCCCTCCGGCTCCCGGGCCCGTATCTCCCCTATGGAGATGTCGTAGGGGACGAGTTCGGAGTAGACGCGCGCCTCGCGGACGCGCCGGGCGATAAGCTGGGCGTATTGCCCGCCGAAGTCAAGGACGAGGATCAAGGCAGGTCCTCCCTAGCCCATCCCGACTTGCTGGGAGCGCTGCTCCAGCTTGCCCTCGGTCTGGAGGGAGGGGGCGACCATGACCTCGGCCTTCTGGAACTCCTTGATGTTCTGGTAGCCCGTGGTCGCCATGCTCGTGCGAAGGGCGCCCATGAGGTTGCGCGTACCATCGTTCTCGTGGGCGGGGCCGGTCAGGATCTCCTCGATGGTGCCGGTGACGGCGGTCTTGATCCTGGTCCCCCGCGGGAGCGTCGGGTGGAAGGTCGCCATCCCCCACGAGTACCCGCGTCCCGGGGCCTCCTCGGATTTGGCGAACGCGCTGCCGAGCATGACGGCGTCGGCGCCGCAGGTGATTGCCTTGGCGATGTCGCCGCCGGTCCGCATCCCGCCGTCGGCGATCACGTTGACGTACTCGCCGGTCTCAAGGTAGTGGCGCATCCGGGCGGCGGCGGCGTCCGCGACGGCGGTCGCCTGCGGAACACCTATGCCGAGGACCCCGCGCGTCGTGCAGATGCGGCCCGGGCCGACCCCCACGAGGACGGCGACGGCGCCGGTGCGCATGAGGTGGAGCGCGGTCGAGTAGCTCGCGCAGCCGCCCACGATCACCGGAACGTCGAGGCGCGGGATGAACTCCATGAGGTTGAGGGGCTCTGCGGTCTTGGAGACGTGCTCGGCGGAGACGACGGTGCCCTGCACGACGAGGACGTCGAGCCCGGCCTCTATCGCAGCACCGTGGTAGCGCTCGACCCTCTGCGGGGTCAGGGAGGCGGCGGCAATGACGCCCTGGTCCTTTATCTCCTGGACGCGCCGGAAGACGAGCTCGTCTTTTATGGGCTCGGCGTAGATCTCCTGCATGAGGCGGGTGGCCTTGTGCCCGGGGAGGCTAGCTATCTCCTCGTAGACCGGGGCCGGATCCTCGTAGCGGGTCTGCAACCCTTCGAGGTTCAGCACCGCCAGCCCCCCGAGGCGGCCGATGATCCCGGCCGTCTTCGGGTCCACCGCGGCGTCCAGGGCGCTCGCCATACACGGCAGATCCATCTGGAGGTTGCCCAGGCGCCAGGAGATATCCACGTCCTGCGGGTCGCGCGTCCTGCGGCTCGGGACGATAGCGATCTCGTCCAACCCGTAAGCCCGACGGGCGGTTTTGCCTTTACCTATCTCGATGTCCATAAAAACCAACCACCTTCCTCGGAGCCCTGCGGGGATACGCAAAAGCCCACGGGATGTTGCCCGTGGGCTCCGATCGTATTTCATCCATCGCGTACCGCAATATCACGCCAAGGGTACACCCCGGCGTCTCCGATGGCAAGGTAGACGGCTTAGATCACGCCTAGCAACCTCAGAACCACGATAATCAAAATGATCACCACCAGGATGGTAATGATCCCACCTACTCCTCCGCGCATGTCCTCACCTCCCCGAGTACCTTTTCGACTTACGCGCCCGGGAGCCGGATTGTGGGCAAGACCATTGCAGCGCGATCGAAGGTTCCTCCCCGCACCCGCAACTTCCCTTCCCATTCCACGGCTTCCCGTTGAGGGTGCATCATACCCTTATTGTTCTGCGTAAAACAAATAGGGTGGCGCCCCGAAGGACGCCACCCCGAAAAGCTCCCGTTCGGGAACTCCTTACATCATGCCGCCCATGCCGCCGGGCATGCCGGCCGGGGCCTCGTCCTCGGGCTCAGCGACCACGACGTCGGTCGTGATGATGAGGCTGCCGATGGAGGCCGCGTTCTGCAGCGCGCTACGGGTGACCATCGCCGGGTCGACGACGCCGGCCTGGATGAGGTCCTCGTAGACGCCGGTCAGGGCGTTGAAGCCGAGGCCGTTCTGCTCCCGGACCTTGTCCACGACGATGGAGCCGTCGGCCCCTGCGTTCGCGGAGATCTGGCGGATCGGCTCCTCCAGCGCGCGGTGGATGATCCTGGCGCCGGTCCTCTCGTCGCCGTCGAGCGACGCGACGAGCTCGGCCACGGGGGCCTGAGCCTTCAAGAGCGCCACGCCACCACCGGGGACGATGCCCTCCTCGAGAGCCGCACGGGTCGCCGAAAGGGCGTCCTCGACGCGGTGCTTGCGCTCCTTGAGCTCCGTCTCGGTAGCGGCACCGACCTTGATGACCGCGACGCCGCCGGCGAGCTTCGCAAGACGCTCCTGGAGCTTCTCGCGGTCGAAGTCCGAGTCGGTGTTCTCGAGCTCGGCACGAATCTGGTTGATCCGGCCCTTGATCTTCTCGGTGTCGCCGTCGCCATCGACGATGACGGTGTTGTCCTTGGTGATGACGACCTTGCGGGCGCGACCGAGCTGGTTGAGCTGCGTGTTCTCGAGCTTGAGCCCGAGCTCCTCGGTGATGACCTCGCCGCCGGTGAGGATGGCGATGTCCTCCATCATCCTCTTGCGCCGGTCACCGAAGCCCGGGGCCTTGACGGCCGCCGCGGTGAACGTGCCGCGAAGCTTGTTAACGATGAGCGTGGCCAAAGCCTCGCCCTCGACGTCCTCGGAGATGATGAGCAACGGACGGCTGGACTGCATCACCGAGTTGAGGACCGGCAGGACGTCCTGGACGTTCCCGATCTTCTGGTTGGCGATGAGGATGAACGGGTCGTCGAGCACGACCTCCATCCGCTCCTGGTCCGTCACGAAGTACGGGGAGAGGTAGCCCTTGTCGAACTGCATGCCCTCGGTGAACTCGAGGTCCATCCCGAAGGTGTTGGACTCCTCGACGTTCACGACGCCGTCCTTGCCGACCTTGTCGATGGCCTCGGCGATGACGTTGCCGATCTCCTCGCTCCGCGCGGAGATGGCGCCGACGCGGGAGATCTCGTCCTTCTCGGAGATGTCCTGCGCCTGCTCCTGGATGGCCGCGACGGCGGCCGACACGGCCTTGTCGATACCGGCCCTCAGGATGACCGAGTTGGCGCCGGCCGCGACGTTCTTGAGGCCCTCGCGCACGATAATCTGCGCGAGCACCGTCGCCGTCGTCGTACCGTCACCCGCGACGTCGTTGGTCTTGGTCGCGACCTCCTTGACAAGCTGCGCGCCCTGGTTCTCGAAGATGTCTTCTAGCTCGATCTCGCGAGCGATCGTGACACCGTCGTTGGTGATGGTCGGCGAACCGAACTTCTTGTCGAGCACCACGTACTGGCCCTTGGGGCCGAGCGTTACCTTTACCGCGTTGGCAAGCTTGTTTACGCCAGCCTCCAGCGCGTGCCGCGCGTCGGTGTTGAACCTTATCTCTTTGTGCGCCACTGTATTCCTCCTCTGCTAGACTACAGTCCGTCTGCGGCCAAACCGCATTTCGGCACTCTCATCATGAGAGTGCCAACGCCCGAAGTATAGTCCGGGCCGCGTTACAATTCAAACCATGAAGCTGCCTCACAACCAACCAGCGGGCGTGTTCCGCACGGACAAGCTGCCGAGCTTGAGCAGGCTCCCGAGGGAGCTCGGGCGCGAGGAGCGGGCGTGCGGGGCTTGTGGCAAGACCACCACGCATATCCTGTTTCGGGTGCCGAAGAAGGTAGTCTTCGTGTACGTCAAGGACCACCCGGAGAACGTACACGCGACCTGCATCGAGTGCGCCCGGAGCGAGGTGCTGCGCGGCGAGGACCGCGAGAGGGCGCTCTCCTCGCCGGGTTCCTAGAAGCGCGACGTGACCGACGGGGGCGCTCCCCCGCCGGTTTGTCGTCTACTGGCCCTCGACGGTCTCCGGGTCCGCCAAGGTCTCTTCTCCGGCAGCGTCGGCGGTCCCTTCAGAAGGCGGCGCTGCGGCTCCGGTCTCTTCGAGTTCGGGAGCGGGCTCCGTTGACGCATCCTCCCGGACGATCCTTGGGATCTCACTGGCCTCCGGCTTTGCCCCTCCGGCGTTCGGGTCCTTTACGATCTTCTCGGGACGCTGGTGCCCATCGGGGGAGACCGTCGGGGCGGTGGGCCTGGGGGGCCTTCCCGGGGCAGCGTCCTGTTCGGCTTCGGGACGGTCGTTGTTGAGCCGGTCTACCTTCACCGGGTCCTCACGCTCCTCCCTGCCGTTCTGCCCGTCGCCATCGTTCTCTTCGTCCTGCTGCTTGTCGCTCTGATCTTCTCCCGGCGGGTTTCGGTCGAAGTTGCCGCTCGGGAGATCACGGAGCAGGGCGTCGAGCCTCGTCTTCAACTTCTTGCCAAGCGGGAAATCTCTTGCCTCGTCCTGGGTGTCTCCGGTGGCTCCGGTCCCTTCACCCGCCTCTTGTTCACCGTTTACGCTCTCGTCGCTCTCGCCCTCGTCGCTCGCCTCTTCTTCGAGGGTTTCTCCGTCGCTCGCACCGTTCTGGTTCCCGCCGTGGTCGCGCCGTGGGCGGTCCTCCTCTTGGCGGTCTTCACGGATCACGGGGCTCGCATCGCCGCGACCGGTGTCGAGGTCGGGCCTCTCGCCGGGGGAGGATGGAGTAGGCCGGTCGGGGTCGCCGGTGGAGGGTGCGGGGTTGGGGCTCTGGGGGGCCTGGCAGTACGGGGCGTCCGAGCCGCCGGAGATTGCGCCTCCGTTCTCTTCGAGCCACCTGAGCAGCGGGTAGGGGTCCATCGCGCCGGACTCGGCCTTCGAGCGCTCCTCGGAGAGGTTCGCGTCGTACCAGCCGAGGTGCAGGTGCGGCGGAAACTTGCCGCGCGTGACCTCCCGCCCCTCGCCCGTGTCGCCGACCGTGCCGATCTGCTGCCCCGCCCTGACCTGCGTCCCTATGGGGAGGGAGCTCTCCCGGTCCAGGTGGGCGTAGTAGAAGAGGTCGCCCTTCTTTATGGGACCGACGTCGTAGGCGGCCTCCAGCATTACCGTGTAGCCACCGAGCCTGTTCCAGCCGTTCTCGTTGGATCCGGCGACGGCGACGAGGGTGCCGTCGGTGAGCGCGAACTCGGGCGTGCCCGCCGGGCTCATCAGGTCGGTGCCCTCGTGACCGCCCTGGGGACGCGCGGCCCCCCAGGTGTCGTCGTAGGAGTTGAAGTATTCGTCCGGCAGCGGGAAGACCACCCGGCTGCTCCCCGGCGCGTCCCCGAGGTCGCCGCAGACCGTCCCGGGGGAAGAGCTCCGGGACAGCGAGGGCCTGCGGAAGACGGGGGCATCACCGGAGGGGGCGTCCGCTCCGTCGCCGGATCCCACACGGACGTCTTCGCGGGGAGCACGTGCTTCTGCTCGCGCGAAGACCGCTTCGAGACGCTTCACCTCTTCGTCGTCGGAGAAGCTACCCAGGCGCGGGTCTTCGAGACGCTCCGTCTCGGCGCCGTCCGAGAAGCTGACCAGGCGCGGATCTTCGAGGCCCTCCGGGGGCTTCGTCGCGGGCTCGGCAATGTTCGCGGTCGGGATGGCGGGCAGCAGCTTCAGGAGGGCGGGCTCCGCGCCAGCGATGCTCAGCTTGAGGATGGCTGCGAAGACGGCGATGGCAAAAAAGGCGTAGCACGCCCTGGCGAACCTGGGATACGTCAGCAAACCTCTCCCTCTCCAAGCAGTACGTCCCGGGGCCGCCGGAGACCGGCGGATGCCCCACTCTCACAGAGTGGCCCTTGCCCGTCAAGAGGAGGGGTCGACGCGGGCGCTATACGCTGCGGGCGTTGAGGGAGAGGTAGTCGGGGAAAGGCAGGGCGGGCGTCGCCGCGGCCGCGGCCCCGATCATGGCCGCGTTGTCGGTGCACAGGGCGGGCGGCGGCACGACGAGCCTCGTCCCGAGCCGGGCCGCCTCTTCCTCCAGGCGCCTCCGCAACGGGCCGTTCGCCGCGACCCCGCCCGCGACGACGATCGCGGGGGCGTCGTGAAGATCGGCGGCGCGCAGGAGCTTGCGGACCAGCGCCTCTACGACGGCGGCCTCGTAGCCCGCCGCGAGGTGGACGAGCTCCCGCGAGACCTCCTCTGCATCCATCGCCTTCAGCTTGTAGAGGAGGCTGGTCTTGAGGCCGCTGAAGCTGAAATCCAGGTCGGACCTGCCCTTGAGGCCGACGGGGAAATCGTGGCGGGAAGGGTCTCCGCCCACCGCGGCCTTCGAGAGGGCGGGGCCGCCGGGGAAGCCGAGGCCGAGCATGCGGGCGCCCTTGTCCAGCGCCTCCCCCGCCGCATCATCGAGCGTCTCCCCGAGCAGGCGCATGCCTTCCTCGCCCACGTAATAGAGGGCGGTGTGTCCGCCGGACGCTATAAGGGCGACGAAGGGCGGCTCCAGCCCGGGGTCTGTCAGGTACGCGGCGGCGACGTGGCCCTCCAGATGGTTCACCGGGACGAGGGGTAGCCCCCTCGCGTAGGCGAGGGCCTTCGCCGTCGAGACCCCGACGAGGAGGGCCCCGATCAGGCCGGGACGGACGGTGACGGCGACGCTGCCGATCTCGTCCAGGGTGACGCCAGCTTCCTGTAGGGCCGCCTCCACGACGCCGTCCATCCGTTCGAGGTGGGCGCGCGAGGCGACCTCGGGCACGACGCCGCCGTAGCGGGAATGCTCGGTCTGGGTGTGGACGACGTTCGAGAGCGCGCGCCGCCCCGAGGGCTCGACGACCGCCGCGCAGGTGTCGTCGCAGGAGGTTTCTATCGCGAGGATCACGGCCTGTTTATAGCATTTCGACTCGTCGACCGGCTCGACCGATGGTTGCCCCGTACTTCGCAGGGCTTTGTAGCGTGCGGGGTTTCGTACGTGGCGGTCGAGGTGAGCTTCCTGCCCGGCTCGCGGATGGATATAGCCGCTGCTGGCTAAAATACCGAGCGGCTATACTAGGGCAATGCGGGCTTTTTCCCTACTATTCACGTTTATAGCGCTGGTGCTGCTGCTGCAGTTCTCGATCTACGTGATCCGCGGCCCCGTCGACCCGTTTATCGCCGTCGGGCTCTTCGTCAGCTTCCTGGTTTGTCTCGCGCCGGCGCTCTACCTCCTCAAGCCTTTCGGCTCCCCCGAGGACCTCCGGCGGCGGCGCGAGGCCCGGCGCAGGGCGCGGGGCGAGCGAGAGGGGCGCGAGGGGGGACCTCCGGGAGGAGCCTCCTCCTAGGAAGGGTTCCGGTAGTTCTAGGGTCATCAGGACGGCGTCCTCGTCGCCGTAATACCTGGGCCGGAAGCCGGTCTCGTTGAAGCCGAGCGAGGCGTAGAGCGTGCGGGCGGCGGTATTGCTCGGGCGTACTTCCAGGTGCACGCGCAGGGACTTCCGGGAGGCGGGGGCTTCCAGCGCGGCCTCGACGAGGGCCCGGGCGTGGCCCCGGCCCCGTTTCTCGGGGAGGACGGCCACCGTCATCACGTGGGTCTCGTCGGCGACGTGCTTGACGCCGACAAAGCCCGAGACCTCCCCGGCCTCCTCCAGGACGAGGTAGAGGCCGAACGGGCTGTCGAGTTCGTCGCGCCAGACCCTCTCGCTCCAGGGGTTCGGCAGGCTCGCCTCGGCTATCTCCAGGACGAGCGGCAGGTCGGCGAGGTGCATCGGACGCACGGAGCGCGTGGGACGATCTGCCTCCGCCATCAAGCTTTCGCGCTCCACGGGTTCAGATCGCGGCGCACCTCGGCGTCCGGCTCACGGACGTAGAGCGGGACTACCTCCGCGGCCGGAACGGGCGCCAGGTCGGCCGATAGGACGAGGCCGGAGGCCGTTACGCGGTGGAGCGGTGATGCGTCGCCGGGGATGTGTCCGAGGCCTCGGCTCGTGAGGGCTTCCCTGTAGCGCACCGCGCCGTCGCCGACGACGAGCGGCGACCCTTCCGCGTGAAGCTCCCCGGGGGCGGCGCAGAGGACCTCCCCGGGCTCTCCGGAGCCCCGAAAGCGCTGAACGAAGACCTGCCGGCGCCTGGCGTCTATGACGGCGAGGACATCTTTCCCCTCCGCGTTTGCGAGCGCCGGGGCGGCGAGGGCGGCGAGGGTCGAGCCCTTCGAGAGCGGTATGCCGGCGGCGAGGGAGAGCGAACGGGCGGCGGCAGCGGCGATCCGTATGCCGGTGAACGTGCCCGGCCCGACGCCGACCAGGATGCGGCCGACCCCGTCGAGGGTCGTGCCGGCGAGGCCGAGGGCGGCGTGGGCGGCGGGGAGCAGGGCCTCGGAGGCGCCCCGGGAGGGGACGGAGACCTCCACGAGGACCTCGCGCGAACGGTCGTCGGGGTCCTCGTTCGTCCGGGCGACGGCGACCGTCACGTCGTTCGTCGAGGAGTCGAAGGCCAGGATCAGCACTAGGAAGACCTGGCGAGCCGCGCGGCCGCGGGCCCCGAGAGGCGCACCCGCCGGGTGGTCGGGGTCGCGTGCGAGAGCTCCACCACCGTCGGGGGCTCGTCCATGAGATGGAGCGCGGGTTCCGCCCACTCGATAAACGTCACGGCATCTGCGTCGAGATATTCGTCGAGCTCCAGGGCGTCGCGCTCTTCTACGCCCTCGAGCCGGTAGAGGTCGAGGTGGTTCACGCGCAGGCCGCGGCCCTGTCCCTCGTAGCCCCGGGCGAACTGGTAGGTCGGGCTCGTCACCCTCTCCCGGACGCCGAGGCTTCGGGCCGCGGCGCGCACGAAGGTCGTCTTACCGGCGCCGACCTCGCCCCTCAAGACAACGACGTCGCCCGGTACGAGTACCGCCGACACGCGTTCCGCCAGCCCCCCGAGGGCGTCCTCGTCCATGCCGCGCCACTCCAGAGGTTCCACCATCTCTCCCGGCCCTACCAGAGGCCCGGCTGGATGGGTTCGCGCTCGGCCTCGGCGGGGTTCCCTACGCGGGGCACGTTCAGCGTCTCGTAGGTGGTCGGGCGCTCGGCGGCGAGGAGCTCGGGGAGGCGGGAGTAGTCCGAGACGAGGAGGGCGCGCTCAGCCGGGGTGTAGAGCGCCCGTTGCAGGGAGAGCGTCGGGAAGACGTAGCGGCCATCGAGCGGTATGGCCCTGCCCCGGATGCGCGCGGCCGACTCCTTGCGGCCCGTCAGGGCCCTGCTCGCGAGGTCCCCCATCGCGACCACTACCCTTGGGTCTATCGCGCCGAGCTGCGCGAGGAGGTAGGGGCGGCAGGCGTTGACCTCGGCCGGTTTCGGGGAGCGACCCTCGGGGGTCTTGCACTTCACGAGGGTCGTGAGGTACACCTCCTCACGGCTCAGGCCCACGGAGAGGAGCAGGCGATCCAGGAGCATCCCCGAGGCCCCGCCGAACGGCTTGCCGTCCCGATCCTCGTTGAAACCGGGCGCCTCCCCGACGACGAAGACCCCGGCGTTCAGGGGGCCGTCGCCGAAGACTACCCGCGTCCTGGAGTTGCAGAGGCCGCACTTCTTGCAGCCCAGGGCCTCCTTCTGCGCCTCCGCAAAATCCAAAAGGCTAGTACGCCTCCGATTCGGGGAGGAAGTAGGCGAGGGCGGCGTAGATCAGGGCGACCGGGATCACGCTGAAGCCGGGGATAAAGATCGCCAGTATGACCGTGACCAGCCGCACGACACCGGGCCTCCAGCCGAAGCGGTAAGCGAGCCCACCGCACACGCCGGCGATCCACCGGTCCCTCGTAGACCTCTTCAAACCCATCTCCAACCTCCACTTCGCGGCTCGACCAGAGCCATCGGATTCCTCTTCGAACCTCCCCGATAATATCCCCGGCACGGTGCTTTGTGAAGCACGACCCATCGGGGGCCCTGCCTCCCGAGCGGCCCGCGTACGGCGCGGGCCAGCAATAAACCAGAGATCGTCCTGAGGGTTCCGTGACCATCCACATGGGACCGTCAACGGCCAAGGTTCTCTTGCGCATGCCGTGTGACGGGCGGCGTTGCGCGCTTATCGAGGAAGATGGCGCCTGTCGGGGACGCGGTCGCTTGGCTTTGGGGGTAGTGCCACGGTCCATCTGCGCGTGGATGCCAGCGGCCTCGGCAGAACCTACGCGGCGGTGACCGGCTTCGAGGTCTCCTCCGCCCGGACACGGTCAGGCACTCCGGCGCGGCGTTCGTCCGCCGCGAGCACGTGCAGAAGGCAGGGAGGGTCGAAGGTTACCGGAACGGACCCGGGATCCCGCGCTCGAAGTCGTCCCACGCCAGCGATGCCTACTCGGAGGCGATTGGCAGAGCACTAACCCGGCTCGCAGCGAACCGCCGGATGGTCCAAATCGTGGACTCCGAGAAGCCCACGGTGACGCTCTGCCGCTCGCGGGAGGAGATCCGCGCCGTCACCGCCGATGCCGGGAGTACCCTCGACGGCAGGGACGTGGTGCCCGGCAGGACGGTGCCCGTCGCCGGGCTTCTCGCCTAGCTTCTGGGACCACCGGGCAGGCCGAGAACACGCGTCGTTGCCTCGTCCTCCACGAGACCGCGTGAGGCCAGCAGCCGTGCCCGGCTCGCCGCGTAGCCCGAGTCGGCCCCGGCGGGGACTGCGAGGTCCTCCGAGAGCCTCGCGTAGTCCGTCTCGGGGGCCGGTCCGGCGTCGCGGTAGTGCTTGAGGAACTCTACGCAGAGCTCGCGGTGGCGCTCGATGTGCTCTTCCTTGAGCCGGGGCCCCTGGGCGGCGAGACGGTCGGCCCAGCACAGGATCGCGAGCTCCTCGCCGAAGGGACCGGCGGCCCGCACGAGCCTCTCCGGAGGGTAATCCGAACGCTCGTTGCTCATGAAGCCGATCTTGAGGTGCAGCGCCGTTATGGTGGTGACGAGATCCGTCACGCGGGCAGAAAGGTCGAGACGGCGGCAGATCTCATGCGCTAGCCGGGCGCCCAGGGAGTCGTGGGCGACGAAGATGGCGCGCCCATCGTACATCGTGCGCGTTACGGGTTTGGCGATGTCGTGCAGGAGCCCGACGAGCCTGAGCCCATCGCGAGCCCCCTCCCCGACCCGGGCGCCCAGGCGCTGCTCCTCCAGCTCAGCCTCGACGCGCCGGACGACCTCCAGGGTGTGCCCGAGGGTATCGAGGTGGTGGAACGGCCCCTGGCTCTGCCCCTCGGCGAGGAGAAGCTCGGGGACCTCGCGAAGCAGCGTGGCGACGTCGAGGGGAGGGGCGAGCGCCTCGTGTACGGCCCGCGCGCCGCGCGCCTCCACGCCTCCCTCCCGGCCTAGCGCCGGCGCCGCGAGGCCTTCCTGCGGCTGGTGTTCGGGTTCTGGCGGCCCTTGAAGTCCTTCGAAAGGTTCACCGCGCCGTCGCCTTCCTCCTCGCCCGAGGCCGCCGCAGGCCTGTTCTTCGTCTTCTTGTCCTTCTCCGTGGACCTGAGCGCGGCCTTCTGGCGCCTCTTGCGGCGCTCGACGAAGGCGTGGAAGAAGGTGAAGATGACGAAGAGTATGGCGGCGTTTATGGCAGTGGGCACTATCCCCGTGGACGTGCCCGGAAGGGCGACGTTCAACACGTAGATCAGGCCCAGGTATATAAGAACGGTAAGGGCCGCTCGTCTGACGGCGCCCTTCCAGTCAAGATCCTTGAACACTCCCGTAGCTCCTCTCGACGCGCCGGGGGTTGATCCCGGTCGTTATCTCGTAGTTTATCGTGCCAGCCCAGCGTGCGACCTCCTCCGCGCGCAGTACTTCTTCTCCCTGCTCGCCGACGAGCACCACCTCGTCCCCGACCCGGACCTCTTCACCGACCCCGAAGACGCAAGCATCCATCGTCACCCTCCCGAGGAGCGGGCTACGCCTCCCCCCGATCAGGGCGCAAGCCCCTCCGGAGAGCGCCCGCCTGTAACCCTCCGCATAGCCCACGGGGACCGTAGCGACCCGGGCCGGCGCCCCGGCCCGCCACGTGAGGCCGTAGGAGACCCCTTCTCCGGGCGCCAAGTCCCTCACGTCCGCGACGTAGCTCTTGAGGGAGAGCGCGGGCCGGAGCCCCTCCTCGTGCGGGTCCCCCGCGTCGCCTGCGGGGTGCATACCGTAGAGGGCGACGCCGGGCCGGACGTAGTCGTGGTGGGAGGAGGGGTGCCAGAGGGTTGCGGCGGAGTTCGCGGCGTGGACGTGAACACCGCCGAAGTCGTGGGCGGAGAGCACGGCTCCAAAAGCCTCGATCTGACGCCGGGTCGCCTCCGCGTCCGAATCGGCGGAGGCGAAGTGCGTGTAGACGCCGGAGAGGTTCTCCCCGAGCATCCTGCTCACCTCCCCCACCCCTTCCGGGCCGACGCCCCAGCGGTTCATCCCCGTGTTCACCTTGAGGTGGGCCCGCAGCCCGGGGCGAGCCACGATGAGCTTCGCGCTCTGGGGCGAGTGGGCCGTGACGGTCAGACGGTATCTCTCGGCGAGGGCGAGGGCGTCCGGCAAGAGGTCGGTGAAGACGAGGACCGGGGCTTCTATACCTGCCTCCCTCAGCTCCGCGCCCTCCTCCGCCGTCACCACCGCGAGCCCCTCCGCGCCGGCTTCGAGGGCCGCGCGGGCCACGGGCACGGCGCCGTGCCCGTAGGCGTCGGCCTTCACGACGGCCATCAAGCGGGAGCCCGGGGCACGCCGTCGGAGGGTTCGGACGTTGTGGCGGATGGCCCCGAGGTCTACCTCGGTCCAGGTACGGCCCGGGAGGTTCGGGTAGGCGTAGTGCGTCACGCTTGTGTTACTGGCGCGGCTTGAGGACGTGGAGGGTGAGGATGTCCATGCGGGTGATGACGCCGATCAGACGATCGCCCTCGACGACGGGAAGTATCTTTTTGCGCTCCTTCGCCATCACCGTGGCCGTCTCGGAGACCGTAGCGTCGGGGTCGACCGTCACGACGTCGCCGGACATCACCTCGTCCACCGTGACGCCCGCGCTCTTCAAGACCTCCCTGCGGTACTCCTCCGTGTTGCCCAGCGGGATCATGCCGCCCAGGATGTCCAGGAAGCCGGGGGATTTGATCTCCGCATCCCGGAAGATGAGGTCGCCCTCGGTCACGATGCCGATGAGGCGCCCCTCGGAGACGACGGGCGCTCCGGAGATGTGCGACTCGGCGAAAAGCTTGATCGCCTCCTCGACCGTCGCGTCGGGCCCCAGGGTGGGCCAGTCCTGTTCCATGATCTCCGCGACCCTGAGCTCCCGAATGTCCCGCTCTTCCACGCCTCTTACCCCTCCGTAAGGAACAACCGTAACCTCGCTGATACTACTCCAAAACACGCCCCCTCGACACCGGACTACCCGATGCTCGCACCCTCGAATGCCGTGTGAGGCCGCGCATCGATCTCGCGCACGGCGCGCGAACGTGTGCCCATGTGTGAGCGAACCCGCTACCCGCCCGCCCGCGTCTTGGTAGATTTAGGATCGTGAAGAAGCAAACACGCTACAACATCTTGACCGGCGGCAGGCTCGA
The DNA here is from genome assembly GCA_902806105.1 of uncultured Rubrobacteraceae bacterium. The sequence goes on from CADCVI010000138.1 coordinate 17,244, forward strand.
TGGGTAGACCCCTTCAGAGGGCCGTCGTCGAGCGCGTCGACGCCCGGCAGGCCCTCGCCGACGCTATGAGCGAGGCTTTCGAGCACTACTCCGGTGCCGCATCGGGTGAAGGAGTGCTGCGCGTCGAGGTACCCGCCGGGGACCTCGACCCGTTGCGCTGGCTCGCGGTCCAGACGATGAGGCCGAGGTCTTTCTGGTCGGGGCGCGACGACGGGACAGCCGCCGCGGCCGTCGGGGTAGCGGACCTCGTGGAACACGACGGGTCGCCGGACGATACGCCGCACGGACGGCTCGCGCCGCTGTCGGCGGCGTCGCGGGAGGCCCGGTACTACGGCGGTCTGCGCTTCGATCCCGCCGGACGCGCCGACGAGGAGTGGGAGGCGTTCGAGGCATACCGCTTCGTCCTCCCGCGCTTCGAGCTGCGCCGCACGGGCGGCGGGACGGTGCTCGCGTGCAACCTCGTCATGCCGCGCGACGCGGCGAGGGCCGGGGAGCTGTTGGACGAGGTAGAGAGCTTGTCGTTGCAGGACGAGCCGGAGGGGGCGCTCGGGCCCGCGGGTTCACTGCCCCTGCCCCTGTCACGGGACGACGTTCCGGATCGGGAGGGGTGGGGAGAGAGCGTGGAGGCGGCCCTTCGCGCCTTCTCGGCCGGGCGCATGGACAAGGTAGTTTTCGCTCGCCGGGTCGAGTTCCGGTTCGAGGAGAGCCTCGACCCGGTCGCGCTGCTGGAAGGTTTGCGGGGCGCGACCCCCGGCTGCTTCCACTTTCTCGTCGAGCCCGAGGAGGGGGCAGCGTTCGTGGGGGCTTCGCCGGAGAGGCTCTTCCGGCGCGACGGGCGCGGCATCCTGAGCGAGGCCGTCGCCGGGACCCGGCCCCGCGGAGCCTCCTCCCTCGACGATACCGAGCTTGGCGAGGAGCTGCTCGGGAGCGCCAAGGATCAGGCCGAGCACTCGTTCGTCCGGGTCGGGATACGGGAGTCCCTGGGACCGCTGTGCGAGGACCTGAAGATCGAGGATACGGCCTCGGAGATGAAGCTGGCCCGGGGCAGGCACCTGGTCTCCAGGATCCGGGGGAAGCTGCGCGGGGGCGTTACGGACGGCGAGGTGCTCGCGGCCCTTCACCCGACGCCGGCGGTCGGGGGGTATCCGAAAGAGGAGGCGATCCGGGAGATCCGGGCCCTGGAGCCCTTCGATCGCGGGTGGTACGCAGGGCCCGTGGGGTGGCTCGGGGCCGACGGCGCGGAGTTCGCGGTCGGGATACGCTCCGGGCTCGTGCGGGGCGACGCGCTCGCCCTGTACTCGGGGGCCGGGATCGTCGAGGGCTCGACGCCGGAGGGCGAGTGGGCCGAGATAGAGCAGAAGATCGGAGACTTCACCGGGATGTTCGGGCTTGAGCTCGCAGAGCACCCCGAGCATTAACCTCCTCTGGGCGACCCTGATCGTCGAGGAGCTGGTGCGCTCGGGCGTCGGCCTCTTCTGCGTCGCCCCGGGCTCGCGCTCCACCCCGCTCGTCGCCGCGCTCGCCGCAAACCCCGAGGCGAAGTCCCTCGTGCATTTCGACGAACGCGGCACGGCGTTCGCCGCGCTCGGGTACGCCAGGGCGACCGGGGGGCCTGCGGCCTGGATCACGACCTCCGGCACCGCGGTCGCGAACGGCCTCCCCGCCCTCGTCGAGGCCTCCGTGGACGGGGTGCCCCTGATCGCGCTGACCGCCGACCGCCCCCCCGAGCTGCGCCAGACCGGCGCGAACCAGACGGTCGACCAGCCCGACATCTTCGGCGACTTCGTCCGCTGGCGCTTCGACCTGCCGGCCCCTGACCCCGGCATCGACCCGGCGATGGTCCTGACCACGATCGACCAGGCCGTCTACCGCTCCCGCCGAGCCCCGTCCGGTCCCGTCCACCTGAACCTCATGTTCCGCGAACCGTTCCTCCCGAACGACGAGGACGCAAAGACCCCAGAGCTCCTTGTCCCCTGGAGGGCGAGCTCCAGACCCTACACGAGCTATGCGGCCACGAAGCCAGCCGTGAGCGGGGCCGAGGTAGAAGCCCTGCGGGACGCGCTGGCCCCCGTCGAGCGCGGCCTCGTCGTCGCCGGACGGCTCGCCTCGCGGGAGCAGGGCGAGGCCGCGAAGAGGCTCGCGGGCGCCCTGGGCTGGCCCCTGCTGCCGGACATCGGCTCGCAGGTCCGGCTCGGGCCGGGTTCCCCGAACGTCGTCGCCCACTACGACGCGCTGCTGGCGAACGAGACCTTCGCCCGCGCGCACGAGCCGGAGGCCGTGGTGCACATCGGCGGCCGGGCGCTGTCCAAGCGCCTGGAGAAGCTCGTGGCAGGGAGCCGCCCCGCTCCGTACGTCGTCGTGCGCGAGAACCCATTTCGCCTGGATCCGGGCCACCGCGTGACGCACAGCGTCGAGGCGGACGTGGTGGATCTCTGCGCCGCGCTCGGAGATGTTGTCGCGGGGCCTCACCGGGGGGGCGGATGGCTGGCGGCCTGGCGCGAGGCCTCGGACGGAATAGGGCGGAGCCTGGACGACCTGCTCCCGGAGACCGGCGACCTGACGGAGCCCCTCGTGGCGCGCCTCTTATCGCGCTACGCCCCGGAGGGGAGCTCGCTGGTCGTGGCGAACAGCATGCCGATCCGGGACCTCGACACCTTCGCGGCGTCGGACGGCATGCCCGTCCCGGTCGCGGCCAACCGGGGCGCGAGCGGGATAGACGGCACCGTCGCCACGGCGGCCGGCTTCGCCCGGGGCTCCGGAGGCCCGGTCACGCTCGTCATTGGGGACCTGGCGCTGCTGCACGACCTCAACTCGCTCGCGATGCTCCGCGGCCTGCCCGTCACCATTGTCGTCCTGAACAACGACGGCGGCGGCATCTTCTCCTTCCTGCCGGTCGCCGAACACGGGGAGTTTTTCGAGCCGTACTTCGGGACGCCGCAGGGCGTGACGTTCGAGCCGGCGGCGCGCATGTTCGGGCTCGGCTACGAGAGCCCTCGAACTGCCGCAGGGTTCGTCGCGGCCTACCGGACGAGCAGCGCTCGCGGCGGTCCGGCCCTCATAGAGGTGAAGACCGACCGGGAAGAGAACCTCGTGCTCCACCGGGAGCTGCTCGCCGAGGCCGGCAGACGCCTCGACTGAACGGGCCGGCCAGCGCGTGAACACCCCGAGCGGGACCGGGTTGGGATACTCGTCGTTCGGGGAGCCCGGCCTGCCTGCCGTGCTCTTCCTGCACGGCTTCATGGGGTCTTCCGAAGACTGGGCAGCGGCAGCGGCGGCGCTGGAGGGCCGGGCGTTCGCGGTGGCCGTCGACCTGCCGGGGCACGGGGCCTCGCTGCGCCTGCCGCCGGAGACCTACACGATCGAAGGTGCGGCGCGGGCCGTAGTCCGGGTCCTGGACGACCTTGGGGTGGAGGAGGCATCGCTCGTCGGCTACTCAATGGGCGGTCGCCTCGCGCTTTACCTGGCGCTGCGGCACCCGGGGCGGTGCGCGAGGCTCATGCTGGAATCGGCCTCGCCGGGGCTGGAAAGCACGGAAGAACGGGCCGCGCGCCGGGACGCCGACGAGGAGAGGGCCCGGCGCCTTGAGTCCGGGGACTTCGAGGAGTTTCTCCGGGACTGGTACCGGCAGCCGCTCTTCGCGTCGCTCGCGCGGGATGACGAGTTGTTGCGGAGCACCATCGAGGCGCGACGTCGAAACGACCCGGCCGAGCTGGCGCGTTCGCTGCGGGGCATGGGTACGGGGACGCAGCCGCCGCTCTGGGAGGAGCTCGCGGGTCTACGCACCCCGACGCTCGCAGTAGCCGGGGAGCTGGACGGGAAGTTTGTCGAGATCTCGCGGCGCATGGAGGGGATCTCCCCAAAGGTCCGTACCGTCGTCGTGCCCCGCGTGGGACACAACGTGCGCGTAGAAGCTCCGGAGGCATACGAGGCTCTGCTTCAGGCTTTCCTCGAAAGCTAGCCCGTCGACGCGCCCCACGCGCGAGTAGATCACCTGCACCCGGACGATCGTCCTCCGAACTTCTGGGCCAATGCACCCGCGCGTCAAGCTTGGTGTTTCTGATCCCGCTGCGAAGCTTTCTCTACCCCCTATAATTCCGCCCTATGAGCGACATAAAGTGGGAAACAGCCGGAGAGTTCGAGGACATAAAGTACGACAAGGCCGAGGGGATCGCGAAGATCACCATCAACCGCCCGGAGGTTCGTAACGCCTTCCGTCCGCTGACGGTGAGGGAGATGCAGAGGGCGCTGGAAGACGCGCGCGTTGACCACGAGGTCGGGGTCATCATCCTGACCGGCGAGGGGCCGGACGCGTTCTGCTCCGGGGGGGACCAGAGGGTGCGAGGCGACGCCGGGTACCTCGAAGACCCGGACGACCCGCGGCGCACCCCTGGCGGCGCCTCGGTCGGGCGCTTCGACGTGACGGACCTGCACATACAGATCCGGCGCTGCCCGAAGCCCGTGGTGGCGATGGTGGCGGGATACGCGGTCGGCGGCGGCCACGTCCTCCACGTGGTCTGTGACCTCACGCTCGCCGCGGACAACGCGAAGTTCGGGCAGGTCGGCCCGAAGGTCGGCAGCTTCGACGGCGGGTTCGGCGCGTCGGTCCTGTCGCAGCTCGTCGGGCCGAAGAAGGCAAAGGAGATCTGGTTTCTCTGCCGGATGTACTCGGCCGAGGAGGCGCTCGGGATGGGCCTTGTCAACAAGGTCGTGCCGCTGGCCGAACTCGAGGCCGAGACCGTCTCCTGGTGCAGGGAGATGCTGCAACGCTCGCCCTTCGCGCTGCGCCTCCTGAAGGCCAGCTTCCACGCCCACGAGGACGGTTTCGCCGGCATCCAGCAGCTCGCCCACGACGCGAACCTCCTGTTCTACGGGAGCGAGGAGGCCCAGGAGGGGCGCGACGCCTACAAGGAGAAGCGCAGCCCGGACTTCTCGAAGTTCCCGCACCGGCCCTAACCCGCCGTGAAGGTCACCGGCTTCGACGTCTACGGTTTCCGGCTGCCGCTGACCGGGCGGCTGGTGCTGCGCGACGCCACGCTGACGGACCGCGAGGGGCTCCTGCTGAGGCTGTCAGGGGAGGACGGCCTCTCGGGGTGGGGCGAGGTCTCACCGCTGCCCGGCTTCAGCCCCGAGACCCTTCCGGAGGCCGCGGTCGGGCTTCGAAGCCTCGCGGCGTCCCTCGTCGGCCGGAACGTGACCGGGGAATGGATGGGAGCCGACGGCGACCTCGCCCGTTTGTTGGATGGTATGGAGATCTTGCCCTCCGTCCGTTTCGGGCTTGAGCTCGCCGCCTGGAACCTCTATGGCGCGTCGACGGGGGCTTCGCTGCCGGCGCTGATCTCCCCGGGCCACAGGCCCACCGTGCCGGTGAACGGTCTGCTCGCCGGCTCGCCTGACGAGGTTCTGGAGGGCGCCCGCCGGATGCGGGACGCCGGTTACGTCGCGGTGAAGCTGAAGGTCGGCGGGCGGCCGGTATCTGAGGACGTGGCGCTTGTCCGGGCGGTAGCGGAGGCCCTCGGCGGGGACGTCGCCCTGCGCCTGGACGCGAACCGCGCCTGGAGCCTCGACGAGGCTCTGGGGTTCGCCCGGGGCATCGAGGGGCAGGAGATCGAGTACCTGGAAGAGCCCCTCGCGGACCCGGCTGGACTGGAAGAGTTCGCGCTGAAGGGAGGCGTGAAGGTCGCGCTCGACGAATCGCTGGTCGGGATGGAGCCGGAGTCCCTGGCGGAGCATCCCTACGCGGGTGCCGTGGTGCTCAAGCCGTCCCTGCTCGGCGGCCTCTCACGCACGCTGCGGCTGGCCGAGAGGGCGGTTGGCCTCGGGATGCGGCCGGTCGTCAGCTCGGCCTACGAGACCGGCGTGGGGACGGCGGCCCTCGTAGCGCTCGCGGCAGGTATCGGGACCGGGGAGATACCCGCTGGCCTCGACACCTACCGGCGTCTCGCGGGGGACGTGATCGAGCCGCGCCTCCCGCTCCCAGCACCCCGCCTCCGCGTCCGGGAAGCGGTCTCCTGGAACGGGATCGTCCGAGACCGCCTCTCTCCGGAGGCCGGACCCGAATGACGACGCACGGCAAGGAGGGCCGGGAGGGAGAGATACCGCACCCATCCTCCTTCGCCTACTCCACATCCGACGCCCTGGCCATGATGGGGCCCGCAGGGGCGACGACCTACGGGGAGCTCGAAGGGCGGGTGGCGGGAGCGGCCGAGCAGCTTCTGCGAGAGGGATGCAGGCCCGGCGACCGGGTGGCGCTGCGCCTCGAAAAGGACGAGAGGTACGTGGTGCTGCTCCTGGCGGTGCTGCGGGCAGGGTGCGTCGCGTGCCCGATCAGCACCCGCGTCCCGCTCGACGGGGTCGCCCACCTCCTGCGGATCGCCGGCTGTTCGGCCCTGGTCTCCGGCCACGACCTGCCCCCTGCGGTCACGGACCTCCTGCCCGTGCTCGGGCCGGAACGGGTGCTGAAGCCGCTTCCGGCCCGAGCGCGGGCCGCGGGTCCCAGGACGGTGCCTCAGGACCGCCCGGCCACCGTCGTCTTCACCTCCGGCAGCACGGGCGCGCCGAAGGCCGCCCTGCACACGTTCGGCAACCACTTCTACAGCGCCCTGGGCTCCGGCGCGAACATCCCGCTCGGCCCGGGAGACCGGTGGCTGCACTCGCTGCCGCTCTACCACGTCGGGGGCCTCTCGATAATCTTCCGGTGCCTGCTCGCCGGGGCCGCGATCGTCTTCCCGGAGCCGGAGGCCTCGTTCGGAGGGGCCATCGTCCGGGGCGGCGCGACGCACGTCTCGCTCGTCGCCACCCAGCTCCGCCGTCTGCTCTCGGAGAACGCGTCCATCGAGACGGTCCGGGCAATCCTCCTCGGAGGGGGGCCGGTGCCGGAGACGCTGGTAGACGAGGCGCTCGACCGGCGCCTGCCGATCCACACGAGCTACGGCCTCACGGAGATGTCCTCCCAGGTGACCACCACGCCCCCGGGGGCGACGAAGGAGGAGGTCCACACCTCCGGGCGGACGCTGCCACACAGGGAGGTCGCGATAGCTGGGGACGGCGAGATCCTCGTCCGCGGAAGGACGCTCTTCGCGGGCTACCTCGGGCCCGACGGGGTGAACACGCAGCTTGACGTGGCGGGATGGTTCCACACGAAAGACCTCGGCGAGCTCGACGACGCCGGTCGCCTGATCGTGACGGGACGCAGGGACAACCAGTTCGTCTCCGGCGGCGAGAACATCCAACCCGAGGAGATAGAAGCGGCCCTCTGCCGAATCGGCGGCGTCGAACAGGCAGTGGTAGTCCCGGTCCCGGACGATGAGTTCGGCGAGAGACCCGTAGCCTTCGTGCGAGCCCCCACAGGACTCCCCGCCCGAGGACTGGAGAAAGCTCTGGAACCCCTCCTGCCACGCTTCAAGATACCCGCCACCTTCCACGACTGGCCCGAGCCGAACGGCCCGGAGGGCATGAAGGTGAACCGCGCCGCCTTCAGAGAGCTCGCCAGGGAGCGCGCGGGCTCGTAACACAACAAACCCCGTCCGGATCCCGACGCGAAGCCGGTCCGGTACTTCGCATCTACCCTCGGTCGGGGAGCGCGGAACGGCACCCATACTGGCTACCCCTCAGCACGGCGGGGCATCCAATCTTCAACCGAGAAAAGGCGACCTTTACCGTGCATCTCGGCGTATCGGGCGCTTGCTTAAAGTTCCGCGGCTATCGTGGCAAGAAGGGATACTGCGTGGTCACCGGGAGTTGGACTCCAATGACGCGGGCCGCGGGCCGATGGGTGCGTATGCTTCCGTAGGCAGGATACAGACGGCCAGTGATTGTGCTGGATGTCCGAGAAGGGCGTGGCCCCATCGCGATGCGCCTCGTGGAGAGGCTTACAGGATCTCGGCGAGGGCCTCGGGCAGGTGGGAGAAGAGGTCCGTCGCGACCATGCTCTCGGCGGGCCATCCGGTCTTCTCCAGCCACAGCTCCGCGGCGCGGCCGTGCGTCCAGGCGCCCGCGCGGGCGGCGTCGTAGGGGTCCATGCCGCGCGAGAGCAGGGCGCCGATCACGCCGGAGAGCACGTCTCCCGTCCCCGCCGTGGCGAGTGCGTGGGCCCCGGTCGAGTTGACGGCGACCCTCCTCCCCTCGGCGACCAGCGTGTCCATGCCCTTGAGGAGGACGCAGGAGGCGCTCTCCCCGGCCGTCCGCCGCGCGGCTTCCAGCCTGCGGGCGGAGACATCCTTCGCCCCGGTGCCGAGGAGCCGCCCGAGCTCTCCGGCGTGCGGCGTGATGATGGTCGGTCCTCCCCGGCCCGAGAGCGCCTCCGGGCCGGGGAGGTTCGTTATGGCGTCCGCGTCGAGCAGGATGGGAAGGTCCGTCCCGCCGAGCACCCCCTCGACGAGCGCCCGTCCGCCCTCGCCCACGCCGGCCGCGGGCCCGAGGACGATGGCGGTGGCCCTCTCGGACATGTTCAGGATGTACCCCACGGCGTCCGCGTTCATCAGCCCGTCCTCGTCCTCGGAGGCTCCGGAGACGAGCGCCTCCGTGAGCGCGGCGTCGACGCGATGGGCGGCGCTCGCGGCGGTCACGACGAAGACGATGCCGCAGCCCGCCCTCTGGGCGCCCCTCCCGACCATCTCGGTCGCGCCGGTGGCCGAGGCGGAACCGGCCACGATCAGCAGGGAGCCCGCAGAGTACTTGTGGGCGTCTCCCGTCAGGCGAGGGACGAGGCCGCGCAGGGAGGCGGCATCCGTCCACGTCGTCGAGGGCTCGACGTCGGCCTCGGGCGGAATCCCTATCTCCACCACCTCGACGGTTCCGGCGTGGTCGCGGCCCGGCGAGACGACGCACCCTACCTTCGCCGCGTGGGCGCAGACCGTGAGGGTAGCCCTTATGGCGGGGCCTGAGACCTCGCCCGTCGAGCCGTTCACGCCGGAGGGCACGTCCACCGCGACGACGGGGAGCCCGGAGGCGTTGATCTCCTCGATCAGGCCGGAAAGGTCTCCTCGTACCTCTCCCCGAAACCCGGTTCCGAGCAGCGCGTCTACGACGAGGTCCGCTCTCGCAAGCTCCTCGCCGGACGCCTCGCGGCTCACGAGGCGCACGTCGAGGTTCCTCAAGATGTCGAGGTTCACCCTCGCGTCGCCCTCGTAGCGGTCTTTCGTCGCCAGCACGGCGACCTCCGCCCCGGCGCGGTGGAGTTCCCGGGCGATGACGAACCCGTCCCCCGCGTTGTTCCCGCCCCCGGCGGCGACGATCACGCGGCGGCCGGTCATCGGGCCGAAAAACCTCACGATGGCGCGGGTCATCTCGACGGAGGCGCGCTCCATGAGGACGCCGCCGGGGATGCCGAGGGCCTGGGCACCCTCGTCGGCGCGGGTCATCTCCTCGGCGGAGAGGAGCTTCAGGGCCGGATCTCCGCCTTGCGGATTACACAGACGGCGACGGCGGAGAGCTCGGAGTGGGTGATGGAGATGTGGAGCTCGTCCTCGTGGACGCCGACGGCGTCGGCGAAGCGCTCTATCTTGCCGAAGATGCGGACGGTCGGGGCCATGCGGGGGCGGCGCATCACCTCGACGCCGTTCCACTGGAGCAGGCCGCAACCCAGGGCCTTCGTCACCGCCTCTTTCGCGGCCCAGCGGGCGGCGTAGTGGCGCTCGAAGAAGCGAAACTTCTCGCAGTAAGCTATCTCGCGCTCCGTGAAGAGCCTCTGGCGGATGCGGGGGGTCCTTTCGAGCGCGAACTTCATCCGCTCGCAGTCCACGACGTCCACCCCGACCCCCGGCACCACGAAATCTTTCAGTCTTTCTTCCATGCGGCGCATGTTACTGGAGAATTTTTCGGGGCGAAAGGGCATATAGTAACGCCATGGAAGCAGTCATTATCGGCAACCCGAACTCGGGACGGGCGGGCAACAGGGAACGCCTGAAACACTACGCGAGGATCATCGGCTCCGGGGGCATGGACGTCGAGGTCTGGAACACCGAGCGTCCGGACCACGCCACCGAGCTCGCCACCCTCGCCGGTGATAGGCTCGTGATCGCCGCCGGTGGCGACGGCACGGTGAACGAGGTGGTCAACGGCCTCTCGAAGGAGGCCACCTTCGGGGTGATTCCGCTGGGCACGGCGAACGTCTTCGCGCGCGAGCTCGGCCTTCCGATGAAGCCCGAGGAGGTGTGCGAGAGGATCCGGGACGGCAAGGTCTCCCGCATAGACCTCGGGGTCGCGACCGACCGGGAGGGCACGGAGCGCAGGTTCACCTGCATGGCGGGGATAGGCTTCGACGCCCACGTCGTCAACGAGGTGACGCCGCGCCTCAAGCGGTACCTGAAGATCCTGGCCTTCCCCCTCGCGGCCTTCAAGGTCTACCTGGAGGGCGACCTCCCGAAACTGCACGTCGTCCGCGGCGACACGACCTACGTGACGCAGTTCGTCATCGTGGCGAACGGCCACTACTACGGGGGAGACTTCAGGGTCACGGACTCCTCCACGCTGACGACCGGCAGCCTAGAGGTCGTGCTGGTGGACCGCGTCGGCAGGCTGCTCCGCGCCGACATCCTCACCCGCATCCTCGCCAAGAAGCCGCTCGACCGCTCCATGCGCTCCTTCGCCACCAAGGAGCTGCGGGCCAAGTCCCCCGGCGCCCAGGCACCGGTGCAGCTCGACGGCGAGATCTGGGGCCGCCTCCCGATGTCCTTCCGCATAGAGCCCGCCGCCCTGAAGGTCGTGAGCTAGCCCCACCTAGCCGCGTTCGGGCAGGGCGAGCCGGAGGCCGAGGGCGACGAAAACGCCTCCCGTGAGCCAGCGCAGGGCATCCGAGAAGCGCGGGCGCCGTCCGAGCCAGTCGCCCAAGGAGCCGGAGAAGTTGCCGAGCACGCTGAAGACGATCCAGGTGCACCCCGCGAAGGCCAGGCCGAGCAGGAACAGCTGCGGGGCCAGGCCTCCGGACGCGGGATCGGCGAACTGGGGCAGGTAGGCCAGAAAGAAGACCGCTATCTTCGGGTTCATCACGTTCGACGCGACGCCCTGCGCGAAGACCCTCCCCAGGCGAACTCCTCCTTCTCCCCCCGAGACGGCGAAGGCATCCCTGCTCAGCAGCGTCCTCACCCCGAGGTAGAGGAGGTAAGCGGCCCCCGCGTACTTCACCACCGAGAAGGCCGTCGCGGACTGCGCCAGCAGCGCGGAGAGCCCCGCCGCCGCGAAGAGCGAGTGGCAGACAAGCCCGGTGCTCGCGCCGGCGGCCGAGACCATCGCGGCCGCGCGTCCCTGTGAGATCCCGCGCGTAAGCACCAGGATGTTGTCCGGCCCCGGCGCCACGATCACGACCAGCGAGGCCGTGAGGAACAAAACCAGATTCAGATCTTGAAGCACGAGTTCCCTCCTCGGTCAGCTTCGCTCCGGTAAGGCCAGCCCGAGGGCGAGTAGTACGCCGCCCGTGATCCAGCGAAGCGTGGTTTGTCGATCAGGGCGACGCCTCGCCCCCTGGAGACGCCGCATGTAGCAACATGGATCATACCCGGACCCGGCGTCGTTATGAGCGGCAGGGAAGCCGCCAGAAAGAGCAAGAAATTTGTTTCACCTACGACACCACGTACCCAATCGTAGAATCGCCACGGTGCCCGCAAGAACGAGCCCCCCAAAAACCGCGAACACCGGCACGTCAGGGCCGCCGGTCTCCGGAATGGTCGGGAGAGCGGGCGAACCGTCCGGTCCCGACACGCCCGCATCAGTTCGAGGAGTCTCCACGGACTCGCGGGTCCCGAGGCAGAAGTTGGTTTTCCAATAGTCACCCGCGTCTTGCAGGTAAAGCTCGTAGCTTGCCCCCTCCCGAAAGCTCACCTCCTCGGAGATGCTTGAGTTCGTGCCCGAATCTGTCTGGATGATCAGTCTCTTCCCGGCGTAGGTCTTGTCGCCCAGCAGAACCCGCTCCACCATGACCTCGGTTCGGGACGAGGCCACATCCTCGACCGTACCCGTCGCCACGAGATCCACGTCGACACCGCCTCCCGAGCAAGACGCCAGGGTCCCTGAGGAGGTCTGAAGCCCGGCGAGCGCAGGCGCGACCGTGAGCCCGAAAAGGCAAACGGAGATCAAAGCGACGTCACGAGCAGAGCGTATTCCTCGCCTCACAAGCTACCCCTTCACGCGAACTCGACCCCAAGCCTCGCGCTCATTCTCCCAGGAGGACCCGTCACGTAACACGGTGGCCCTTCGACGCGGAGGTCGAAGGGCCACCG
>CADCVI010000139.1 GCA_902806105.1 uncultured Rubrobacteraceae bacterium
CACCGCCGTGCTCCTGAACCTCGACGGCCCCTCGGCAGCCATCCGCGAGAGGATGGGACGCGCAGACGTGAGCCTGCACGTTCCTCACCTCTTCGACGTCGAGGTGCTGCACGCGATCCGGCGGCACACCTTGAGGGGTGCGCTCTCGGTCGCGCGGAGCTACAGGGCCACGGAAGCCCTACGTAACCTGAGAGCCGTAAGGTACCCCCACGCCGCGCTCTTGCCCCGGATTTGGGAACTGCGCGAGAATCTGACCGCTTACGACGCGGCCTACGTCTCCCTGGCCGAGACCCTTGGAGCGCCGCTGGTCACGATGGACGCGCGGTTGGCCCGCGCATCGGGGCACCGCGTCGAGATCGAGCTGTACGGCTAGTCGAGGGGCATTATCTGCCGAGCGGCAACGGGTTGAAGCTCGTGTCGCGATCGTAGACGTCGACGCCCTCCCGGCGCTTGAGACGGTTCACGATGAGGTAGGTGAAGGGCGTTGCGAGGGCCTCGTAGGCCGACTTCAAGACCCACTGGGTAAGGATGATGGGGATGATCGCCCCCGCCGGGATCGTCCCGACGAAGGCGAGGGAGACGAAGATCGCGGAGTCGAGGCCCTGGCCGACGATGGTGGAGCCGATCGTGCGGGCCCACAGGTGGCGTCCCTCCGTGGCGACCTTCAGCTTCGCGAGGACGTACGAGTTGGCGAGCGAGCCGACGAGGTAGGCGACGAACGAGGCGGCGAGGAGGCGCGGGGCGTAGCCGAGGATCGTCTCGTAGGCCTCCTGCCCCTCCCAGATCGGCGCGGGGGGCAGGGCACCGGCCAGGGAGATCACGCCGACCGCCAGCAGGTTGCAGAGAAAAGCCAGCCAGATCACGCGCCGCGCCGCCCGGAAGCCGTAGACCTCGGTGAGGATGTCCCCGAAGATGTAGCTGAGCGGGAAGATCAGGGTGCCCGCGTCGAGCACGAGCCCGAAGACCCCGACGAGCTTGACCGCCGTGACGTTCGCCACGACGAGGCACGTCACGAAGACCGCCACGACGACCACGAACGCCAGGGAATACCTCTCGTCCCTCTCGCCCACCATACTCCGATCCGACACCCAAACCTCCAGAAGATCCGACAAAAGAACAGGGGCAAGTGTACCCCCGGCACCGTTAATGATACGGCATCGAGCCGACGGTTTGCGCGCGGCGCCTGCGAGGAAGACCGTTTCCAGAGGCACTACCGAAGGGTAGGATCGAGGGCATGCTAGGTATTCGAAACATCCCAGAAAATCATATGCATTTCATGCCTGCGGTAGAGGTCGGGTAGCCGTGGAAGAGAGAAGGGCACCGTGGGAGGACTTGAAGCGCCAGGCCTCCGAACGCCTCGGCGCGAGCGCCGTCTTCGGGGAGGGTCCGGTGGGTGCGACCGTCGCGATCATCGGGGAGGCGCCGGGGGAGCAGGAGGACAGGGCCGGGAAGCCGTTCGTGGGCAGGGCCGGAAAGCTTCTCAACGAGCTTCTCGAAGAGGCCGGCATCGACCGCTCGGAGGTCTACGTCACGAATACCGTCAAGGTACGGCCGACGACCGAGAAGGACGGGCGGCTCAAGAACCGTCCGCCCAGAGTCGGGGAGGTCCGGGAAGGGGTGGAGATCCTGATCCCCGAGTTGAGGGCAATCGGTCCCGCCGTCCTCGTCCTGCTCGGCAACACGCCGTCCAAGGCGCTCATAGAAAAGTCCTTCGCGATGAAAAAAGACCGCGGCGTCCTGCGGGATTCGATCCTGGACCTGCCCGCGATCGCGACCTACCACCCCGCCTACCTCCTCCGCCTCCAGGGCACCCCCGCATACGACGAGGCTCGTGAGGAGTCGATCAGCGACCTCAGGGCAGCCCTCGGGGCCGCGAGGGGCTAGGTCAGCAGCAGGCGGGCGCCGACGAAGATCAGCATGCAGGCCAGGATGGCGCGCAGGGGCTTGCCGGGGACGTACGGGGCGAGGCGGCTGCCGACGAGGACGCCGGGGACGCTGCCCAGCAGGAGCGTCCCCGCGAGGGCCCAGTCCACGTTCCCCTGCGAGGCGTGGGCGAGGCCCGTCACGAGCGAGAGGACCGTGGCGTGGGCGATGTCCGTCCCGACTACCACAGCGGGGGCCAGAGGATAAAGCAGGAGCAGTATGATCGCCATGATGCTCCCGGAGCCTATCGAGGTGAGCCCCACGAGGTAGCCTCCCATCGCCCCGAACAGGACGGTGAAGAGGCGCCGCTTGAGGCTCATCGGGCTCTTGCCGTCCCACACCGGCCTGTGCGATTCGGCCGAGCGGTCGCGCATGAAGAAAGTGCGGAAGATCAGGGACGCCCCCACGAGGACGAGGGTGGACGCGATGATCGTGATCATGATGGAGCGGACCGCTTCCTCGTCGTAGTTCGCCTTGATCCACTCGAGCGTCGCCACGCCGAGGAGGCTCGCCGGGAGGCTGCCCAGGCCGAGAAAGATAGCCACCTGGAGGTTTACCGAGCGCTGGCGGTAGTGTTGCACGGACCCGACGACCTTGGTGACCGTGGCGTAGACGAGGTCGGTGCCGACCGCGGTCGGGGCGGGGACGCCCATCGTGAGGACGAGGAAAGGCGTCATGAGGGAACCACCCCCCACCCCCGTAAGGCCTACCAGGAAACCGACCAGCAGGCCGAACAGGGCGGGGGTGGCGTCGATCATGCCTTGTTGAGTTGCTCTACCGGCGCGAGGTAGCCCTTCTCCTCCAGCAGCCCGACCACGCGCGCCGCGCTCTCGCGGGGCTCCTCCTCGTTGGTCTTGATGCGAAGCTCGGGAGCCTCCGGGGCCTCGTAGGGGTCGGAGACGCCGGTGAACTGAGGGATCTCCCCCGAGTATGCCTTCTTGTACAGGCCCTTCACGTCGCGCTCGGCGCACACCTCGACCGGGGCGTCCACGAAGATCTCGATAAAGTCCTCGCCGATCTGGTGGCGCACCTGGTCCCGGACCTCCTTGAACGGAGAGATGGCCGAGACGATCACCCCGACGCCGTTGCGCGTCAGAAGGTTCGCCACGAAGCCTATGCGGAGGACGTTCGTGTCGCGGTCCTCCCGCGAGAAGCCGAGGCCCTTGGAGAGGTTCGTCCTGACGATGTCCCCGTCGAGAACCTCCACGCTGCCGATCCTGCGCCTTAGCTCGTGCTCGACGATCTCGGCGATGGTGGTCTTGCCGGCCCCCGAGAGCCCCGTGAACCAGAGCGTGAAACCGCGATCCAGCTTGCCCTTCTCCATTGCTAATCCCCTCCTAGACCCCGCGAGACGCATGCGTCTCGCGGGGGTTCATTGGTTACCTTCTCTTACTGGCCGTTCTTCTCGGAATTGAGGCCGTTTATGAGCACCTCGACTACCTCGGGGCGGGAGAACTCCGGCGGCGGATACTCGCCCTTCTGGAGCATCTCGCGCACCCGCGTCCCGCTGAAGAAAACGTGATTCTCCTTGTCGTGCGGGCAGGTCTTCGGCGTCGCCATCCCGCCGCAGTTGAGGCAGTAGAAGGCGTGCTCGAACATGAGCGGCGTGATCCCGAGCTCGTCGGCGTCGAACTCGTTGAAGATCTCCTGCGCGTCGTAGGTCCCGTAGTAGCTCCCCACGCCCGCGTGGTCGCGACCGATGATGAAGTGGGTGCAGCCGTAGTTTTTGCGGCACATGGCGTGGAAGATCGCCTCGCGCGGCCCCGCATACCTCATCGCGGCCGGGAAGACCGAGAGCACGGTCCGCTCCTCGGGGTAGTACCGGTCCAGGATGGTCTCGTAGGACTTCATCCTCACCGCCGCCGAGATGTCGTCGGACTTGGTCTCCCCGACGAGCGGGTTCAGGAGCAGCCCGTCGACGATCTCCAGCGCGCTCTTCTGGATGTACTCGTGCGCGCGGTGGACAGGGTTCCTGGTCTGGAAGCCGACCACCTTCTTCCAGCCCTTCTCCGCGAAGAGCGCCCGCAGCTCGGCGGGCTCGCGGTAGTAGCCCGGGAAGGGCCGCGGGTTGGGCTCGTCCACGAGCAGCGTGACCTCGCCGCCGAGCAGCGTGTCGCCCTGCCTGTACACCGCCGCCACCCCCGGATGCTCCCCGTCCTCCGTCCGGTAGACGTTCTTCGCCTCGTGGCCCTTGTCGTAGCCGAAGCGGTCGGTCACGGCCATCGTCGCGAGGACGTTGCCGGAACCGTCCGTCAGCGCGACCTCGCTGCCCTCGCTGACGCCGTTCGCCTCGCCCTCGGTAGCCGACAGCGTGATCGGCATGCTCCACACGAGCCCGTTCGCAAGATGCATCGTCTCGACGACGGAGTTGTAATCCTCCTGGCCCATGAAGCCCTTGAGCGGCGAGAAGACGCCGGTCGAGATCATCTCAAGGTCGGAGAGCGCCCGTGGCCCGAGCGCGACCTTCGGCAGCCCATCGGCGGCCTTGAGCCTCTCGGCCCGCTCCCCCTCGGGCGCCCGCCGGTCGACGAGCTCCCCGCCGTGCGGCGCTATGGCCGTGTAGTCGGCGGCCTTCATCGGCTCGCCCCCGCGGAGGCGAGCGCCTGTTCGCAGCCGAGTTCCGGCAGGCGGCGCGTCACGCGGCCCGCGAGACCGGCGGCGCAATGCTCCCAGATCCTCTCGCCGACGACCCAGAGCCTCAGCTCACCCGCGTAGCTTCGGGCGATGCCCAGGAAATTCTCGTATGGCATTCCGGCCTCCTCCAGGTCGTCGCCCCACTCCTCCCAGAGGGGGTCGGCGACGAACCGGGCGTCGTTGATGGTCTTCATGCCATCCTCCGGGGTCTCCTCCAGGAGGGCGCGTGTGTCCGCGCGTAGCTCCAGGGGCTCGGAGGGCACGGGCAGGGTTCTTCTCGACTCGCTCAACTAGTACCTCACCGCTTCGTGTGCGACCGGCGCCCGATCCGTCCCGGAATAGTTCTCCAGGTGCTCCTCGTAGTCGATAAAGAGCGGAGCCTCGGGGTCAAAAGCCCGCTTGAGGCTCTTGAACGCGATCCTTTTGTCCAAAGCGTCAAGCTTATCTAATGCCTCCGGCTTGTCAAGCTCGCGAAGCTCCAGCTTCGGGCGGACGTGCTCGAACGCGCTCAAACCCTCGTCGCTCCGGATGATGACCGAGGAGTACCCGTCGGCGCTGCCGACGCTCCCGACGGAGATGTCTGCGGCGTGGCCCATGAAGTCCGCGCACTCGTCGCAGCCCTTGAGGGCGGCGCCGTGGAAGTCGCGGATGGGCTCCTCGAAGATGGACTCGCCATCGAGGTCCTGCACGATCATCTTGCCGCGGATGATGTCGACCCGGCCGACGTTGTCGAGGTCGACGTTACGCTTGTCCCGGATCTCCTCGAGCATCAGCTTCTCGTAGTTGAAGCTCTTGGTGCAGAGGAGCGCGATCGTAAGCGTGATCGCCTCGACCTGCGACGAGCCCCAGGTCCAGGGCCGCGCCTGCATGGCCTTGATCCCCTCGATCTCGCACGGCGTACCCACCACCGCGATCCTCGGGTTCGGCGGGAGGTCGTAGCCCTTGAAGTCCACGTGGCCCAGGGCGAGCGTCTGGTTGTAGAAGGAGCCCGCGGCCTCGCGGACCTCGTCGGGGGTCGTGGCGAGGAACGCCTCGCCCTTCCAACGCTCGGTCTCCGACTCGCGGGCGACGAGAGCGCCGTCGATCTCGCCCTTCTCGAGCAGCTCGATCAGCATCGCGCTCACGAACCCGCCGTCCTGCGCACCCTCGATCATCGGGTTCACCCGGGCGGTGTAGCTCTCCTCGACGTGGCCGATGCCCTCGATCGCGCGGGCCTCGCCGTTCCCCGTGATCTTCCACGTGGACTCGTACTGGAGGCCGCCGCGCGGGCAGAAGTCCCAGCACAGCGAACAACCCGTGCACATCTTCACGAGCTCCGGCAGGTCGTCGTCCCCGATCCCGATGGAGTCGGTAGGACAGGCCGCGACGCACACGCCGCACTGCACGCAACGCTCGGCGTCGATGACTGCCTTTTCGAGGTCCCAGAACCAGACCTTGCCGGGAGCCTCGTCGATGTCGTTCATCAGCTCCCGGATGTCGAACCCGGCCATTAGCCCCGCCCCCTGTTCTCTCCGGCGCTCCTGAGGGCGCCGCGCAACTCCTTGTTCGGCCGGCGGCGGGCCCACTCGTGGAACCTCTCGCCGTCCCGCCGCTCGTCCTTGAACTTCTCGAAGACGGCGACGAGCGCGTCCGGCACCTCGTCGGCGGGCTTGGCCCCCTCGACCCAGTCTATAAACGCAGCATCCCGGCCGAGCGAGCCGCCCATGCCGATGTCCGTGCCCTCGACGATCGCGTCCTTCGTCTTCGCGGTCTCCCCGCGGAAGCCGATGTCCCCGATCTGGGGCTGGGCGCACGAGGCCGAGCAGCCCGAGAAGTGCATCCTGATGGCATCCTGGCCGACGTCGCCGACCCGCTCGTCCATCTCCTTGGCCCACTCGACCGCGCGTATCTTCGTCTCCACGATCGCGAACCTGCAGAACTCGCTGCCGGTGCAGGCCACGATCCCGCGCTCGAAAGCCCCCGGGTTCGGGGAGAACCGCTGGAGCAGTGGCTCCGCGAGGAAAGCGTCGAGCTTCTCCTCCGCGATGTGCGTGATGATGAGGTTCTGGTCGGTCGCGAGCCTGACCTCGCCGCCGTACTCCTTCGCGAGCCTCGCCGCCTCGACGAAGTGCTCGCCGCTCATGCGGCCGACGGGCACGTTGAGCCCGACGTAGTACAGGCCCTCTTCCTTCTGCGGGTGGACGCCGACGTGGTCCCCCCGGTAGTGCTTCGTGAGGTCCTCGCCAGCGGGCGTCAGCTCGAAGGCCGTGCGCTTCGCCAGCTCCTCGCGGAAGCCCTCCGGCCCGAGCTCCTGGACGAGGTAACGCATGCGGTTCGTCCAGCGGTTCTCCCGGTTGCCGAGCTCGCCGAAAATCTGGGCGACGGCCCGCGTCAGCTCCACGGCCTCCTCGGGGCGCACGAAGACGTCGATGTCCGACGCCATCCTCGGGCCGTCCGAGAGCCCGCCGCCGACGCGCACGTTGAAGCCAATGGTGCCGTCCGCGAGCCGCGCCGGGAGCAGCCCGACGTCGTTGATCTCGGCCTGCGCGCAGTCCTCCAGGCAGCCCGTCACGCTCATCTTGAACTTGCGCGGCAGGTTCGCGTACTCGCGGTTGCCGGTGAAGTAGTCCGAGATGGCCTGAGCGACCGGATAGGCGTCCAGAATCTCCTCACCGTCGAGGCCGGAGACGGGGCAGCAGAGAACGTTGCGGGCGGAGTCGCCGCAGGCCTGGACGGTGGTCATGCCAACCGATTCGAGCCTGCGCCATATCTCGGGGACGTCGCGCATGTGGATCCAATGCATCTGGATGTCCTGGCGCGTGGTGAGGTCGAGGAAGTTGTTGCCGAAGTGCGGGTTGGGCTCTGGGCCACGGGCGAAGTCTACGGCGATCCGCCCGATGGTCCGAGCCTGTTCGGCGCTCAGCACGCCGCCGGGGATCTTTATCCGGATCATGAACGCATCCCCGCCCTGCTTCTGGGGGTAGATGCCGACCCACTTGAGCCGCTCGACCTCGCCGGGCACCTCGTCCATCGCCGAGAGGTTTTTGGAGTAGCTCTCCAGGATAGCCTCGCGCACCTCCAGCGGGTGGCGCTCGAGCTTGAACTTCTCGACCTTGTTGAGCTTCTGGTCCCTAAGACTGCGCACGCTTCACCTCTCCCCCGGCGAAGTGCAACCCGCACTCGGTCTTGTCGAGCCCGGCCCAGCGCCCGGCCCGCGCGTCCTCGCCTGGGGCTACGGCCCTGGTCTGCGGCTCACAGCCGATGCTCCTGTAGCCCATGTCGAGCAGCGGGTTGAGAGGGACGTCGTGCTCCCTGACGTACTCTTCGACCAGATCCGAGCCCCAGGCGACGAGCGGCGAGACCTTGTCGACCTCGAACCTCTCCTCCCACCCCAAGACGGGCGTGTACGC
>CADCVI010000140.1 GCA_902806105.1 uncultured Rubrobacteraceae bacterium
CCCCGGGCAACGGTGTAGCGCCCTGGGATCGGCTCTCTGATGCCGCGACTTCTCCTGCGGGCTCACCCTATATGGAAACTACACCGTCGCCGAGAACGAGGGTGAGAGAGACGGTCAGTGCTCTCGTCCGTCGCCGCGAGCCGAAGGGCGGGAGCGTGAGCCCACCCCATGCCTCGCCCGGTACCAGACCACCGCCCCGGCCTCCCTCGCGAACTGCCCCCTCCGGGAGATCCGTCCGTGCCACATCGGGCTCTGGTACACGGGCTCCGCTGCCGCCAGAAGCCCGGCTTCCCGGAACGCCTCGACCGTCCTGACGCAGTGGAGCGGGTCCGTGACCACCCGAACCGATCGGATGCCGCGCCGTCCGGCGATCTCCGCGACGAGCCAGGCCGAATCCCAGGTGCTGAGCGCCCGGTCTTCGAGGACGACGTCCCCCTCGGCCACCCCCTCCCGGCGGAGTATCCCCGCCATGACCTCGGCCTCGCTCGGCGGGTGCTCCCCGGTCCCGCCGGTCACGATCAGGAGGTCGACCTCGCCCCCCGTGTAGAGCCGGGCCGCGTGCCGCACGCGTTCCTCCAGGACGCGGCTCGCCCGCCCCCCGGGTAGCACCTGCGCCCCGAGCACCACCGCTACCCGGGGTAGGGGCCCTGCCGCCGGCTCCTCCCACCCCCGGCGCAGGACGCGAAACAGCAGTGTGAGATCCCGCCAGGCCCCACGCAGCACGAGCCCGACCCTCCGGACCGGGCCACGCGTTGCCGGGTTCAACCTTCCCCTCTGGCGATCTCCCGCGCCCGCGCGAGGTCCTCGGGCGAGTTCACGTTGGACAGGAAGACGCCAGGGTCCCCGAACCTCCCGAGCTCTCCTTCGACGTACTCTACCCCCTCGCCGAGCCCCTCCAGCAGCTTCCAGACCGCCCTCGTCCCGGCATCGAGAAGACGGCTCGCGTCGGGGAGCACGGACGGGTCGTAGGCCGCGCAGAGGGGGTGAGTACGGCCCGCGTACCGTGGTACTGCCGCACGGAGGCTCCGGGAGTGGAGCCGGTCGAGCAGGAAGGCCACGAGCCCGGGTGGGATGAAGGGCATGTCGCCCGCCGCCGCGAAGACCGGGCCAGAAGACGCGGCGGCGTCGAGGCCCGCTTCGAGGCCCGCAAGGGGACCCTCGCGCCCCTCGCGCCGGTCCCGGATCCTGGGGAGGTCAAGAACGTCGGCCCCGTCGCCGACCACGA
The DNA here is from genome assembly GCA_902806105.1 of uncultured Rubrobacteraceae bacterium. The sequence goes on from CADCVI010000140.1 coordinate 1,226, forward strand.
AGATCGTCCGGCAAGAAGGTTCGAGCGCGGCGCGGACGCGGGAGATCAGGGGGACGCCGCCGACTTCGAGCGTCAGCTTCTCCCGGCCCATGCGGCTGCTCCTGCCGCCGGCGAGGATCAGGCCGGTGAACCCTTCCCGCCCGCTCAATACGAGGCGGGCCGGGAGGTCCGTCCGAACCTCGTCTCCTTTATGCGCTGGCGGAGGTACTGCTCCTTCTGCTGCTGGGACGGGGCGAACGGCTCGCGGGCGAGGCGCTTCGTGAAGGCCAGGTCGACGGCGGCCTGGTGCATCCTCCTCGACCGCCTCCACTCCATGATGCGGCCGGAGAGCAGGAGGCCGAGGTAGTAGAAGCTCCGGGCAAAGTAGGTGGGGAGGATGGCGTACTCGCTGCGGCTGATCGTGCCGTGCTCCACCTCCTCCTGGAGCTCGTCCCGGATCGTCCGCCGCTCCATGGCGAGCCACGCGATGATGATGCCTGCATAAAGGAGCAGCACGACAAACTCGATCAGGTACGCCACCGGCCCGAAGAGCGAGGCCGTGAAGTTGAAGCTCGCGTGCAGCACGATAGCCCCTGCGAGCCCGAGGAGGGGCAGGAGGATCTTCAGCGTGTACGAACGGACCCAGGGGATGAGCCCGATCCCTATCCCCGTTAGCGCGGTGAAGGCGGCGTGGGCGAACCCGCCGAAGATGCGCCGCACCAGGAAGACCTGATCCCCGACCTGCTGATAGGTCTGGGCGTAGTACAGCACGTCCTCGGCGATGGAGAACCCGAAGCCGACGGCCGAGCCGTAGACGATCCCGTCCATCACCCCGGAGAACTCCGTGCCGCCCCGCCTCAGGGAGACGGCCGACGCTACCGCGAACGCTATGAGCAGCGCGAGCCCCTTCGCCGTCTCCTCGACCGGCGGGGCAACGAAGACCGCTGTCAGGAAGGAGGCCGCCGACTGGTCGGCCGTCAGCGCGCTCAGCGCCGCCCCGATCACGGTGTTGAAGATGAGCGAGATCGTCACGGCAACCGTGAAGCCCCAGACGAAGACCGGGATGACGTACCGGAAGTCCTCCCGCTCGTACAGGTCTATCGCCCGGACGAAGAGGAGGTACAGGACCGCCTGAAGCACCCCGACCCCGATCAGCGCTGCGCTCAATTCCCCCTCCACCCAACCTTTCCGAAGCTTCTGTACGAGACGAACACCCCCGACGCCCGCGCGATTATACCCGCACCCGCTGCTCCCCGGATATCCCAGCCGGGCAGGCGGGGAAAGGTTGGTAGAATAACGACATATTCGGATAGACCAACAGGACGGAGGGTGTTGGACGATAGAAGTGGTTCCGACCGGCAAGCCATAACCGGCGCGATGAGCCATCTGACCCACGGCGTTTACGTGCTCGGCACGCGCCGGGGCCGCGAGCAGACGGCGATGACCGCCTCCTGGGTAGCCCAGACCTCCGAACGTCCCCCTACCGTCGCCGTGGCCGTCCGCGACGACCGATACACCCACGACGTCCTCCTCGGGAGCGGGACCTTCTCCCTGAGCGTTCTCCGCGATGACCAGGTGGACGTCGCCACCCACTTCGCCGAGACTAGCGGCGAGTACCACGACAAGCTGAGGGGCATCCCCTACGACCTCGCCCCGAGCGGCGCCCCCGTCCTCCTAGACTGTCTGGCCTACCTCGACTGCCGCGTCCTCGACACGGTTCGCGCCGGGGACCACACAGTTTTTATAGGCGAGGTAACGGCGGGCGGGTCGTACAGCAGAGACTACCCGCTGGTCTACGATGCGAGCGAATACGAGGAGGCCCTTCACTAGAATGCCAGAAAACAAGCTCCGCGAACTCGGGCTGGAGCTCCCGCCCGTCGCCAAGCCCGCAGGCTCCTACCTCCCCGCCGTCCGCGCCGGCACCTTCCTCTTCACCGCCGGCCAACTCCCGTTCGAGGGCGGCGAGCTACGCACCACGGGCAAGGTCGGCGCCGAAGTCACGCCGGAGGAGGCGCACGAGGCCGCGCGGCTCTGCGCCCTCAACGCCCTCGCCGCCGTCGCGGCCGAGGCCGGTGGCCTCTCCAACGTCCGCCGCATCGTCAAGGTAACCGGCTTCGTGGCCTCCGCCCCCGGCTTCAACGGCCAGGCCGCCGTTCTGAACGGCGCCTCCGAACTGCTCGGGGAGATCTTCGGAGAAGCCGGGCTCCATGCCCGGAGCGCCGTCGGCGTCGTCGAGCTCCCGCTGGACGCGCCGGTAGAGGTAGAGCTGATCGTGGAGCTCACGAGCTAGAAGCAAGACCGCAAAAACGTTCCCCACCTCCGCTCGACCAGGCTGCGACACTAGTGATACGTCGTAGCCTGGCAACCCGCCGTAAGAACGGCAGTCCAGGCCAGAATCTTTGTCGACTGCATGACAGACGGCAGATCGGGCACACTACCTCCGCACGAGAGCGCAGCGATTTCGCTGTCGCAGGCGTCAGGGTTTCAGGAAACCGTAGGTATCCCGGTGGATCGGGCCGTCGGAGACGACCTTGCCGTTCTTCTCGACCTTTTTGTACGTGACCCATTCGGTGACGGGGTTGCCCTCGGAGTCCAGCGACGTGGAGACCAACCGGGAGTTCATCTCGACCTTCTTGCCGGTGGGGCGGCCCCAGATCTCGGCGTTCACGTACCCTTCCCGGTCCACCCATTCCCTCAGCAAGAGGTAGTCGTCGGTGGTGTTACGGAACTTCATATCGAGGTCACCGAACCACACGGTTGCATCGAGGCCGGGCCGGATATACGGCAGCTCCGCGTAGTGAGGATGGCGCTCCAGGACCTTGAGCCCCGCGTGGTTCGCCGCCACGTACAGGGTCGATGCTACCTGGCAGAGGCCCCCGCCGTCGGCGGTGTCCACGCTTCCGTTGACGATCACGCTGGTCGCATAGTAGTCGAGCGGTTCGGTTAGCTCGTTGAACGAGAAGACCTCGCCCGGCGCGAGTACGGTCTCGTCGATGGCGCCGGACGCTATCTCCAGGTTCGCGACCCGGCCCGGCCCGTCGTCGTAGGTCATGTAGTTTGTCCTGTAGCTGCCGATAATCTCCGTCGGCCTCGCCTCGTGGGCCTCCGCCGCGGTCAGCTCCGGATGCGCCGTCTCGACGGGCAGCTCGAAGCTCCTAACGCTTCCGCCCCCTTGCAGCAGGGCGCCGTCGAGAGCCGCCAGGAGCCTCTCCTCATCTATGCGTCTGCCCGAGCGCCCCTCCCGCACGGCAATTTCACCGCCCTCGACCACGAAACCGGCCTGCACGGGCTCCACAGTCAGCGCGGCGTAGGCCCCATCCAGGATGTTGGCCAATTGGCCAGGGTCCAGGGAGACCCGTAGCTTCTCGCCCTCCGGGGCGGCCTGCAGCGCCCGCCCGATCTCCTCCGGCGAAACCGCCCACTCGTCGCCCCCGGAGGTGAACGTCACCGGGCCGGAGAGGGCTCCCTCGACGATCGCACCGGCCTCCCGGGCCTGTACCGTGGAGACTCGCGGACGCACGTCTCGGACGACGGCCTCCGCCTCCGTACGCCCATCGCGGACGGCCCCCACGACGCCCTCGACCGTGGCGGCGATGTCGATCGAGCGACCCTCCCGGGCTTCGACGACCTCTGCCTCACCGCCGGTCACGCGCACCCCGGCCTCCCTGGTTTCTACCTGCAAGGCAGCGGCGAGCGGCTTCAGCTTCTCCTGGACGGCGCGCGGGTCGTATGCGGCCTCGGGCGTCACCGACGTCCCCACCAGAAGCGGGCCCAGCTTGTCCCGGAGGCGTGCCGGAATGCCGCCCTCGCGGCCCAGGGCGTAGGCCCTCTCGACGGTCTCCGCGGCATCGAGACCCACCCCCATCTGGCCCGCGGTGAAGGAGATGCCCCCCGGAGCGACCACCCTCATCCCCTCGAGGAGCACCGCCGTCTCGGCCTCGAGCGCCGCCCGGGCCTGGGCCCGCGTCATGCCCCCGAGATCGACTTCCCCCACCCGGACGCCACGGTTGATCTCGCCGCCTCCGGAGACGGAGGCCAGGATCAGGAGCAGAAAGGCCGCCGCGAGCAGGGCAAGGGGAACACGAGGCAACCGCCACGCCTTCTCCCTCGATTTGGGTCTCGCCCCGCCGTAGCTTTGCCCCGTGGAGAAGGTCTCCAGGAGGCCGCCACCGGCAGGTGTCTTCTGTTTCGAGATCTCCGCCCCTCCGTTGTTCGGGAGCGAAGCCTACGTTCCGGAACCCGCGGGACGAGAGCCGGATTCCCGTGCTTCGCGGCCGAACCCTAGCACGGCGCATCGGGGCGTGCCACGAGCCGGCCCGGGGTTTCTGGCCCGGGCCGGCGGTGTGAGGGGCGGTACGTAGGGCGTAGCTAGGGAATAACGGGGGCCGGCGTCAGGTCCGTCGGCGGGATCGTCTTGCCCTTCTCGTCGATGAGGGGCTGGTAGCTCGTGGTGAAGACGGAGCCATCGAAGGTCACCTTGCCGTTCTCCGTGACGGTCTTGTAGGTCACCCACTCGGAGGCGTCAGCACCCCTGTACGTCGGCTCCGAGTTCATCTCGACCTGCGTACCGGTCGGACGTCCGTAGATGCTCGCGTAGACATGCCCGTCGGCATCCACCGACTCCTGGATGAGCAGGTAGCCGTCGGTGGTGTTCCGGAACCTCATGTCGAGGGCCCCGAACCACACCGTCGCGTCCATGCCGGGCCGGATGTACGGCAGCTCCGAGAAGTGGGCGTTGCGCTCCACGATCTCCAGGCCCGCGTAGTTTGCGGCGTTGAACAGCGTCGAGGCCACCTGGCACAGACCGCCGCCGTCCGCCGTCGTCTCCTTACCGTCCACGATGACGTGCGTCTTGTTGTACTTCAGCGGCGCGGCCAGCTCGTTAAACGAAAAGACCTCACCCGGCGCCAGCAGCGTCCCGCTCACGGCGCTCGACGCGAGCTCCAGGTTCTCGACACGCTCCGGCGACTTGTCGCTGCTCAGCGTATAGTCGGTGCGGTAGGAGCCCAGGAGATCCGTCGGCTTGAGCGCTTCGGCCTCGGCGGTCGTGAGCTCGGGCTCATCCTTGACGACGGGGATCTCGTACTCGCGACGCCCCTCGAAGAGCCCCTCCTTCAGGTCCGCGAAGAACTCGTCTTCCCGCACTGCCTTACCCGTGCGGCTCTCGGTTACGGTGACCCCGCCAGACGCGGGGACGAAGTCGGCCTCGCGCGGGGCCACGGTCAGCTCCTGGATGGGCTCCGCGAGAAGCTGCCGCAGGTCCCCGTCGTTGAGCGAGACCTCCATCCGTCCATCCTTCGGGACGAACCTCAGGGCACCACCGGCCGCCTCCCCGTCGAGCGTCCAACTCTTGCGACCCGCCGCAAGCTCCACCGGCCCCGAAACGACCTCCTCCGCCCTGGCCGCCGCAGCCTCGGCCTCTCCGGTCGTGACCACGGGCTCCAGCACCCGTCCGGCGACCTCGGCCTGTCCGGCGAACTCGCCCACCGCGAGATCCAGGTTGGCGAGCGTGCCCTCGACGTCGGTCTCGTAGCCCGTCGCGGCGGGACCTACCTCTACGGCTCCGTTCGAGACCGATACGGTCCCCTCCGTGGGCGGCTTGTCCAGCCCGCCGGCCAGCTCCCGTATCTTCGTCCGGGCGACCTCGGGGGCGTAACGAATCTCCGGCCTCACCGAGGCCATCCCCCACGCAGCCCCCACGCGGTCCCCGATCCTCTCCAGAATGTTCCCCTCGCGACCGACGGAGTAGGCCGCATCCATCGTGGTCGCCGTGTCCAGGCTTATGCCCAGTTCCTCATCCGTGAACGTTACATCCTTCGGACCCGAGAGCCGTATCTCCTCAAGCGGACCCGCCGCCTCGGCCTCTACGATCTCGCGCGCTTCGGCCAGGGTCTTCCCGCCCACGGCGGCCGGGCCCACCTCGACGCCCCGGTAGATCTTCCCGGCATTCGACCAGTAGTCGAGGGCCACGAGCATTGCAACCACTGCGCTCGCGACGATGACGAAGACCGATGCCCGCCGTCCACGCCCCCTGCCCACCGGCCTACGGGACCCTTCGTCCGCGCGGTACCGGCGCTCTCCCCCCTCCCAAGACCTCTCCCCCGTCCTACTTCTTAGCAACTCATCCTCCCTGTTCGGCCCGCTAGAGCCCGACAGCATGAAGCTTGAAACGACACACGACGCGAGAGAGCTCCCCCCTCTCGCAAAGGACCCTAACACGCGGCTTCAGGCTGGTCCAGCACACTGGAGCACAAGTTCGCCTGCCTCAACCTCAAGGCAAAGTACGCTGTGTACCTGAAGTTCAGGTCAAAGAGATCGGGGCGCTCGCAGAGGCTTCGCGGGGGTACCCTGAGCATCTGTGTGCGAGGGTCGCGGTATAATCTGATGGTTCGTATTTCTAGCAAGAATGAGGAGGAAGCTTTGACGGGTTCCGCGACGCAGGAAGAGCAGATCACCCTCTACACGGGCGAGTACTGCCCCTATTGCCGACGGGTGAAGAAGGAGTTGGACAGGTTGGATCTTGGCTACGAGTCCGTGAACGCGGATGCTGATGGTAGGGAAGCCGTGGTCCAGCTCTCGGGTCAGCGGGCCATCCCGATCCTGACCATAGGGGACGAGGTGCTGGTGGATTCCACGCACATCATCCGCGAGCTCCGCAGGCGCTACGCTTCCTAGTACCGCCGGGTCTTAGCGCGCGCCGCCCTCGAGCTCCTCTAG
>CADCVI010000141.1 GCA_902806105.1 uncultured Rubrobacteraceae bacterium
ACGCAAAGCGAGAAGTAGTGCGGGCTTCGCAACTACGACAAACCGGATGAGGGCGGGCCTGGAAGGATTCGAACCTCCGACACCTGGTACCGGAAACCAGTGCTCTATCCCCTGAGCTACAGGCCCGTAACGTGGGGAACCACCCGCTGATCTTATCCCAGGGCGGGCGTTCCTTCAACGAGGGGCGGGACCCCCTGAAAGGGTTTGGGCGGCTGGTATACTGGCCGGCACTTCTTATGTACGCGGTGATCTCGGACATCCACGGGAACCTGGAGGCCCTCGAAGCCGTCCTCGCGGACGTGCCCGAAGGGGTCGACGGGGTCTACTGCCTCGGCGACGTCGTCGGCTACGGGGCGAGCCCCAACGAGTGCTGCGACCTGGTCCGCTCGTTGCAGCGGCCCGTGATCTCCGGCAACCACGACCTCGCCGTGACGGACCTCTCGACGGACCTCTCGTGGTTCAACCCGGTCGCCGCCGCCGCGGTGCAGTGGACCCGCGAGCGCATCAGCGAGGAGAATGCTTCCTTCCTGCTCACGCGCCCCAGGATGCACCAGGAGAGGAACGCGCTCTTCGTCCACGGCTCCGTCCGCGACCCGGACGAGTACATCATCAACAGCGCCTCGGCCGAGGCGAACCTCGCCCTGTTGAAGTCGGAGTACCCCGGGGTAGCGGCCTGCTTCTTCGGGCACACGCACGTCAAGATGGTCGTCCCGTCCCCGAACGGCTCGGGGGTGGGAGAGGGGATCCTCGACCTCGTCTCGGGCGGGCCCTACCTCATCAACCCGGGCTCCGTGGGACAGCCCCGCGACGGGGACACCTTCGCCTCCTACGCCCTGGCCGAGAACGCGCCCGGGGGCATCAGGGTCGCGTACCGCTTCGTCGAGTACGACATCGAGAAGGCGCAGGCCAAGATCCGTGCCGCCGGCCTCCCGGGGATGCTCGCCGACCGCCTGGCGCAGGGCCGCTGAGGGGGGTCTTGAAGGCGTGGAGCCCACGTTCCGCAAGCTCTTCTCGGTCGAAGAAGCGAACGCGCTCCTGCCAACGCTGAAGGTCCTCCTCGACGAATCCCGCGCCCGGCGCGACGCGATGCGCGAGAAGGGCCCCGGCCTCCAGCCGATCCTGGAGGCAGCGCCCACGAACGGCGGCGGGAAAAAGGGCTCGGAGTTCGGCGTCGACGCGTACCGGCTGCACCTCTCCGTCGGGCGCATCACGGAGCTCGGCGTCGTCCTGAAGGATCTCGACTCCGGCCTCCTGGACTTTCCGCACCTGAGGGAGGGCCGCGTCGTCTTTCTGTGCTGGCACCCGCCCGAGGAGAGGGTCGGCTTCTGGCACGAGATCGAGGCCGGATACGCCGGTCGCCAGCCCCTCTAGACCTTGAGGATCGTGCTGCAACGCGTCGCCCGCGCCTCGGTCACGGTGGGCGACGAACTGATCTCCGAGATCGGAGAGGGTCTCCTGCTGCTCGTCGGGGTGGCGAAGGGGGACGGCGAGGCCGAGGCCGACTGGCTCGCCGAGAAGGTGGCGGGCCTGCGCGTCTTCGCCGACGAGGACGGCAAGATGAACCGGAGCCTCCGGGACACGGGGGGCGAGGTACTCGCCGTCTCCCAGTTCACCCTGCTGGCCGACACGCGCAAGGGCAAGCGCCCGAGCTTCGTCGGCGCGGCGCCACCCGGGGAGGCCTCGCCCCTCTTCGACTACTTCTGCAAGGGGCTACGCGCGGCGGGCGTGGCCTCCGTCGAGACCGGCTCGTTCGGGGCGATGATGGACGTAGCGCTGGTGAACGACGGGCCGGTGACGATCGTACTGGAGAGGTAAACATCCGTCGTAGAGGTACGTCGAGCCGCCCGGGGCCGGGGCCACCACGACGGGCCCCGCCCCTCGGGCGTACGAGATCTCTCGCCCGCTAGTGGGCCTGAGGACGGAACCCGGAGCCCGTCCGCCCGACGGAAGCCTCGGACGTTCTCTCCCTCACGACGATCAGGCCGATCCAGACCAGCGCGGCGTCGAACAGCAGGGTCGAGGCGGGCAGCGGCGCGATGGTGAGCAGGGCGCCGAGGATGAGGGCGATGGCGGCCGCGCGCGGCAGCACGCTCGCCCTGAGCATCGCGGCCCCGAACAGCGCCCACCCGAGCGCCCAGGCTATCCCGGACAACATGAAGCCCGTGTCCAGCGGACCCGCGACCTCCTCGGCGTCCAGGAACGCGGGCGCCTCGATGGCGGCGCTAGGGGCGACAAAGGTCAGGGCCCACATCAGGCCGACGATCAGGCCCGTGCCGACCAGGGCGGCGAGGAACCCGAAGAGCCCGAGCGCCCCGAACGCCCCCGAATGACGCGCATACAAACCGACCGCCGCGACCAGCAGCAACAATGCCCCGACCATGTACACCGCGGAGATGACCGTGTAGGAGGCGGTCGAGGCCTCCTCGCTGAACCGCAGGGCGTCGCCGTACTGCAAGTACTGCACGAGGTTCCAGAGGTCGCCGACCAGCAGGAGCGCACCGGCCGCCAAAGCGGCCATGCCTCCGAGGCGGACGAGGTTCGACGAAGACATACCTTTCCTCCTTGCTCAACCCAACCACCGTTACCCCGAATATACTCTCTCGTAATTAATATTGCAAGGAATAGAGCTGGGATGCCCCGAGCACTATGTCGGGAGGGTGGAGCTTGGGTCAGTCGGGGGTAGATTTTGGGGCCGGTGGTCCTTCGGGGAGCCGGTCAGGTACAGGGTGGCCGGGCGGGTGTAGCCTTCGCGCCGGATGCGATCGAGGAGTGCGGCGTGGCGCCCTCGGAGCTTCTTCGCCTTCGCTGCGGGGAGGCGCCGTAGCCCGTCGGGTTCGTCCGCAGCGAGGATCAGCTTGTCCAGGTGACGGATGGGCTGGGGTGGCGAGACGGCCCACGAGACGCCTTCGAGCAGCATCTCGTGGAGCGCGACGAGGCGTTCGGGGGCGCCGATGCCGTAGGGTTCCGAGCCCGAGAGCGAGGCCGCAAGGATCCGGTCGAGGTCTTCGTCCACGAGCTGGACGGCGGGTACCGTGTTCACGAAGTCGCTCGTAGCAACCTTCCCGCCCGGTCGTACGAGGGCGGCGAGGGCGGTGAGGGCTTCGGGGGCGGTCCGCTCGGAGACGTCGAGCTCGTGGAAGAGGCCGGCCGAGTAGACGAGGTCGAAGGAACGGTCGGCGAACGGCGGGTCGAAGACGTCGCCGGAGACGAGGCTGACGTGGGCATCGAGGTCCGCAGCTTCGAGGAGATCCTTCGCCCTCTCGATCTTCTCCTCGTCGGAGTCCAGGGCGGTGACGGTCCCTGCGCTTCCCACGCGCAAGCTCAGGCCCTCCAGCCAGAGCAGCGAGGCCCCGCCTGCGTACAGGACGTCCAGACCTTCGATCCCGCCCAGCTTGTCCAGCTCGCGGTCGGAGACGCGGATGAGGTCTTCCTCGTACTCCTCGCGCTCGTCCGGCGTGAGAGGACCTTCGAGATGTACCGCGTCGTTCACAGAAGGCCCATTCTCAGGCGTGCTTCCGCGCGGCTCCGGCGAGAGGCCGGGGGCGTCCGGGGACCGCCGAACTCCTGTTCGGGGACTCCTCCGTCAATCGTTTCGGGTCTCCTCGGCGCAGCTCTCGCGGGTAGCCAGGGGCACGCATGCTTCTAGAGCCGCGCCGGAGGGGATCCTACGCTAGTCCGCCTTCCTTTCGCCCTCTTCGGTCGTATCGTGAGACATGGCATCCTTGTTGAGGTGCGCGTCCTCCGTACCCATGGGCCCGGATTCGCCCGCCTCGGGGTCGCCCGTCCCCATCGGCCCGGGCCCGGGGGAGCCGGCCGCCTTGCTCTCGGGAGGCTCTTCCTTGGAAACCTTCCTCGGCGGTTTCCGTCTTCCCTTTTCTTCTTCGCTCATCGTGTTCACCCTTTCCCACAGCTTGCCTTCTTGCTCATGCTACTACGCCGACAATCCTCTGGAGGAAAAAGACCCGGTACCGGAGGGTGCGGCACGAACGCCGGGCGTATGCGTCGCGGTGAGACTACGCCCGTGAGGCTGATAAAATCAGGGAAGGCTTCGAGCCTCTGGGGCTTGCACGGGTCCGGCTGGTCGCCGGGCAGATGCTGTGGCCGTCGAGGTATTTCGGTCGAGAGAACACCATCTGGCCTATAGAATGGCAGGCATGAGGGCGGGCATCGGCAACGATAGCTCGCTCGAATCATGCGGCGTTGTAGTGAACTACTCTAACCTGGGAATTTGGTCGCATGAAGGTACTCGTAGCAAGGGAGATCGTCAAGTATCACGGGGGGGACCTCAAAATCCTCTCCGGAGCGAACCTGTCGATCGAGTCGGGGGAGAAGATCGGCCTGGTCGGGCGCAACGGCGCCGGCAAGACCACGCTCCTGAACGTGCTCTCCGGCGCCTCCGAACCGGACGAGGGGAGCGTCGATTACGTCGCGGGGGCGAAGCTAGGCGTCGCGACGCAGAGCCTCTTCGTCGGCTCCGAGCGGAGCGTGGAAGAAGAGATCCTCTCGGCCTTTGATGCACTGATCCGGAAGGAAGCGGCTCTCAAGGACCTGGAAGCCAGAATCTCCGAAGACCCCTCCCCCGCCGTCCTGGAACAGTACGGTCGCGCCCAATCGGAGTTCGACCGCGACGGCGGCTACGAGTACAGGGCCCGCGTCGCCTCCACGCTCTCCTCCCTCGGCTTCGGCCTCGAAGATTGGAAAAGACCGGTCGGTTCTTTCTCGGGGGGAGAGCAGAGCCGTATCGCGCTGGCGAAGCTCCTCCTCTCCGAGCCCGACCTCGTGCTGCTCGACGAGCCGACGAACCACCTCGACCTGCGGGCCATCGAGTGGCTCGAAGGGTTCGTCAAGAACGCGAAGAGCGCGATCCTCGTCGTCTCGCACGACCGGTACTTTCTGGATGCAGTCTCGGAGTCGATAGTGGAGCTCGACGACGGGAAGCTGACCCGCTACACGGGCAACTACACGAAGTACGTCTCGGAGAAGAAGGCGCGCGACGAGCAGCTCACCCGCAAGGCCAAGGCGAACTCCGAGCGGCGCGAGCAGCTCGAGAAGTTCATCGTGAAGAACAAGGCCAAGAACACCAAGGCGAAGCAGGCCAAGAGCAAGCAGAAACTGCTGGACCGCATGGAGAAGGTAGAGGGCCCGAAGAACGGCAAGCGCGGCATGAAGCTCGACCTCTCCGGCGAGACGTCGCGGGCGGGCCGCGTGGTGCTGGAGGTCGAGAAGGCCTCCTACGGCTACGACGGCGGCGAGCCCCTGCTCGACGACCTGGAGCTCGTCGTCGAGCGCGGCGAGAGGGTGGCGCTCCTCGGCCCGAACGGGACCGGCAAGAGCACCCTCATGCGCCTCGCGACCGGCGAGCTGGACCCGCAGAGCGGTATCGTCCGGCTCGGCAACAACGTAGTGGCCGAGTACCAGGATCAGCAGCTTGCGCGGCTCGAAGGCTCCAAGACCGTGCTGCAGGAGACGATGGACGCAACCGGGCTCGACGCCCCGGAGTCCCGCGAGCTTCTCGGCGCCTTCCTGTTCTCCGGAAACGACGTCTTCAAAAAGGTGTCGTCGCTCTCCGGGGGCGAGAAGAGCCGGCTCTCGCTGGCCGAGATCGTGGTTAGCGGCGCGAACCTGCTCCTCCTGGACGAACCGACGAACAACCTGGACATCCCCGCCCGCGAGGCGCTCGAAGAGGCCCTCAAAAGCTACAGGGGCACCCTGTTCTTTATCTCCCACGACCGCTACTTTCTAAAGAAGATCGCCACGCGGATCGTGGAGCTGGACAACAAGAAGCTCGTCAACTACCTCGGCGGCTACGACTACTACCGCGCCCATCGCCGCCTCGACGTGAAGGAGGGCGGCCGAAAGGCCCCGAGGCGCAGGGTCCGGCCCGGGCTCAACGGCCGCCAGAACATCGTCGCCACGCGCCTCGTCGCGGTGGAGGGCGAGATCGACGCGACCGAACGCCGCGTGGCGAAACTCGAAAAGGAGCTTGCAACCTCCGAGCTCTACTCCGACGGCAGGCGCTCCCGCGAGGTAGTCACGGAGCACCGCCAGCTCAAGGGCGTCCTCGAAGGCCTCTACGGCGACTGGACCGAGCTCATGCAGGAGGCCGAAGAGGTGGACCTGTAGCGGCTCCGTGCGGACGAGCGGTCGCATAAGACCAGCGAGGCCCGAGGAACACGGTTCTGTAGCGTCCTGCGTCCGCGCGGCCTACTCGAAGTACGTGGGGCGTATCGGCAGGGAGCCTGCCCCGATGCTCGCGGACTACGAGGCCCTGGTCCGGGAAGGCGCCGTCTACGTGCTCACCGAAGGCAACGACGTCGCGGGCGTCCTGGTGATACGGCCGGTCGGAGAAGCCATGTTCGTGGAGAACGTGGCCGTGCACCCCGCGTACGAGAAGGCGGGCCGGGGCCGCGAGCTCATGCGCTTCGCCGAGAAGGCCGCCCGTGAGAGCGGGCGGCGAGAGCTCGTCCTCTACACCAACGAGCTTATGACCGAGAACATCGGCTTCTACGAGGGGCTGGGGTACCGGGAGATCGACCGGCGTCTCGACGGAGGGTACCGGCGCGTATTCATGTGCAAGAAAGTGCCGGAAGAAGCATGAACGGAGACACGGCAACGCTTCGCGGGTGCCGTTGCGGTGATGATGCGAAGGGTAAAAATGATCCCCGGCTAGTCGGGACGAGAGGATTCGAACCTCCGACCTCCTCGTCCCGAACGAGGCGCGCTACCAGGCTGCGCTACGTCCCGACTGCGTGGCCCATTATACCGAAGGAACGGGCTTTGACCAGCCTGCCCCGGAACACGGCCTAATCCCGCAGGCTCTCCCAGAACGGAGCCAGTGCCTCACGGGCCTCGCGCACAGGGCCCGGTGCGCCTTCGGGACGGTACACCCATCCCGGGGCGCCGGCACCGTTTAGGCCCGCGAGCGTCGCCTCCACGCAGCCCGAGAGGGCGTTCAGGTCGTAGCCGCCTTCGAGGACGAGGGCGGGCGGGGCGCAGCCCGGCGTCTCCCGGGTGACGGCGGCGACGGCCGCCGCTGCCTCGCCGAAAAAGTTCTCGTCGAGGGCCATGCCGCCCAGAGGGTCGCTGAGGTGGGCATCGTAGCCGGCGGAGACGATCACGACCTCCGGCTCGAACTCCCGGAGGACCGGGAGCAGCACCCCCGAGAACGCGGCGGCGTAGCGGTCGACGCCGGAGCGGGCGGGAAGTGGAACGTTCACCGTGAAGCCCCGGCCCGCGCCCTGCCCGGTCTCGCCGAGGCGGCCGGTGCCGGGGTAGAACGGGCTCCTGTGCACGGAGAGATAGAGCACGTCGGCCCGGTCGTAGAAGATGTCCTGGGTGCCGTTGCCGTGGTGGACGTCCCAGTCCAGGATGGCGACCCTCCCGGCCCCCGAGGAGCGGGCGTGGGCGGCGGCGACCGCCGCGTGGTTGAGGAGGCAGAAACCCATCCCGTAGCCCCCCCCGGCGTGGTGCCCGGGCGGACGCACGAGCGCGAAAGAGGGCGTGCCGCCCATCGCGCTGTCGACCGCCGCGACCGCTGCCCCGCTCGCGAGGGTTGCGGCCTCCCAGGAGTGGGCGTTGGTGGCCGTGTCCCCGTCCAGGTATCCCCCACCGGCCTCCGAGAGGGCCAGCAGGCCGTCGAGGTAGCGGGGGTCGTGGACAGCTTCCAGCGCCTCGCGGGAGGCAGGAGCAGGGGGCGAGAGGTCCAGCTCCGCCCCGGCTGCGCGGGCGCGCATCACGCCTTCAAGGGCGGCGGCGAGGCGTTCCGGGGCTTCTACGGAGGAGTTCGGGTTGACGTGCCGGGCGCAGGCCGGGTCCGAGTAGACCTGGATCACGATCTTATTGCGCTATAAAAGCTGCGTCGCGGCCGGCGTAGAGCTCAAGGGCTCCGGCGATGGCCTCGGCGACGGTGGCCGGATAGTAGGGGTCTGAGGCTAGGTCGAGGTTTCCGGGGTTCGTGAGGAACAGGGGTTCCAGCATCACCGCCGGGATGTTCGTCTCGCGCAGGATGTCGTAGGAGCGGCCGAACTCCCCGACGTCGACCGTCTCCAGGGCGCGGCTCACGCCCTTCTGGATGTAGGTCGCGGCCATCCGGCCGCGGTGGGAGCGGTAGCCCAGGCGCTCGAAGTGGAACGCCGAGGTGCCGCTCGCCGCGGGGGAGTGGTGGTGCGCGTGGTGGATCGAGATTACCATCTTCGCCCCGGAGGAGTTCGCGAGGAAGGCCCGATCCGAGTCCGAAACCTCCTCGTCCGCGCCGCGCGTCAGGATGACCTCGCGGGCGGGCAGGATCTGGGCGAGTTCCTGGGCGACGGCGAGGTTCAGGTCGGCCTCCGTGAGGCCGTTGGGGCACTTGTAGCCCACGTCGCGCCCGCCGTGGGCGGCATCGACGATGATCGTCCCGGCGAACAGGTCCTCCGGGAAGTAGCCGCCGTTCTTGTCCGGAAGCTGGTGCGTGCCGAGGCTCTGGCCGGCATAGGTCGTGAGAACCCCGAAAACGGCGTCGTCGATTACCCCGTCGGGGGCGAGGCCCGCGTTACGCTGGAACTCCTTCGCCGCCCGCGCCGTACGCTCGTCGAAGAGGCCGTTGACGGCGCCGGGGTCGAAGCCTAGGTCGTGGAGCATGCGCTGAAGCTCCGTGACGTCAGCGCCCCGGAAGGGGGGCTGGCGCAGGTAGAGGAGACGCCCGCCCGGCCGGTAGCCCGCCTCGTAGATCTCGCGCCACGAGATAGGCCCGACCACCCCGTCGGCGAGGATGCCCATACTCTGCTGAAACGCCCTCACCGCAAGCTCCGTAACCGGCCCGAAGACCCCGTCGATCCCGCGGTTGCCGAGGTCCAGCCCGAGGGCGAGCAGGCGGGTCTGGAGGTCCACGACCTCCCTCCCCCGGTCACCCCTCCTGAGGGCGCGCACGGCCTATCGCCCCCCTGCTCGGAGGGTACGTGCCGTCCATGGGTCCGCGTAAGAAAGCATCAGAGAAGCGGCGTGGCGGCCCGAAAAGAGGGGCGCCGGGCGGTCCATGTCCTGGATCGCCCGGCGCCCGAGGGACCTGGGGGCCGAAGTTTGGCTTGAGCCCCCGAGCCTGATGAGTACTAGTCCTCGACCACCCCGAGGATGTCGTCGGCGTCGAGGATCATGTAGTCCTCGCCCTCCAGCTTGATCTCGGTCCCGGAGTACTTGGCGAAGACGATGACGTCGCCCTCGGAGACCTCGACGGAGACGGTCTGGCCGTCCTTGTCGACCTTGCCGCTGCCGACCGCTACGACCTTCGCGGTCTGCGGCTTCTCCTTGGCGGTATCCGGCAGCACGATGCCGGAGGCCGTCGTCTCCTCGCCCTCTATCTTCTGGACCAGCGCACGAGCACCTAGCGGCTTGAACTTCATAAGATCCTGCCTCCTCTGTTCTTCGATTTCCTCGGACCCTGATGCCCCTTGTAACTCGGGGCATGGGACCTTTTACCCTGGTACGGCCGAGATTGTAACGGAGCCCGTTACGACAAGCAATCGCCCGGGGGACCCCGGGACGAGGCGTGCTACAAGCCGAGCTGCGCCGCGAGCTGGTTCTTCGGCAGGGCGCCGACGGCCTGCTTCTGGATCTCGCCGCCCTCGAAGCGGGTGATCGTGGGGATGCTCGTGATGCTGTAGCTCATGGCGGTCTCGGGGTTGTCGTCCACGTTGACCTTGACGAAGCGCACGTCCTCGCGGCTCTCGCTCATCTCGTCGAGGATCGGGGAGACCCTGCGGCACGGCACGCACCAGGGCGCCCAGAAGTCCACGATGACCGGCTTGTCGGCCTTCAGGACCTCGCTCTCGAAGTTCGCGTCGGTAACGTCGTTTACCGCCATAGGAATACCTCCAGATCTCTTCTTACCTTTTCCGGCGCCGCGATTCTAACACGACGTTTTGCGGGTTCCCGGCGGGGGACTACACGATGCCGCTGTCGAGCGCCTCGGAGAAGACCTCAACCCGGACGGTCTCGGCGAGCTCCTCGGCCCGCCGCGCCTCGAAGACCCCGGCGCCCAGCGTCTCGGCGTTCGCCGCCGCGCAACCGGCGGCGAGGCGCACGGCCTCGACGGAGGAGAGCTTGCGGTGCAGGAGGCCCGCCAGGAGACCGGCGAGGTAAGCGTCGCCGCTCCCGATGTTCGAGAGGGCCTCGACCTCTGGCGCCTGCGCGGAGACTACCCCGCCCGCCGCCGTGAGGTAGGAGTACCCCGAGGACGAGGTGATGCACGCCCCCTGGGCCCCGAGCTCGACCAGCCTCCTGAGCCCCCGCAGAAAATCTTCTTCTTCTATAAAGTCGAAACCGGCCGCGCTCTCGGCCTCGTGCTGGTTCGGGCTGACGAGCGACGGGTCTTCCTTGAGCGCCGCCTTGAGGACCGCCGGGGGGGCGTCCACCACGGTGTAGAGGCCCCTGTCGCGGGCCTTCTGGACGAGGCCCGCAAGGTAAGCCTCGTCCAGGTTCACCGGCAGGCTCCCGGCGAAGACCACCGCGGTGGCGTACTGCATGAGAAACTCCAGGCGGCGGGAGAACTCCCGGGCCTCGTCCGGTGAGACCTCGGGGCCGCGTTCGTTTATCTCCGTCTGCGTCCCGTTCGTCGGGTCCACGATCGCCGTCGAGGTGCGCGACGGGCTCTTCGTCTCGACGAGGTCGAAGGGGATGGCGGCTTCGGAGAGACCGTCCCGTATGGCGTCGCCGTCCCGGCCCCCCACGAGGCCGGTCGCGAGGACGGGCACGTCGAGGGTGCGAAGCGCCCGGGCGACGTTGATGCCCTTGCCACCCGCGAGGGAGATCCCCTCGGGCGCACGGTGGCGCTCCCCGAGCGTCAGGCTCGGGACGACCAGCGTGCGCGCGACGGCGGCGTTCAAGGTAACGGTCAGGATCATCTCGCACCTCTACTTCCCCAAAGGGTGCCTTTGTTATTCCTACTCGAAGATCCCGCCCGCTGTATACCACACCTTCCTGAAGATGGAGGCCTCCTCGTACCCCGTCGCCGCCACGAGCCCAGCCTCCCCGACCTTCTCCCCGCCGACGTATGCCTCGACCCTGCCGAGGGGCGTCCCCGCGCGCGCCTCGGGGGGCATCTCCCCCACCACCTCGACCCTCGTCTCGACGGCCTCACCGGTGGCGACGAGGCCGTCGACCGGCCCTTCGGCGACGAGGTTTATTTCTTCGTCGCGCCGGTACGGGACGGGTGCTTCGGCGTACCGCTCGCCCTCGAGCACGACTTCCTTACGGTCGTGCGCGGCGAAGCCGTACTCCAGGATGTTCGCGGAGTCTTCGAATCGGGCCTCGTCGTCGAGGACGACGGCGACGTAGGACTCGTCCCCCGATCGGGCGGCGGAGACGAGGCTCGGCCCGGCGGCGGGGGTGGTCCCGGTCTTCACCCCGATGGCGGGGGCGTAACCGTAGAGCAGCTCGTTCGTGTTTTGCAGCGGGATCTCGCGGTCGGCCGTGGTAACGGCGCTTGCCTGAAGGCCCACCATCTCGGCGAACCCGGGATGCTCGTAGGCTGCGAGGGTGGTTCGGGCGAGCTCCCTCGCCGTCGTATGGTGGCCCTCGGCGTCGAAGCCGATCGGGTTCTCGAATCGGGTGTCCCGGAGGCCGAGCTCCGCGGCTTTCTCGTTCATCATCTCGACGAAGCGCGAGACGCCCGCCTCTCCGCCTCCGCCGCCGAGGTGCTCGGCGAGGGCGTAGGCGGCGTCGTCGCCGGAGGAGATCAGGGTGGCCGCGAGCAGCTCCCGGACGCTCAGGGTATCCCCCGCGAAGAGGCCGACGTTGCTGTACGCGGGCACCGCGTAGCTCGCCGCCTCCTCCGAGACGACGACGGGCTCTTCGAGGTCCACGCGCCCTTCATCGGCCATCTCGAAAGCCACGAGACCCGTCATGACCTTCGTCGTCGAGGCCATCGGCAGCCGCCCGTCCGCCCCCTCCCCGGCCAGGTACTCGCCGGTCTCCAGGTCCACGAGCGTCCAGGCCCGCGCCGTCACCCCCGGCGGCGCGGGCGCGGTGGTTTCTGCCGGCCTCTCCTGCGAACCCTCCGTCGTGGTCTCCTGCGAGATTGCCTCGTTCGTGCCGGGCAGCGCGAGCAGGGAGACGACGGCGAGCAGGAGTATCCACGGGTTTCTCAACATGAACATCTTTTCGTGTCGGGCGTACAAGGCGTCCACGAGGGTACAGAAGCCCGCGCCGATGGACAAGCTCGCGCGTCGCCGGACCGGTGCGGGACACCGTCCCCGGGTACCGTTACAATGGTGTCGTCGTGTACGCCTTTCCATCCTCAAGAACCTGTCACAAGGGCCCGTGAAGCGGCTCGGTCTGGTCATGCTCGTGGTGTTGATAGCCACCGGTTTCTACAGGTTCTACGGGGACGAGGAGACCGCGACGGGCAGCCTGACGCTCCCCGGACCCGCGCCGAACGTCGGCGAGCAGGCGGGGACGTTCGAGGCGGACCGCCAGAACGGCGGCAGCTTCGAGCTCTCGGACGAGGGGGTCTACGTACTCACCTTCTGGAACGAGTACAACAAGGACACGGCGGAGGCCCGGCCCGAGCTCAACAAGCTCGCCCGCGAGTTCGGGGATGAGGGGGCATCGTTCGCCGCCGTCTACGTGTGCGGCGTACCCCGGACGGAGGAGGGCGCCCCCTACGCAGTCCTGCAGGATTGTTCCGGGGAGTTGGCCTCGCTATACAACGTCAAGAGGGTGCCCAGGACGTTCCTGATCCAGGACGGCCGCGTAGAGCTCGTGCAGAACGGCTTCCTCCGCGAGAACGAGGACCAGCTCGAAGACGAGCTCGCCCGCGTCCTCGACGAGAGGGCCGAGAGATCCAGAGACGACAAGGGGAGAACATGATCAAAGAGAACATGGTGCGCATCTTCGGCCTGGTGATACTCCTGGGGACGATCGCGGTAACGGTAGCCGCCCTGATCTACGAGCTCTCCGGGGGCCACACCCCCGCCTGAGAACCCGCCCGCGAAAATCCCGTCCGCGCGTTCGAGGCGCCGAAGGAGCTCGTGGTAGTGCGGGTCTAGCGGGTCGCAACGACCTTCTAGACCCGGACGCCCGCCCCCGTTAGGTCCTCGCGCATCCGGCGGGCCGCGTCCCGTGCCGCCGCCCTGTAGTCCCCCTCCGGCGCCCCCTCGAACGCGCGGATGATGCCCCGGCTGCTGTTGACGAGCACGCCGGCGCCGCGCTCGTCGAGCAGCGCCCGCACGCCCGCCGCATCTCCGCTCTGCGCCCCGTAGCCGGGCGAGAGGAAGAGGGCGCCCGGCAGGAGCTCGCGGACCCGCCGCCCGAGGGCCGGACGGGTCGCGCCCACGACGGCGCCCGCGTCCCCGTAGCCGGAGGAGCCTCTCCGGCCCAGCCCCTCGACCAGGCGGGCGGCGGCCTCGTACAGCGGCGGTTCGGAGGCGGCCTGGATGGCCCCGGCGGACGGGTTGGAGGTAGCGACGAGCACGAAGGCCCCGCCGCCGCGCCCGAGCTTGCGCACCTCGTCGAGAAACGGCGAGACGGCGTCCTCGCCCATGTAGGGGTTGACGGTGACGGAGGTCGCGCCGTAGACGGAGAGGTGGGCCTCGGCGTAGGCGGCGGCTACGGGACCGATATCCCCACGCTTCACGTCCGCTATCGTCGGGAGATCCAGGTCGCGCGCGGCGCGCAGCACCTCGGCGTAGACCGCCGCCCCCTCGGGCCCCAGCCGCTCGAAGTACGCCGACTGAAGCTTGACGGCCGCGGCGCACGGCTCGACGGCTTCGAGGACGCCGAGGCAGAGCTCGCGGGCCGCGAGGTGCGGCGGCAGGCCCTGGCGCGCTATCTCCGGCGGCAGGTGACCCGGGTCGGGGTCGAGGCCCACGACGACGGCGCTCCCCTTCCGGCGGGCGGACTCGACGAGGGCGTCCACTACGGCAGGAGAGCGGCGGCGGACAGCAAAAAGCCGCGGGCCGTGTGGGCCCGCGGCTCGAAGGTTCGCCGCGCGAGAAGCTTCAGATCGTTACCGGATCGCTTCTTTGAGAGCGTTGCCGGCGGTGAACTTCGGCACCTTGGAGGCGGCGATGTTCATCTTCTCCTTCGTCTGCGGGTTGATGCCCTCGCGGGCCTCGCGCTTCTGCACGTAGAACTTGCCGAAGCCCGTGATCTGGACCTCCCCGTCGCCCTTGAGGGCGTCGGTTACGACCCCCTGGAACGCCTCGAAGAAACGCTGGGCGTCCCCCCGGGAGGAGTTGGCCTCGTCGGCTATCTTCTGGATCAACTCGGTCTTGTTCATCTCTCCGTTGCCTCCTTGAACGCTTGCCGTACTGGCCTCCCGGATACCCCGGGGAATATACCAAAGGCCAAGATGTGCCTCAATCCCTGTTTTCGGGCACTATATCTCGGAGCCCGAGCAGGGCCTCGAACGGGTAGGGACCGAGGCGCGGCGCGCGCTCTTCCCTCCGGTCGAGGACGGCTACTATACCTGCTATCTCGATTCCTTCACCCCCGAGTACCTCCGCTGCCCTCAAAACCTGGGTCCCCGTCGTGACCACGTCCTCCACCAGGACTACCTTCTCGCCGGGCCCGAGGCGGCCTTCTATCGCGCGCCCCGCGTTCGCCCCGTAGTCCTTCGTCCCCTTGCGGACGATGACGTAGGGCAGCCCGGTCTCAAGCGCCGTCGCCGCCACGAGCGGCACCGCGCCCAGTTCGACCCCGGCGAGCTTCGTCGTGCCGTCGGGGAGCTTTGCGGCGAGCCCGCGCGCAAGGTCCCGCAGAAGCCCGGGCTCCGTCGAGAAGAGGTACTTGTCCACGTAGAAGCGGCTGCGCTGGCCGCTGGAGAGGACGAAGTCGCCCTCCAGGAGTGCGGCCTCGCGGACGCGCGCGGCGAGCGAGCCTGCCACCCTACCTCCCCCCGCCCCGCGGCCTCTCCATGTCCTCCAGGGCCTTGTCGAAGGGTCCGAAGTCGACCTCGCGGAGGAGGTCGCCGAGCTCCCGGGCCTCCCTCTCGGAGGCCTCGATGCCGCGCGCTATCCGCGCGTTGACCTCGGCGAGAAGGGCGGTTGCCTCTTCGAGAACGTCCGGGATACCGCCGTCCGGGACGGTCTCGAGGCTCTCCGCAAGCTTCTCCAGGCGCGCTAGCTTCTCCTCCACGACGGCGAGGTCCGCGCCGCCTTGTGCTCTCTCGGGCTCCATTGGGGCGCGATCATACATCATCGACCTCGCCGTTTCGGCCCTTCTCCGCGCTCCTGGCGCGGTTCCTGGAGGCCGTGCTGCCGAGCACGGCGCCGAGGACGCCGGCGATCAAGAGGCAGGCCAGGAGCGGCAAGCCGCCCCCGATAACGTAGCCGTACCCCGCCCGAAGGAGCAGAAAGGAGGCGACGCCGGCGGCCACGACGACGAGAGGGATGGTGCAGACCAGGACGAGGAGCAGGGTGAGAGGGCGCGCGTTCCCCACTGCTTACTTCACCACGCGGTCGATGGCCTTGATCAGGTCCTTCACGAGGTCTTCGGAGGCCCCGTCGTCGCCCGCGCGCTCCTCCACGAAGTCCTTCAGGAGGACGGTGTTGATGCGCCGGATCGCCGCGAAGATCGCGTTGGTCTGCTGCACGACGTCGGTGTAGGCGACGTCCCCGCCCTCGACCATCTTCGTGACGCCCCGGACGTGCCCCTCGACGCTCCTCAAGCGCCGGACGACGTCCGCCTTGGTCGATTCCTGCAAAAGCCCTACCCGCCCTTCCCTGTTTCGCGTTCCGCCAGAAGCTCCCGGACGACGCTCGCGTCGTGGAAGCATACGTCACCCTCCGGGAGATGCTGCACCCTCTCGTGCCCCTTGCCCGCCACCACGACCACGTCCCCGGCCCTCGCCTCCCGCAGAGCCCGCCCTATCGCCTCCCTCCGGTCTAGCACGACCTCGTGGACCCCGGGACCACCCCTCGCCCCCGCCACGACCTCCCGGGCGATCTTCGCCGGGTCCTCCGTGTAGGCATCGTCCGTCGTCACGACGCCGAGGTCCGCGAGGCGCGCCGCAACCTTCCCCATGAGCGGGCGCTTCGCCCCGTCCCGGTCCCCGGCGGCGCCGTAGACGCAGATCACGCGCCCCGAAGTGCGGCCCGCGACCTCCCGGGCAACCTCCAGTACGGCCTCCAGCCCGGCGTCGGTGTGGGCGTAGTCCACGATCACCTCGAAGCCGACCATTTCGGATGGGGCGACCCTCTCGAACCGGCCCGGCACCTGCGGCATCCCCGCGACCGCCCGCCGGATCTCCTCCCCCCCGACGCCGAGCGCGAGCGCGAGCGACGCGGCACCCGCCACGTTCTCGACGTTGTACCCGCCGAGCAACGGGCTCTCGAGGTCCAGGGTACCCCCGGGGTGGCGGATCGAGAACGCCGTCCCCCCGTTCCCCCCGGCCCTCACGTCCCCGACCCGGTAGTCCGCCCCCTCCGCGAGGCCGAAGGTCGACACCCCTTCCACCTCTTCGGCGATGCGGCGTCCGTGCGCGTCGTCGGCGTTGGCGAGCTTGGGCCCCTCGGCCCACAGGAGAAGCTCGCGCTTGGCGCGGTAGTACTCCTCCATGGAACCGTGCAGGTCGAGGTGGTCGCGGGTGAGGTTGGTGAAGAGGGCGCCGCGAAAGCGGGTGCCCGCGACGCGCTTGAGGGCCACCCCGTGCGAGGAGACCTCGACGACGGCGTGGCGCACGCCCCGGTCGAGCATCTCGCGCAGCGTCCCCTGCACCTCGACGGACTCCGGGGTGGTGCGCACGGACGGTCGGCGCATCCCGCCAGAGATCACCTCCGCCGTCGTCATCAGGCCGCAGCTCTCCCCCCCGTACGCCTCGGCCAGGATGGCGTGCAGAGCGTAGGAGGTGGTGGTCTTGCCGTTCGTGCCGGTGATGCCGTGGACCATCATCCCTGCGGACGGGTCATCGAAGACGGCGCGCGAAAGCTCCGCCAGGGCCTCCCTAGCATCCGCTACGACGACCACGGGGGCGCCGTCGAGGTCCGGCGGGACGCCCTCCGCCACGACCAGCGTGGCACCGCGCGCGAGGGCATCGGGGACGAAAGACGTACCGTCGTGCTTCATGCCGGGGACGGCGACGAAGGCCGAGCCGGGCCGCGCCAGCCGGGAATCGTGCGTCACCCCGTTCACGCCCGTAACCCCTGCGGGCGGCTCCTCCCCAAGCAGTTCCATCAGGCGTCTTCGGTCCAGGAAAACCACGCCTCGTAGTGTAGCAAGGGCCGCCGCGGGTACGTGACAAACTAGGTATGGGCGGAAGAATGTGCCTGGAGATTAGTGTAAATGAGATTACTCTAATCCCCGGGCTCCTCCATTTGTGGGGTGTGTTACCCTACCCGGGTTATTTTTTACAGAGTTTTCACAGGTAAGCAGGGCCTTGTTAGCGCTGGGGGGCGTAGCCTTCGCTTGTGTCTGGATTACGGTAAGAAAGGGGATTGATGTCCACCGAAAACGCGTCGATTGCGACAGAGCGGACCGACGAGCTTCTAACCCGGGCCAGAAGCCAGGGTTTCGTAAGCACCGATGACGTCACCGATCTGTTGCAGGAGGGGGAGCTTTCGGCGGCAGAGGTCGAAGAGTTCTACGCAACGCTCGAGGAGGAGGCCATCCCCCTCGTCGAGGGTGATGCCCAGGAGGCTGGCGTAGCGCCGGCCGCCGCAGCGAGCGGGGCTTCCGTACCGGAGACGCCGGCGGTCCAGATCGCGCACGCAGTGGCCACGGGCGACTCCATCAGGATGTATCTCGCGGAGATAGGAAGGGTCAGGCTGCTCACGCACGCCGACGAGATCCGGCTCGCCAAGGGCATCGCCCGCGGCTGCAAGAGGAGCAAGGACCGCCTCGTCGAGGCGAACCTCAGGCTCGTCGTCTCCATCGCCAAAAAGTACCGCAACCGCGGCGTCTCGTTTCTGGACCTCATCCAGGAGGGGAACCTCGGGCTCATCCGGGCGGCCGAGAAGTTCGACCACACCAAGGGCTACAAGTTCTCGACGTACGCGACGTGGTGGATCCGCCAGGCCATAACCCGCGCCATCGCGGACAAGGGGCGCACCATTCGCATCCCCGTCCACATGGTCGAGAAGGTCAACAAGTTCCACAGGACGCACCGCCGGATGACCCAGTCGCTCGGCCGCGAGCCCTCGGACGAGGAGATCTCGAAGGAGCTGGAGGTGCCGGTAGACGAGATCCTCAGGCTCCAGGAGATCAGCCAGAAGGCCATTAGCCTCGAGACGCCCGTCGGCGAGGAGGACTCCTCCCAGCTCGGCGACTTCCTAGAGGACGCGACGACCATCACCCCGACGGAGGCCGTCTCCGACGCCCTCCTCAAGGCGCACCTGCGCGAGGCGCTCGACGAGCTGCCGGAGAGGGAGCGCCAGATTATCGAGCTGCGCTTCGGGATGAAGGACGACAGGCCCCGCACCCTCGAAGAGGTGGGCCGCGAGTTCGACATCACCCGCGAGCGCGTGCGCCAGATCCAGATGAAGACCCTCAACCTCCTGCGCGAGCAGCGCCGCACCCAGAACCTCCGTGAGTATCTCCGGTAGCGTACCCGCGCCCGGGGGCCCCGCGGACGAGAGCCCCGAGAAGCTCGGTCTCTTCGTCCGCGAGCTCGCCAGGGCCGCCGGGGAGCTGCACCTCTCCCGCCTCGCGAACCCCGGTGAGATCCGGGAGAAGGGCCCCAAGGACCTCGTAACCGAGGTCGACCTCCTCTCCGAGGACCTCCTGATCTCGCGCATCCAGGAGCGCTACCCGAACGACAACATCCTCTCGGAGGAAGCGGGAGGCGAGATCTCCGCCACGGGACGCACCTGGTTTCTGGACCCCGTCGACGGCACGGCGAACTTCGCCCGCGCCAACCCCCTGTTCTGCGCCTGCGTCGCGGTCGCCGAAGGAGACAGGATCCTGCACGCCGCCGTCGCGGCCCCGCGCCTCGGCGACATCTACCACGCCTCGCTCGGCGAGGGCGCCTTCCGCGAGACGGCCTCCGGCGAGAGCCATCCCCTGCGCGTCGGCAGCGCCGAGAAGCTCGAAGATTCGTTTGTCGGCGCGGACGTCTCCTACCGCCACGGCAACAATCCCGCCAAAAACAACATCCTCGAAGTCTTCAAGCAGTGCTGGCAGGTCCGCTCCATAGGCAGCGCGGGTATCCGTGGCGCCTGGCTCGCCGCCGGGTACATCGACGTCTCCATCGGCACCCGCAACACCGCCTGGGACTACGCTCCCACCGCCCTCCTCGTCTCCGAGGCCGGGGGCCGGGTCACCAACCTCACCGGCGGCCCCTGGACCTACGACGCCGACGGCCTCATCGCCACCAACAACGACGCCCTTCAGGAAGAGGTCCTGAAGATAGTGGCGGGCGGGTAGCGCCTCCCGCTCTGCGGCTCCGACGCCGGGGGGCTCTACCCCAGCGTCGAAGCCCCCCTCGGAACCGTTCGGCTACTCGCCGGACTCCCGCGCGTCCCGCTCGACGCTGCAAAGCCTTCGCGCCAGCGAGTAGTCGGTGAGGGTGAGGAAGGACATCCCGACGACCCCGGCAAGCGCTCGACCTCTTCGTGATGTGCCGGTCGCCAGGGTCCACGCGTAGACGCCGGAGAGCGCCGCGTTCATCAGGGCCCGTGCCAGCATCCACCGCGCACGGTCTCGGCTCAGCAGGAGTGCCGGTCCGACGATGAGGTCGGCCGCGCCCGCCACGCGAGCAAGGCGCAGACGGTCGCCCCACCCCAGAAACGCCGCGCTGGCGTGAGGCTTCAGCGTCAGGGCGAGCCCCATGCACAAGCTAACCCAGCCGACGACGGCGGCAAGCTCCCGCACCCGCTCGTCGGCCTTGCAGGGCACCACCCCGTACACCCCCCCGAGCGACGCTCGCTCCACTGCGCCACCCGCTCCGTCCTCGCTAGCGCCAGGGTCGGCGTATCGACGGAAGCTCGTCTCGTATCCTAGGACTCGCGCCGCCGAGGCGAGCGTCCCGAAGACCGCCGTCTGGGCCCGCAACGGCAGCCCGGGGAGGTACACGTCGGCGGGCTGCATGAGGAGCCCGAGCTCCAGAGGGTCACGGGGTATCCCGCTTCGGCTGGTCCTGCCGTCCCGCGCCAGGCCGAACGAGGATCGCATGAAATCCTCGAAGCCGCCCGGTGGACGGACCTCCGCCTCGAAGACCGTCTCCTCGTCGGTGCCGTTCCAGAACCTGTGGACCGTGTACGGGGCTACGAAGGCCGACTCCCCCGGCGCCAGCACGAGCGGCGGCTCTCCTCCTCCAAGCGCCACGCACAGCCGTCCCGAAACTACCTCGAAACGCTCTGAGAGGGTAGTGTGCAGGTGCGCGGGCGTCCCCGCCCCGCGGGGCGGCAGCGTGAAGCGCACCCGGGTATACGCACCACCCGTATCACGCGAGGTAGCGAGGAACGTCAGGCGCTCACCGCTCACCGCGTTATCGATAGTGTCCCCCGCCCGTACCGCTCCCTCCGCATGCTCGAACTCCCCCATGCAACCCCTTCCCTCGTTCTCCACGACCCGGCCCCGCAGGCCGAAGCTTTCAGCCCTCCTCGCCCACCCTGTTCGCTAGGTCTCCTCCCTCCGCCCCTGCCGGCAGCAAACCTCTCAGTACCAAGTCCACGACGTGCCGCTTGCGCGTTTCGAAGAAGTCAGGGTCGTAGGTATCGACTCCCAGCGCCTTGAGGAAGCTGTCGGCGTGCGCCAACGGAAAAAAGCATAGCGAGACGATATCGATGAGGATCTGGGCCGGATCGGCAGCTCGAAGGGTACCCCGGGACAGCTCCTCCCCCACGGCCGCCAGGCCGTAGCGCACGAAGGCCAGGTGCGGCGGCGTCTCCCCGAAGGACCGGCCACCCGTCAGGGCCTCCCACTGGGCCAGACGAACGAACGCGGGCCTGCTCGCCAGGAAATCCATGTAGCTCCCTACCGCCTCGGCGATTGCTTCCTCGGCCGTGCCACCGCTCGCCCCCGCGCGTCCCCGGGCTATCCACCCCCGGGCATCCGCAAAAACGCGTTCGAGTACCGCGCCGTAGAGATCCTCCTTCGAGCCGAAGAAGTATCGGGGCGTCCCCCTGGAGAGACCGGCCGACCGGCCAACCTCCTCCAGGCTCGTCGCCTCGAAACCCTTGCGCGCGAAAAGCTCCTCGGCAGCGTCGAGTATAGCCACGCGCGATCGATCAGCATCCCTTCCTCGCGATGCTCCCGCACCAGCCACACTTCCTCCTCAGTAACTTGCTTGCTCGGTAGCAAGTATCAACTATGCAAGCTCTATCCGTCAAGGTCATGGTCAGCCAGCCGAACCCGGCGGCCACCGCTCCGCAGGCAAGCAGCGCCTTCGTCTTCACAGCGTGCCCCGATATCCGGCCGCACACCCGCGCAACTCGAACAGCCGGTCCTCCACCGCCTCGGCTGAGACGCCCATGCGGCCCAACATTCGAGCGGCCATCCCGTCTTCGTTGCGCAGTATCCCCAGCAGGACGTGCTCGGTACCAAGATGGCTGTCTCCCGACATCCGCATCTCCTTGCGCGCCTCCACCAGCGCGTCCTTGGCCCGGGGAGAGTAGGGAATCTTGCGATCGTCCGGGATACTCATGTCGAAAGCGTCTCCCGCCTCCCGACACACCTCTTCGAGGGAGATGCCGATCGAGGAGAGGGCGTCGGAGAGCATCGCTTCGGACTCCTCGCGCGCAGCTTCGAGTGTTACGCCCAAAGAAGAGAGTGCTTCGGCGGCTATCCCGTCTCCGGCGCGCAGGATCCCGAGCAGCAAATCCTCGTCGCCCAGAGCGTCGTGCCCGAGCAACCTCGCCTCCTCGAAGGCAGCCTCCACGCTCGCGCGGGACCTGTCGGTGAAACGAGCGAACATCACGCGCCCCTCCCCTTTCTCCGCGGCGGCTCTCCGGGATACCTGGCCCTGATCCTCCCGGCGTGCTTCTTGTGCACGGCCTGCTTGCTGACACCCAGAACCTCGGCGATCTTCGCCCAGGACCACCCCGCCACGATGGCGTTCTCCACGTGCGCCGCCTCCAGAGCCTCCAACGTCCGCCTCAGCGCGACGACGCCCTCCAGTCCCTCGCGCGGATCCTCAGGCCCCCCTACCCGTGTCCTCGTCTCCTCGTCCATGCGTCAATATTAGTTGACGTTTTGGCGTCTGTCAACCGATATTGACGGCGTCTCTTCGAACCACGTTCCATGGGGTCGCGCTATCGGTCGATCGGAAGTTCGGGTGCAGGAGGCGTAAACGGGGCCTGCCGTGCTCGGCAACGGACGGCGCTCCCGAGCTTGAAGCTCGGTCGTCCGGCGGCTAGTACTGAGCCGGACGGGGGTTTGCCGGCAATGCGTTGACCGGTGGGGTTTGTTGCTGCGGCGTGAGCGGCTGCTGGGAGGGCGACAAGGAAGGCTGGGCCGCGACCGGGGGGCGGGAGGTCGGGACGCCCGGTACCGTGGTCGGTCGGGTCGTCTCGGAGGTGGTACCCCCGCCGGTGGTCTCGCCCGTCGTGCCGCCCCTCGTCGTGCCGCCGGTGGTGCCGCCGGTCGTCCCCTTCTTCTCCGGCTCCTTGTAGGCGTAGCCGCCGGTCTTTATCTTGAGCTTGAGGTCGGGGCTCGGGGCGTCCAGTTGCTGGACGGGTAGGTCGGCGACGGCGCCCTGCATGTAGGCGGACCAGATGTCCAACGGGTAGTTCTCGCCGTTGATCTCCTCCAGCCCGTTTATGTTGACCATCGAGACGCGCTCTTCGGGATAGCCGACCCAGACGCTCGTGGCGAGTTGCGGGACAAAGCCAACAAACCAGGCGTCGACGAACTCCTCGCTCGTGCCGGTCTTGCCGGCCGATGGGCGACCGATCTCCGCGTCCAGGTCCCGGTAGCGGCTCGCCGTCCCTCGTTCGACGACGCCGCGCAGGGTCTGGGTTATGGCCGCGGCCTGGTCGCGGGTGAGGGCCTCCGTCCCCGAGGGCTCGTGTTCCTCGACGACGGTCTCCCCGCCGCCCTCTTCCTCCTTCACGACCTTCTCGACGAGGTAGGGCTCCATGTGGACGCCGCCGTTCGGCAGGGTCGAGTAGGCGGAGGCCATCTCGAACGGCGAGACGCCCTCGCCGAGGCCGCCTATGGCGGTGGATGGGTAGGTTTCCAGGCCGCTCTCCACGCCCATGCTCTTCGCCATCTCCACGACGTTCTCCATGCCGAGGTCGAGGGCGAGCTGGACGTAGACCGTGTTGTCCGACTGCTCGGTGGCGGTCTTGAGGTTTATGGGGCCGCGCTCGTAGAAGTCGTAGTTCTGGACGACGTAGGGCTCCTCGTAGAGGCCCATCGGGACTTCGAGGTACTTGGAGACGTACTTCGTGTCTGTGGAGATCCCCTGTCGTATGGCCTCCGCCAGGACGAACGTCTTGAACGAGCTGCCGGGCTGGCGCTTGCCCTGCGTCGCCAGGTTGAACTTCACCTGCTCGAAGTCCGAGCCCCCGACCATCGCCCTGACAGCACCCGTGGACGGCTCGACGGAGACGAGGGAGGCCGATGGATCGCCGAGCTCGGGGGCGACGACGCCGTCCACCGACGTTGCCGCGAGCTCCTGGAGGCGCGGGTCGAGGGTGGTGTAGATCTTCAACCCGCCCTCGTAGAGCGCCTCCTCCCCGTACTCGCGCGCCATCTCCTTGCGGACCGCGTCCAGAAAGTACTCGTTGTCGTTCTCGTACTCGACGCGGCCGCGGCTGAGGTCAAGGTCCGTGGCGACCGCCGAGGCGTGCTCGGCCTCGTCGATGGAGCCGTTCTCCAGCATCCGGTCCAGCACGACGTCTCGTCGCGCCCTGGCGCTCTCGGGGTCGGAGAACGGGTCGTAGGTGCCGGGGAGGTTTATGATGCCCGCGAGCATGGCGGACTCGGGGAGGGTCAGGTCCTTCGACTCCTTGTCGTAGTACGTTTTGGCGGCGGCCTCGGCCCCGTAGGCGTTCGCCCCGAAGTAGACCGTGTTCAGGTACTGCTCCAGGATCTCTTCTTTCGAGTTCTCCTCCTCGTACTGCCAGGCGAGGGAGGCCTCGGTGATCTTGCGCTGGAAGGACGGGATCTGGCGCTCTTCCTGCGCGATGTACGTGTTTTTGATGAGCTGCTGGGTGATGGTCGAGCCGCCCTCCCTTATGGAGAGGCTCTTCGCGTTCTCGACGGCGGCGCGGCCGATGGCCTCGAAGTCCACCCCTCTGTGCTCGTAGAAGCGCCGATCCTCGATGGCGACTACCGCGTCGCGCAGGGTCGGGTCCATCTCCGCGAGCCCGACGACGAAGCGGTTCTGGACGCCGTGCAGCTCGTCGACTACGTCGCCGTTGGCGTTGTAGACGGTGGAGGTCTGGGCGAGCTCGGCGGTGCGGTAGCCGTCGAGCTCGGGGAGGTTCTCCGAGAGGGTCCTGTAGGTGTAGGCGAAGGCGCCGACGGCGGCGACGGTCGAGAGCAGGAAGACCGCGACCAGGCCGACGATCGCGCCCCTCACGAGCCCCCAGGCCCGGCTCCGGCTCCTCCGCTTCTCGACCCGACGGCGGCGGCGACGGCCTATCCTGGCAAGGTTGGACCGATCCATAGACGGGCTATTATACAAACAGCAAGCCCGAATCCCCGATTATCAGACCGGAAGGATCCACCTTGGAGCTCCAGCGCAAGCTGTTCCCCGCCCTCGCCGACAACTCCTTCGCCTACCTCAACTCGGGCGGCAGCGGCCCGCCGAGCCGCGAGACGATAGATGCCATGCGAGGGCTCGACGACCTGTGCTCCGGGCCTGCATACCTGGAAGGCGTGGGCCTCTACGCCCACCAGCGCGACGCCTACGCCCGCGCCCGGGAGGCGGCGGCGAACCTCCTCAACGCCGCCCCCGACAGCGTGGCCCTGACGACGAGCAGCACCCACGGCATGAACCTCGGGACGTTCTCCATGGACTGGCGGGAGGGAGATGGGATCATCTCCGCCCGCTCCGAGCACCCGGGTTGCCTCATACCGCTGCACGCCGTCGCCGGCCGCTACGGCGCGGAGGTGACGCTCCTGGAGCCGCCGATCACGCAAGAGAAGATCTCGGCCGCGTTGACGCCGAAGACGCGCCTCGTCGCCCTCTCTCACGTCGACTGGACGACCGGCGAGGAGCTCCCGTTGAAGGAGATCTGCGCCGTAGCCCGCGAGCACGGCGCCCTCACGCTCATCGACGGCGCCCAGGGCGCGGGGAACGTCCCCGTGGACGTGGCGGCCCTAGACCCGGACATGTACGCCTTCACCGGCCACAAGTGGATCCTCGGCCCCGAGGGCATGGGCGCCCTGTACGTCCGTCCCGGGCTCGTGTCGCAGGATCTCCACAGCACCAACATCGGCTTCATGTCGCTCACCGACCCGACGGCGTTCGACGCGGACGGCGGCTACTGGGACCACCTCCACGACGGCGCGCGCCGCTTCGAGTCCTCGACGATGAGCCCGGCGCTCGCCGCGGGCTTCGCCGCCGCGGCCGGGGCCGTCAACGAGCGCGGCGACGAGGGCTTCCGCGAGATACGCCGCCGCGCCGACCTTCTCACGGACCTCCTGCTCCAGCAGCCCCGCGTCCATATAAGATCGCCCCGACCCGCCCATTCCGGGCTCGTGGCCTTCGAGGTCGAGGGGGTTGCTTCGAAGGCCGCGGCTGAGGGGCTATTGAAGCAGGAGTTCGTCGCGCGCTACATCCCCGAGCCCTATCCCTACGTCCGGGCGAGCACGCACCTGTTCAACACGGAAGCGGAGCTGGAGGAGTTCGCGGCGGCGGTGGGCCGGCTGTAAGGCGTTTTCAAGCCTTCTGGAGTCCCGTTCCGCTCGCGCATATATGTGCTAATTTATCCCTTTTGGCAGGTACGTCTTATCGATCAGGAGGCACGAGGATGCGGGCAGCGGTGATGGCGAGGGTTGCGCTGATGGCGGCGCTTACGGCGGTTGGGGCCCAGATCTCGATACCCCTCTATTTCACCCCGGTGCCGTTCACGCTGCAGGTGCCGATGGTGGTGCTGTCGGGGCTGCTCCTCGGGGCGCGTTACGGGGCACTGGCGCAGGTCGTCTACCTCCTGCTCGGCGCGGTGGGGCTCCCGGTCTTCGCGCAGTTTCAAGGGGGGCTCGGCTCGATCCTCGGCCCGACGGGGGGCTACCTCGTCTCCTATCCCTTCGCCGCCGCAGCGGCCGGGCTCGCCTTCGGCGTCGTCGCTTCCGGGAGGCGCGGCCGGGCCATCGTGGGCGGGACCGCGTTCGGGCTGGTGGGCCTGCTCGTGATCTACGCGCTCGGCGCCGCCTGGCTCGCGGTTCAGGCCGGGCTCTCGGCGGGCGAGGCAATCACGGCGGGCGTGCTCCCGTTCGTGCCCTTCGACGTCGTCAAGGTGGTGCTCGCGGCGTTCCTCGCCGCGGCGGTGGCGCCCCAGATCTCCGCCCTCGGCACGGCCAGGAGGAGCGTCTAGGGGGCTTCTAGACCTTCGTCAGGAGCCAGTCGACCGCGCCGTTCAGGTCCTCCGAGAGGTGGTCCGGCTCGGTGACGGCGAGGGAGTCGGCGGTGAACGCGCCCCAGCTTACGGCGACGGCCAGGACCTTCGCGCCGCGTGCCGCCATGACGTCGAAGGGGGCGTCGCCGACGTAGGCCGCGCTCTCGGGCGCGACGCCCCCGAGAAGCTCCAGCCCCTTCAGGAGCGGTTCGGGACGGGGCTTGTGCTCGGTCGTGTCCTCCATCGTGACGAAGTGGTCGACGAGGCCGCGGAGGGCGGGGAAGGAGTCGAGGGCGAGCTCGACGGAGTGGCGGCGCTTCGAGGTGACGACGGCGATGCCGAGGCCCGCGCTCCTGAGGCGACCTAAGGCTTCCTCGACCTCGGGGAAGGAGGCGATGTACCGCTCGTGGTTTGCGTCGTTAAAGGTCCTGTAGCTTTCGAGGAGGTCCGCGGCGCGGTCGGGGTCGAGAAGCTCCATCTGCCTCGGGAGGGGCTGGCCGACGTTCCGCATCAGGGTCTCGCGCGAGAGCTCGCGGCCCAGGATCTCCCCGGTCGCGTGGCGCATGGACTGGTAGATCAGGTTCGTCGTGTCTACCAGGGTGCCGTCGAAGTCGAAGAGGACTGCCTTCAGCGGAGCCACTAGAACCTCCCCTTCCCGTTCAGCAGGCTGCCGACGTCCCAGTCTTCGAGCTCCTTGAGGCCCGCGTGGTCGGTGAGCTGGAGGTGGACTGGGGTGACGCTGATCTCGCCGGACTCCACGGCGGCGAAGTCCGTCCCCTCCTCCTCGTGGCGCCCGGGCGGGTTGTTGTAGATGTCGTAGCCGATCCTGCCGCCCTCGCCCTTGACCTCGATAAGCTCATCCTTGTACATCCTGCGCCCGAGCTTCGTGACCCTGGCGCCCTTCAGCTCCCCCTCGGGGAGGTTTGGGGCGTTGACGGTCAGGATGCGGCCCTCGGGGAGGCCCTCCGTGTCGACCATCCTGGCGAGGCGGGCGGCGAACTCCGCGACGGGGCCGAAGTGGTACTCGGACTCGTCGTGGTCGTGCCAGGGGCGCTCGACGGCCAGGGAGAGCGCGATGCCGGGGACCCCGATCACGATCCCCTCGAACGCCGCCGCGACAGTCCCCGAGTAGGTGATGTCGTCCCCGAGGTTCTCGCCGTGGTTGATCCCGGAGACCACGAGGTCGGGCTGGAAGCCCATGAGCCCCAGGGCCACGAGCCTCACGCAATCCACCGGCGTCCCGGTACAGGCGTAGCCTATGCCGCCGTCGTCCATCTCGCGCTCCTCGACGTGCAGGGGCGCGCCGAAGGAGATGGCCCTGCCAACCCCCGAGCGGTTCCGATCCGGGGCGACGGTGAGGACCTCCCCCACCTCGTCCAGGGCCCGGCGTGCCGCGAGCAGGCCCGCCGCGTCTATGCCGTCGTCGTTTGTCAAAACTATGCGCATCCGTCACGCTCTTCCAGGTCGCGGGTCGAAACGCTCTCCGGGCGGGCTCCGGATTCTACCAAACCGCCGCCCGA
Organism: uncultured Rubrobacteraceae bacterium; assembly: GCA_902806105.1. The sequence goes on from CADCVI010000141.1 coordinate 27,941, forward strand.
TCTCACTGCGGCCGCCGCTGGCGCTATGGAAGACCCTCATCGGAAGCTGGCAGGGACGGTGCGGGCGTAGGGTCCGATAGGCGAGGGTATCTACCATTTCGCGCACTTTCCGGGTACCCTGTCACGATAAGTACAAGAAGGGAGCAGAGTTGGACTGGTTGACGAACCCGGACATCTGGATAGCGCTCATCACGCTGACGGCGCTGGAGATCGTGCTCGGCATAGACAACATCATCTTCATCTCCATCCTCACCGGCAAGCTGCCCGAAGAGAGGCAGGCGCTGGCCCGGCGCGTGGGGTTGGGGCTGGCGATGGGCATGCGCATCCTGCTGCTCCTTACCTTGAGCTGGGTCATCGGGCTCACCGCCCCGCTCTTCACGGTGCTCGGGTACGAGATCTCGGGCCGGGACTTGGTCCTCATCGGCGGCGGGCTCTTCTTGATCGGCAAGAGCACCTACGAGATCCACGACAGCCTCGAGGGCGAGGAGGGCCACGGCAGCGCCCGGGTGCCGGCGGCGTTCGGCGCCGTCCTGGTGCAGATCATCCTCCTCGACATCGTGTTCTCGCTAGACTCCGTGATAACCGCCGTCGGCATGGTGGACGAGCTGGGTGTGATGATCGCAGCCGTTGTGATCGCGGTCGGCGTGATGCTAGTCGCGGCCGAGACGATAAGCGGCATTATCGACCGCCATCCCACGCTGAAGATGCTGGCTTTGAGCTTCCTGATACTGATCGGGTTCGTGCTCGTGCTGGAGGGCTTCGATCAGCATGTCCCCAAGGGCTACATCTACTTCGCCATGGCCTTCTCGGTGTGCGTCGAGCTCTTGAACATACGGACCTACCGTCGCCGCCGCCAACAGCAGCCCGTGGCCCTGCACCGGCGTCACTCGGAACAAGAGAATCCGAACGAGACTCCGGGGCCGTGAGGGGCGAGCACGAGAACCGCTACACCGTCTGTCGTATGTGTCGGTCCGGTAGGAGACATAGCCACAATGCCCGAAGAAGCCTCGGGCGTCCCGGGAGGTAACCGCGTCTAACACCCACCTCAGGGGCCTCCGCCAACGCCTCGCGGGTGCGCTGCTCCTGCTTGCCGTAGCAACGCCTTGAGGGGTGTCGGTCACGGCCACGACCCGGTCGGCGTACTGCGCGTCCGGGAAGGCGTAGCCGAGCGAGCCGCACGCGTTCGGGCCACCCACGCCGTTCGCGTTTCCGTAGTTGTCGGCCGCGAGTACCACGATGAACGCTACGTCAATCTTCGGTTGACCGCACCCCC
>CADCVI010000142.1 GCA_902806105.1 uncultured Rubrobacteraceae bacterium
CTGGCGGTGAACCTTCGATGCTGCCGCAGTCTTGCGTCCAGGGGAGACGGCTATGCCCCCTCGGCACATGGTTGACTAGGGGCAAGAAGGAGGGCCGGAGCCGCCCAGCCGTGAGCGACCCCGCTCGCACATACGTTGCGTGGCCCTCCCTCATATCACCCCGGGAACACTAGGAGGCCGTGGAGGGGCCTGCGGGGGCGCTACCACCGAGCGCCATTGCCTCGACCTCTCGTGCCATGGCCTTCCCCAGCGCTTCGTTGTTCTCGGCGGTGAAGTGGATGCCGTCCACCCCGTCGGTCGACGTCACTTCCCCGGCGTTGAGGAACGGGATGCCCAGGAACGTCGCGAGCGCCCCGTAGTGGTGCGCCAGCTCTGCGCTCTTCTCAAGGCCGCCCTTGAACAACTCGGCGAACCACACATGTTGCATGGTCCCGAGGGGTGGTGGGGCTACCAGCAGCACCTGCGGGGCGGGGTACGCCGTGCCGACGCCGCCGGCCGACTTGGCGATCTGGTCGATGAGAATAGACACGCCCGCCGCTATCTCGAAGGGGGAGCGGTTGAAGTAGACCTTGGTGTCGTTGGTGCCCAGTAGCAGGATGACCAGGTCGAGCGGCAGGTGGCTTGCCAGCGACGACGGCAGGTAGCTCGCCCCGTTCAGGCGCGGGTCGGTCGGGTCGTCGACGGCCGTCGTGCGCCCACTCAGCGCCTCCTCGACGATCTCGTAGCCGTCGCCGAGTTCGCGGGCCATGACGCCGGCCAGGCGCTGCTCGTACGGGTAGCGATGGGTGGGGACTGCGTTGTCCATGGGGACCCAGCCCCAGGTCAGGGAGTCCCCGTAGCAGAGGATTCGCTTCTTCTCGGCCACCTCGTGCCTCCTGTCTCTGTGGGGACACGCTCGGTCGGTGCGAGGGTGTGCTCCACGTGGGTGTGCGAGGCGGCATTATACGGTTAGCCACACCCGGGGCGCTATCGTGGCCCGCGCACAACCCGACGAAGCACCCAGCGCCCGGCCTGGAAGCTCCCGGGCGCGGGCGCGACCGCTACCAGGCAGTGAGGTCGGGCTCCAAGCCCGTCAGCCCGAGGCCGGTGAATCGTTCGGTCTGGGAGCCTGGAGTAGCTTCCCATCAGCGATCAGCGCCCCCAAGTATCCGAAGCGGCGAAGTCCTTGACGTTGCGCGACACGAGGGCTAACCGCTCTTAGTACGCGATCGGTCCCGCAGCTTGGGGAGATCCAGCCCAGATCACAGCATCACGCGTTCCCTAACCGCCGGATCTCCATGGCGGAATTCGCCCGTCGACCTTCCCAGCGCCTTCCCTTACCGCATCGGCGCTGATAGGCGAGCGCTGCACCGAACGTTACCTCGTACAAGCGCTCCTCCCGCTTGGCGTAGCCACCCACAGCCGCATCGTCGGCGTCGAACTACGGGAGGCCCAGGAGGGCCTGCCCTCGGGCGTCACTCAACGCCTTTGAGATCTTCCCTGCCCCTCGGCTTGCAATGCCAGCCTTGTACGCGCCTTCGCCTCCGCCCCGACCACTTCGCTGAGCACAAGCCGCTACGGCATTTATCCCGAGGAGTCGATCGGGACGCGCGTGCCTTGCTTCTCCAGCCAGCGGTCGGCGATGAAGACGTTGCTGTCAAGCGCCGGGTGCACGCTCAAAGACCAAGACATGATGCGGAACCGTTCATGTAGTTCGGGGATTGATCACCGAACGTTGCCTCGGTACAGGAGAACGATCTGTACGCTGTGCAAAATCCAACGGGCAGGGGACTCTGAAGATCCTGCATCATCCGCGCCAAGCCATGCGCCTACGGATCGGTGACGGCTTCTTCTTTACTACAGGGCAGTGTAGGAAGCATGGCGCGAGGATTCGACTGGCACTATGCTTCATAAGTGTCGTGTGGTCCGCGGGAGGGGAATGCTTTGGGTGCGCTGCCGCTTTTGGAGATATCGAGGTATGCAGTGCTCTCGATGCTTGTCGCTCTCGCGCTGTCCTCCTGCAGCACCGGGCAGGACGGTCAGGCCGGCGAGGAAGCGGAGCCGCCGCGCGAGGTCACGAAAGAGGTGACGAAGACCGTTACGGTGGCGGAGGCCCCGAAAGCCCCGGAAGCGGAGAAAGAGGCGCCGGCGGCCCCCGTGCCGGCTGAGAGGCCCTCCGCCGAAATCGACCCCGACTACGTCACGGTTGCAGACGGCGCCCTGAGCGTCGAGGTCCCTTCCTCCTGGGGCGAGGTCCAAACCGGCGAAGGCTCGGAGGCGGGGAGCAGCTGGTCGGAGTTCGCGGGCGAAGGCGTCGACTACTCGCTCACCGCCGCGCCCTCCCTGGACTCCTGGAGCGGCGTTCCCGGCGCCCCCGGCATCTACGCCGTTGCCTCGGCGGGGCTAGCGCAGAGCTACGTCAACGAGGAACTGGTGGCCGCGGGACCCAACGACCTGTCGGGGACCTGCGAGGCCGGGATGCGGAGCGCCTTCGAGCGCGAGCCCTACTCCGGATTCGTGCAGGATTGGAAGGACTGCGGCGAAGATGGGAGCGGCTACCTCACGCTTGCCGCGACGCCCCGAGACGGGGAGTGCGTAGTGCTCTTGACGGTGGGGACTGCGGGCCAGGAGGGGGAGGCAGCCGGGCAGCACGCCCTCGACACGTTCGCCGCCGCCTGCTCCCCCCTCGCCCCCGAGGCGGCCTCCGCCGCAGCCTACGAGTACAGAGCCGAGACCACGGAGGAAACAGAGGAGTACGATCTCCCCCCCGACGACAGCGAGGAAGAAGACTCGCTAGATTGCTCGGACTTCGCGACCCAGGAGGAGGCACAGGCCGCATTTGCGGACGATACGGGGGACCCGAACGGGCTGGACCCGGACGCGGACGGTCTGGCATGTGAGGACATGTACCCCACCTCAACGCTCGAGCTTGAGCCTGTGCCGCAATACGGAGGACCCGAGCCATACGACGGCGAGGGAACAACGACCGTACCCGAACCGACTACACCTAACCCCGGCGTTGATATCCCACCGCCCACGGACGGGGACTACGACTGCGACGACCTCACACAGGAGCAGGCCCAGTACATCTACGATCAGAACCCGAGCGATCCCTACGGCCTGGATGGTCCGATAGGGGAAGAATCCTCCGGCGAACCGGGCGTAGCTTGCGAGTACTAGACCTCAGCAAGAGGTAGGAGCACGATTTGACCACGAACTCGAGGCGCTGCGAAAGCCCTACGCCCATGTCGCCGGCATCACCGAGCTCGTGAAGCCGCAGACTTCCCGCGCATTCCGGATCAGCAGCTCCGCTACGTCGCACCCATGCTTCCCCGCTACAAGGTGACGGAGCGGCGATACATCTACTACCGCCGTGATCATCGAGCCGGATCCTCCATAGACTCGTAGAGGAGTGAGAGAGGATCCTGCAACACAAGACGACGTATACGCTGACGTACACCTGGACTCACACACGGGACCGAGAGACCCTTACCTTTCGGCCCCGACTCACCTGTTCACACCCTGACTCAAGGGGTATGAGTATGAGAACCATCCACGTTCCCGGGCCTCCCGCGTAGGCGCTGCTCACGCATCGCTCTGTCCCCTACGCGGGAGGCATTATGTCCTCTTCGGGCATCGTCGCCCTAGTGGGAGGAGTGCGGGTCCATATCCTTGAGCTCCGCGGCGGCGACCTCGTCGCCGGTCACGGGGTTGCCCGCGATGGCCTGCTGGAGGCTCTCCTCGTCGGTGATAATGGCGCCGTCCGGTATGACGCTGCCCGCCGGGATGGTGAAGGAGAGCTCCTCCCCCTCCTCCAGAGCCGGGCCGGCAATGACGACATCCTGGCCGATCTCGACGTTATCCTCCACGATGGTGCGGAAGACCACGGATCGGTCCTCGGCGGTGATCCCATTGCCCATCTCGAGCGGCCCGTGGAACACGACGTCGTCCGCGGAGGTCAGGTTGTCACCGATCTGGATCTCCGTCTCCTCCAGGGCGTGGAAGGTCACCCTATCGTCGAGGTCGGCGTTCGCGCCTATAACGATGGGAGAGCCCTCGTCGGCGCGGATGGCCGTCCTCTGGGCGATCTGGGCGTTCGGGCCGATGCGCACATCGCCCACGATCCTGACGAACTCCTGGATCTCGAAGGGCTCCGCGACCTGCGGCTCCGCCCGCTCGTTGAAGGAGGTGGCCGGGTTCGGGCCCGTAACGCCCACGACGCTCTCGTAGCCCTCGGTCTCGTAGAGCTCGATGTACCCCTCGGCGAACTCGGCGTTGACGTCGAGGACGCCCTCGCGGAACTCCTCGGTGGAGGCGTCGGCCTCTGGCAGGGCATTGGCCTGCTCCTGCGTCGTGATCTCCTCGCCCGGCCCGACGAGCCTGTTCTCCGGAATGGTCACGTTCTCGACCGACGCGCCGTGCAGCACGAAGGCCCCGTTCTCGAGCGTCGAGTTGATGATCTCGGCGTTAAACCCGACGAACGCGAAGTCGCCGACCTGGGAGTCCCGGATGATGGCATGGTGGGCCAGGCTGGTCCTGTTGCCTATAGTCGAAGTGTCTTCAAGAGAGCGCACGATGATGTTGTCCTGCGCGTTGGTCTCGTTCCCGATCGTCACCTGCTGCTCGGGCGCGGCCCGCAGGATCGTGTTCGAAGCGACAAAGCTGCGCTCCCCGATCCGCACGTCGCCGAAGAGCTCCACCAGAGGCGCCACGTAGCTTGTCCCGACGATCGGATTACCAGGCTCGACGCGCATGAGCCCGCCGCTCTCGCCGCCGGTCGTGCCACCCTGCATACCCCCGGTCGTGCCGCCACCGGTAGAACCACCGCCAGCGAAACCACCACCGGTAGAACCGCCACCGGACTGGGCCTGTTCCTGCGTGCTAGCTTCCTGGCCCCCGCTCTCCTGAGCCGCCTGCTCGCCGCCACCGCCACCGCACGCGGCTACCGAGGCGGCCACGCTTGCCGCGAGAAGTGCAAGTAATGCTTTCCGACCCATCTATTCTCCTTCTATGCCGCGCACGGCAAGTTCTTTGATCGATGGATGGAACGAGGTCCGAAGCATGGGCGGATGTCCGCGTTCGCACGCAGCCGCACGATCTTCAATTCGTCCATGACTACCACCCCTATATACCGAACATAGTATACAAGAGCGACATTGAAGCCAGGTTAAAATACTCTAATGTGAAGCCCTGGGGAGGCTGGAACTTATCGAATGCCGGTCGACTTCGCCCTTTGATCCGGATCGATCATCTCCCTGTTCTCGCGCCCCTCGGCAGCGCCCCCCTGAGACCAATGGGGGCTATGTCTCATGCGCGAAACGTTCAACCTGCTCGCGGGGGTGTTTGTGTGGGCGGGCGAGCGGCTCTTGCTTCTAGGCCCCCGCTAGCTCGTCCAGGCGCGCGCGGGCCCTCGTGAGCTGCGCGTCCACGGAGTCCGGGGATGTCGAGCCCGGGGACCTCTTGTTCGCGACGCTGCCCGCCGGGGTCAGGAGCTTGCGGGGCAGGTCGGCGAGGGCCGGGTGGGCGGCGGTCAGGTCCTCTTCGGAGACGTCTTCGAAGGGGAGCCCGGCCTCCTCGCAGTGTCGGACGAGGACTCCGATGGCGCGGTGGGCCTCCCGGAAGGGCACGCCTCGCGCGGCGAGAAAGTCGGCGAGCTCGGTGGCGAGGGCGAAGCCCCCGGCGGCCTCGGCCATACGGTCGCCGTCGAAGGTCGCGGTGCGGAGCATCTCGGGGAGGACGGCGAGGACTGCGAGGATGGAATCGACCGAGTCGAAGATGGGCTCCTTGTCCTCCTGGAGGTCCTTCTGGTAGCCGAGCGGGAGGCCCTTCAGGGTGATGAGGAGGGCGTTGAGGTTGCCGATCAGGCGCCCCGCCTTGCCGCGCATCAGCTCGTAGGCGTCGGGGTTCTTTTTCTGCGGCATGATCGACGAGCCGGACGAGTACGCGTCGCTCAGCCGGGCGAAGCCGAACTCGGCGCTCGTCCACAAGACCCACTCCTCGCCGAGGCGGCTGAGATGGACGCCCAGAACGGCCGCGGCGTAGAGGAGATCCAGGGCGAAGTCCCGCTCCGAAACGGCGTCGAGCGAGTTGGAGAACGGCTCCATCCCGAGCTCACCGGCCGTGAATCCCGGCTCTACGGGGTGCGGCGTCCCCCCGAGCGCCGCCGCGCCCAGCGGCGAGACGGAGGCCGCCTCGCGAGCCGCTTCGAGCCGCGCCAGGTCCCGCTCGAAGGCCCGGAAGTGGGCGAGGAGGTGGTGGGCGAGCAGGATAGGCTGCGCCCGTTGCAGGTGCGTGTATCCCGGCAGGATCAGGCCGCGGTTCTCCCCGGCGACCTCGACGAGGGCGCGCATGACCGCCGCGAGGGCCTCCCCAATCCGCTCGGCCGCATCCCGGACAAAGAGGTGAAGGTCGAGCGCTACCTGATCGTTGCGGCTCCGGCCCGTGTGCAGCTTGAGCGCGACGTCCCCGACGGTCTCGCGCAGGCGGCGCTCGACCGCCGTGTGGACGTCCTCGTCAGCGAGGGTCCACGCGAACCGCCCCGCCTCGACCTCCTCCAGCACGCTCAGCAGCCCTTGCTCCAGCTCACCGGCCTCCTCCGCCGAGACGATCCCCCTCGCACCAAGCATCCTGGCGTGCGCGATCGAGCCCCGTATATCGTACGGCGCGAGCCGCGCGTCGAAGGGGATCGAAGCGTTCAACCTCTCGAACGCCTCCGCGGGCGTCGTACCGAACCTGCCGCCCCACAGGGGGCTCCTGTCTTTTTCGCTCATAAGGCGGCAGTTTAGCCGAGTGTCCGGGGATAGGTTGCACCGGCCACAGTGGCGCCCATATCGTCGACGAAGTTAAGATCACGTACAACGTCTTTACTCGAGGAGATCCGTGGTGAGCAGGAGTCCTTTCGGAGCGATTCTTCGGACCATGAACGAGGCGGGTGCAATGGGATTGAGGTACTGGTGGGTCGCACCGCTGCTTCTCGGGTTCCTCCCCGCTCTGCTCTTCTCCAGCGTGTTGCTGGGCTCGATCTCCGCAGCGAACTGGTCCTGCACGAGCGTCGCCTTCGGCGCCTCGGGTAGCCGGTACGGCGGTTGCTCCATCATCGCCGGGGAGCTTATCGTGGTAGTGACGATCTCCTGGCTGGTGCCGCTGTTCGTACTATCCGCCCTGCTGTACCTTCGTGGGCGATCCCACGAGCCCGCGGGGGATCGTGAAACCGGCGCGTTCGAATACCGAACGGGTATCTTCGTGAGGGTCGTAGCAATCCTCGTGGGCTTCGGCAACATGCTGTACATCGGCGATCCGTTCGACGTCGTCGGTGGCCCGTCCGGACGCCCGACGGCGACGTTGATCGGGGTGTTGCTCCTGTCGGTGCCCGCCGGGCTCGTGGCCTCCGGGATCGTCCTGAGACGGGGACGGGCGGCTCTCGCCGGGGATTTCTTCGCCCGCTACGGCGTCACGGTGCTCGGCCTGTGCCTCGGCGGCGCGATCCTCGGGGGCTCGTCCTCGGTGCTCACCGCGATACTCAACTACGATCCCGGGCTACCGCCGGGCCCCGAAAGCGGCATCTTCTTTATCCTGTACGGCACCCTGGCATACGGAGCGATCGCGGCCGTTGTCGGAGGGGTTCTAGGGCTGATGGAAGGGCTGGTCCTGGGTCTCCCGCTAGCCTTCGTACTCGGGCGGCTGCGCCAGCCCCCTCGGAGGCCAGCACACGACGCCTCGTTCCCGCGTACGATAAGCTGACCGTTGACGCGCGCGCAGACATACCGTCGCACTTCTGCGACTAGCATCTTCAA
>CADCVI010000143.1 GCA_902806105.1 uncultured Rubrobacteraceae bacterium
CGGGCTCGCCATACCTCCTGCTCAACCCCTGGACGAGCGCCAGGTCCCGCAACTACCCCACGGACCGCTTCGCCCTCGCCGCCCGCCGCGTCTCGGAGGAGACGGGCTGGCCGGTGGTCGTGAGCGGGACGGGGGCGGACCGTGAACACGGGAGGGGCCTGCTCGGCCTCCTGGGAGAGCGGGGGGTAGACCTGATCGGTCAGACCGACCTCTCCGGCCTCGCGGCACTCGTCGACGGGGCGAGCCTCCTGCTGACGAGCAACACCTCCACAATGCACATCGCCGACGCCCTCAAGACCCCGCAGGTGGTGCTCTTCGCCGGAACGGAGCTGGAAGAGCAGTGGCGCCCGCGCCGTTCACCCCACCGCCTCCTCCGCCGCGAGACCTCGTGCAGCCCCTGCTACGCCTTCACCTGCCCGTACAGCCAGGAGTGCCTGGACATCCCGCCGGGAGAGGTGGCCGAAGCCTGCCTCTCGCTGCTCTCCGAGGTCAAAGCACACGAGCACGACCGCCCTCACAAGCCTTGAGCACCAGCCGCAAGCGAACGGCGAGGAAGGGATGCCGCTCGCGGAGAGGCTTTCCGCGGTCCGGCTCGTCCGGGACCGGAGAGCGGCTCCGGGCGCTGGAAGCGGGCAAACTCACCCGGATCCCCAGTGACTCGGGCGGCGCAGGCCTTCGTCTCCCCTCTTCCGGGTGCTCGTAGGGTTGGCCAGAAGCTCTATCCCCTAAAAGCCGTTTCCCGGCAAGGACGAGCCGTCGATGAGGGAGGCTCGCGTCGGTGGGTCGATCGTTCGTCAACCCGCCCCGGGGGCTGCGTCCGGGTAGTTCGTCGACAGAACGGGTACATGCCCGCCGACGGCGGAGACGGGAAGATGCGAGGGGGACGAGCGGCATGACGCGCGTGGCGATCGTAACGGGGACGTACCGTCCGGGGAGGGACGGCGTCGCCCACTACGTCCTGCGGCTCCGCGAGGCCCTCGCGGAGCGGGGCATCTCCTCCGTCGTCCTCACCACCAGGGAGGCGGCGCGCGAGGCGCGCGACGGCGAGGTCAGGGGCATCGTCGATGGATGGGGGCCACGGGACCTCCCGGCACTCGTCAGGGGTATCGGGGAGGCGGTGCGCGAGGGGGCCGACCTGGTCCACGTGCAGCACGCCGCGGGCACGTACGGCTTCAGGCGCGCCGTCTTCTTCCTGCCTCCACTGATGCGCGCCGCCGGAATCCGCGTTCCCCTGGTCACCACGGTCCACGAGTACGCCTGGTGGGAGTGGGAGCCGCGCGGCGTGCCGCCGGCGCTCGTCGAGGCGGTGAAGGGCTGGGGGCAGCGCCGCGGCCTGTGGGACCGCGAGGACGGCTTCCTGCTCACCGGGAGCGACGGCCTCATCACGACCAACGCCCCGGCCGAGAACGCCATAAAGGAGAGGCTGCCCGGCCTCGCGGGGAAGCTCCGGCGAGTTCCCCTCGTCGCCAACGTGGGCGTTTCTCCCGTGGACAGGGAGGAGGCCAGGCGCGAGACGCGCTCGCGGTTCGGGTGGCCCCGGGACGCCGAGGTGGTCGCCTACTTCGGCTTCCTGCACCCCGTCAAGGGGATCGAGAACCTGCTCAAGGCGCACGCGCGTCTGCTGAGGGAGAGGCCAGGGGTACGGCTGCTCCTGATCGGGGGCGCCGAGAGCCTCGCGCTCCCCGGCAGAGAAGCGTCTTCCTACTTGAACGAGCTAGGGGAACTCGTCGCCGGTCTCGGGCTCGACGGCACGGTCGCGATGACGGGTTACGTACCGGAAGATGAGGCCTCGCGGCTGCTCTCGGGCTCCGACATCGGTGCGCTGCCGTTCAACCAGGGGGTGACCCTCAAGAGCGGCACGCTGCTCGCGCTCCTCGGGCACGGCCTGCCGACCGTAGTCACCCGTTCGGACCCGCCCGAGCCAGACCTGCTGGACGGCGGAATCACCCGCACGGTCGAACGCCGAGACGTCCCCGGCATCGCCGCCGCGGTCTCCGGGCTCCTCGCCGACCCGGCGGAGCGTGCGGGTCTGGCCGCGAGGGGTCGCGCCTACGTCCGGGACCTCTCGTGGCCCGCCACCGCCGAAAGTCACGAGGGGGTCTACGAGATGGTTCTGAAGGACCGGGGTAAGGGGAGATCTCGCCCGTGGCGGCCGTAGACGTTCTCCTGCCGACCTACAACCGCCGGGAGTCGCTCCTGACGACGCTCGCGGCGCTGGCGGGGCAGTCCTTCCCGGACCTCAGGGTCGTGGTGGCCGACCAGGGTACCGAGCCGGTCGCCGGCTCGCCCGTCGCGCGGGCGATGGAGCGCGTGATCCGGGCCCGCGGCGGCTCCGTCGAGTGGCACCACCGCACGCGGCTGAGGGGCATCGCCGAGCAGCGAGACTTCCTCTTGAAGCAGGCGACGGCCCCCCACGTCCTCTACCTCGACGACGACGTCCTGATGGAGCCCTGGGTCGTCGAACGCCTCGTCCGCGTCCTCGAAGCGGAGGGCTGCGGCTTTGTCGGGGCGTTCCCGACCGGCCTTACCTTCGTGGACGACGTCCGCCCCGAGCAGAACGTCGTCGAGCCGTGGGAGGGACCGGTACGGCCGGAGGCCGTGGACCCGGGGACCCCCGAGTGGGAGCGATGGAACCTCCACCGCGCGGCGAACATGTTCCACGCCGCCCGGGGGCTGCGTCCCGGAGAGGTCGTGCGCTACAAGGTCGCCTGGGTCGCGGCCTGCGTACTCTACGACCGGGAGAAGCTACTGGAGGTCGGGGGGTTCTCGTTCTGGGAGAAGCTGCCGCGCTACCCGAGGGGCGAGGAGGTCCTGGTGCAGAACCTCCTCATGCGCCGCTACGGCGGCTGCGCCATCCTCCCCTCCGGCACCTACAGCACCCAGATCGAGACGACCGTCGCCGCCCCGGAGGAGGCCGAAGACGGCGACGCCCTCAAGCTGCTGCCCGAGATGGTGGAGCGGTACGCGCCCCGGGGCACGCCCCCCGTTACTTGAAGCGGTACTGGCGGTACATCCCGGCGGACTCGTCCACGTCGGCGTTCGTGACGTGGGTACGACCGCGCGAGACGACCCGGTCCTCGATGCGCTTGCGGATAAAGCGGCGCATGAGGAAGGGGCTACGCTTGATCCTGCGGTCCGCCTCGGGGTCCCAGGTGATCTGCTGCTTCTCGGACAAGTCGGGCTCCTCTTCTTTGTAAAGCTCCTCCGCTATTCTACCGGGCCTGCGCGAACCGCGACCGTAACCGAACGAAGCACGCTCCCGACCCGCGCCGACGGCTTTTGGCGCGTTACGTGACGCCCGTAACAACGAGGGCGGGGAGGCGCCGCTAGAATGGGCTCACGTTGATAGAGGTCGAGAACATCACCCGTCGGTACAAGAGCAGCGGACGAGGCATCGAGGATGTCAGTTTCGCCGTGGGGGCTGGCGAGGTCTTCGGGCTGATGGGGCCGAACGGCTCCGGGAAGAGCACGCTGTTGCGGGTGCTTTCTACGGCGATGGCGCCCGACTCGGGGACGTTTCGCGTGGATGGTGCGGACGGGCTCCGGGAGAAGCGAAAGGCGCGGGCGGCGATGGGTCTGATGGTCGACCGCCCGACGCACTACGGCGACCTCTCCGGCTGGGCGAACGCCTACCTCTTCGCCCGGGCCTACGGGATGGAGGAGAAGGAGGCGAACGCTGCGCTCGCGGAGCTCTTCGACTACTTCGGGCTCGCCGAATACAGGGACGATCGCGTCAAGACCTACTCCTACGGGATGGGGAAGAAGCTCGGGATCATCGAGGCGATGGCGCACGCCCCAAGGTTTTTGATCCTCGACGAACCCTCCCTCGGCCTCGATTACTCCTCGCAACTCGCCTACGAGAAGAAGATAAGGGACCTCGCCGCGAGCGGCGTCGCAATCCTCCTCGCAAGCAACCAGGTAGACGAGGTCGAGGCTTTGTGCGACCGCGTCGCCTTCCTGCACCGGGGCCGGCTTATCGAGGAGGGTACGCCCGAGGGGCTCATCTCTTCCATAGAAGGGATAAGGCGCATAGAGGCGACCCTTCGCAACCCCGTGGGCTACGCCCCTCTCGAAGAAGTAGACGGCGTCGGGCGCGTGACGACGGAGGGGCGCAAGCTCGTCGTGCAGTGCGAGGACCGCGCCGGGATCGTCGCGGACGTGGTCGCGGGACTCGTTGGGGCCGGCGGGGACATAACGGACCTCGCGGTGCGCCGGCCGTCGCTGGAGGACGTGTACGTAAAGCTGACCGGAGAGGCGCTCAAAGATGCTGAAGGTTAACCCGCCCGATGCCTACTGGAAGAAGGACGTCGCCCTCTTCTTCGGCAAGAGGTTCGCGCTCGTCATAAAGATGCTCTACCCGATGGCGCTCATAGTTCCCGTCGCGGCCTCCGACATACCTGCCCAGTACGCCGCCGCCGTCATCGGGATCGTGGCGATCATGGCGGGCACGTTCGGGGCGGGCGAGAGCCTCACCATAGACCTGAACGACGGCATCCTGATGCGCGTCGCGCTCACGCCGCTCTCACCGCACCGCATCGTCTTCGAGGTCCTCGCCGTCAACGCCGTCCTCGACTTCATCCAGCTTCTGCCGGCGCTCGCGCTGGTTTACATCTTCAACCCGGCGCCGCTCGTCTGGGTGCTCGCCGCGACCTTCGGGGTCTTCGCTACGCTCCTGACGGCGAACTGCATCGGGATCTTTATAGCCAACTTCACCTCCTCGCCGGCCGACGTGCTGCTCTACGCGACGGCTATCCTGGCGCCCCTGATCTACCTCTCCGGCTTTTTCCGCAACCAGAACCCGACCGGCTGGCTGGAAACCCTCAGGGACTTCGTCCCATTCGCCTACATGAACGACGCCCTGAAGGCGGTCTTCGGCGTCGCCACCCGCACGGCGCCCCTGGAGGTCTTCGTCTACCCGGCCCTGATCTGCGCCGTCCTCGCCGCCGTCGTATGTCTCACGGCCCCGCGCCTCCTCACCGCCCGCTTCTAGCCCGGGGCGACGGTTCGACGGTTACGGTGGATGCCGGTGGGGTATTGTTGTGCTGGTGGGTAGGCGAACTGGGGACGGAATATCATGCAAGGAGCAGAACGCATACAGGCCCTCGAAGAGGCCGTCAGACACCTTGAGTCCGCCAGGACCCAACACGATCGTATCGGCGATCTGGACTTCGACGACGCTCGGGTAGCCGGCCTCATCACGACCGCCCTGAGCGCCGCGCGCGTCGCCCTCTCGGCAGCCTCGCAGCGCGAAAACCTCGTCGAGGACGGGACGCCCAACCGCTGACCGCAGGTCCGCCACCCTCCCGGGAACTCGTCCCGCTTCCGATGGGCGTATAACCTTCTCGCCGGCGTCTGGCCCCGCGCTTCCATAAGCTTCTGCCGATGCATCCGCTGTGCTAGGATGCGGGCGTTTTATCAGGCCTTTGGGAAGGGGTTCGAAGAAGCTTATGGGTAACGGTTTGGGTAGGTGGGCCGTCTGGATCGTCGTCGCTATCGTCGGCGCCGTGTGTTGGGGAGTTCTAGCTCTTTCGAGGGGCGAGACCGTAAACGCCGCCTGGCTGCTCTTCGCGGCGCTCGCGTCCTACGCCATCGCGTACAGATTCTACGCGCGGTTCATCCAGAAAAAGGTACTGGAGACTGACGACTCAAGGGCGACACCGGCCGAACGGCTGAACAACGGCAAGGACTTCGAGCCGACGGACCGCAGGATCCTCTTCGGGCACCACTTTGCGGCGATCGCGGGGGCCGGGCCGCTCGTCGGGCCCGTCCTGGCGGCACAGCTCGGGTATCTGCCGGGGACGATCTGGATCATCTTCGGCGTCATCCTCGCCGGGGCCGTGCAGGACATGACGACGCTGTTCTTCTCCATGCGCCGAAACGGCAAGACGCTCGGCCAGATGGCGCGTGAGGAGATAGGCCCCATCGGCGGCATCGCCGCGATCATAGCGGTGCTGTCGATCATGGTGATCCTGCTGGCCGTCCTGGCACTCGTCGTGGTGAACGCCCTGGCCGAGTCGCCGTGGGGCGCGTTCTCCATCGCCATGACGCTCCCCATCGCGCTCTTCATGGGCGTCTACCTCAGGTTCATCAGGCCCGGCCGTATCCTGGAGGTCTCGCTCATCGGGGTCGTGCTGCTCCTCGGTGCGATCATCGGGGGCGGCTACATCTCCGAGGCCTCGGCCTACGCCGAAACCTGGACGTTCTCCAAGACCCAGATCGTGTGGGCACTCATCATCTACGGCTTCATAGCGTCGGTGCTGCCGGTCTGGCTCCTCCTCGCCCCGCGCGACTACCTCTCGACGTTCATGAAGATAGGGACGATAGCCCTGCTCGCCATCGGCATCATGATCGTGCTCCCCGAGATACAGATGCCCCGCGCCACCCCGTTCGCCTTCAACGGCCTCGGGCCGGTGGTCGCGGGCCCGCTCTTCCCGTTCGTGTTCATAACCATCGCCTGTGGGGCCCTCTCGGGCTTCCACGCCCTCGTCGCCTCCGGAACGACGCCGAAGCTCATCCAGAAGGAGTCGCAGGTCCGGCTCATCGGGTACGGGGCGATGCTCATGGAGTCCTTCGTCGCCATCATGGCGCTCATCGCCGCGACGGCGCTCGACCCGGGCGTGTACTTCGCGATGAACGCCCCCGCCGGCGTGGTCGGTGACACGGTCCAGTCCGCGTCGCAGGCCGTCACGGGCCTCGGCTTCTCGGTCTCGCCGGAGGTCTTGCAGGGCACGGCGACCGCGGTCGGGGAGGAGACCATCGTCGGGAGGACCGGCGGGGCTCCGACGCTCGCGGTCGGGATGAGCGAGATCTTCGCGGGGGTAACGTCGTTCATCGGGCTCTCAGGGCTCCAGGCGTTCTGGTACCACTTCGCCATCATGTTCGAGGCCCTGTTCATCCTGACGACCGTCGACGCCGGGACGAGGGTCGGGCGGTTCATGATCCAGGACATGCTCGGCAACGTCTACCGTCCCCTCGGGCGCACCTCCTGGCTCCCCGGCAACCTGCTCGCAAGCGGCCTCATCGTCGGGGCCTGGGGCTACTTTCTCTACGTCGGCGCGACCGACCCCCTGGGCGGCATCAACCAGCTCTTCCCGCTCTTCGGCATCGCCAACCAGCTTCTCGCGGCCGTCGCCCTGACCGTCGGCACCACCATCCTCATAAAGATGGGCAAGCTCAAGTACATCTGGGTGACGCTCCTGCCGCTCGCGTGGGACGCGGCGGTGACGCTCACGGCGAGCTGGTACAAGATCTTCTCGGACAACCCCAAGATAGGCTTCTTCGCCCAGAGGAGCGCCGCCCAGGAGTCCCTGGCCGCAGGAACGCCGTACGCCCCGGCCACGAGCCTGGAGCAGACGCAGCAGGTCATCGTCAACTCGACGGTGGACGGCGTCCTCTCCATCCTCTTCGCCGCCCTCATAATCATCATCATCGCCGACGCGATGCGCGTGTGGTTCGGCCTGATCCGTGGCAGAAAGCAGCCCGTCATGAGCGAGGCACCGTGGGAGGAGTCGCGCCTCGACGTCGACGGCAACTCCATCAACGGTCGCGAGCCTGTAGGCGCCGGTAGCGGCGGTCGTGGCGGATCGAGGAGTAATGAGTAGGGGGACGCTAACGGCCCCCCTGCGCTACGCCTGGGGCTACCTCAAGGAGATCTCCGGGGAGAACGCCTACGACAACTACGTCGCGTTCCACAACAGGACGCACGGGGACAAGCCACCGATGCAGCGCGGCGAGTTCTACCGCTGGCGCCAGGACGAGAAGTACAACAACCCCGGCAGCCGCTGTCCCTGATAGCGCCGTAGGGGCGGCCCGGTCGGGCCGCAAGGTAGAAAGATAGAAGGGGGAGGGGCGAACATAACGCTCCTCCCCCTTCTACGTTGGCGCCCGGGCTGCCCTTCGTTATACTCGCTTCATGTCACAGCCCGCACGACCACACGGACTGCCCACGGTCGAGGAGTACCTGGAGATGGAGGAGACCGCCTCCGTGCGCCACGAGTATGTCGGCGGCATGGTCTACGCGCAGGCGGGGGCCACCAGGGAACACGTCTTGATCGCAGGCAACATCTTTGCTGGGCTGTGGAACGCCTCGCGTGGAGGGATGTGTCGCGTCTACCAGAACGACATGAAGCTGAGGGTCGCCGACGACGTCTTCTACTACCCGGACGTTATGGTGGTGTGTCAGCCTCCGGGCGAGAGCCGCGTTTTTGAGACTTCTCCTTGCCTCATCGTCGAGGTAGCTTCACCCTCGACGGAGTCTATCGACCGCCGCGAAAAAATGCTGGCGTACAGGAAGATTCCAACCCTTCGGGCGTACCTGATCGTCGCCCAGGACGAGCGCCGCGTCGAGAGGCACTGGCGTGAGGAGAGCGGTGAGTGGCGCCAGGGAGAAGCCGTGGGCAATGGTTTCGTTCCCATACCCTGCCCCGAGACGAAGCTGACCCTGGACGAGGTCTACGAGGGCCTGTAGTCAGGGACTGGCGACCTTCTCCAGCCCGACGACGCGGTATTGAGGAGCTTCTTCCAGCGGATCGGTCCCCGAGCTTGGCAGCGTCATCACCGCGCCTGTTGCCTCGACCGTCGCCTCGTAGGCGCCGAAGTTCTCGCCGTCGGGGCTCCCGTAGCCGATGCGGACCCTCGTTTGCTTCCCCTCATCGTCAGCCCACAAAATCCGGCCTTCTCGCAGGTATCCGGTCCATTCCCAGCCCTCGCGGGCCAGGATCTCCCGCTCTACAAGCTGCTCGAACGGGCCGCCGAGCCCGGCCCAGCCCCGGCAGAGGCGGCGGAGGTCAGAGGCATCGCCCTGGCGCAGCACCAGGTTCTCGAGGTGTTCGGGTTCGAGGTGTCCCCAGTAGCGTCCCTCGGGGAGATCCAGGAGCGTCGGGGCGAAGCGGTGCCCGCCCAGGTGGCTCGACCGCCAGACCCGTAGCTTTCCCGGATCCGCGTGCTCGCGCCGCAACATCTCGTAGATCGGATATCCGAACTTGCCGCAGCAGACGTCGCGCCCGCCGTGGGTGCAAACCAGCAGATCCCGGATGTGGGACGTGTCTTCGGCGTAGCTCTCGAAAAGTGAGAGAGCTTCCGGCCGCGCGAGGGCCTCGACAAGCGGCACGACCTCGCCGTCGGGTACCGACCACTCCCTTTTCGCGTACGAGGCGAACGGTCCTTCGGGCCTGCTAATGTACAGCACCCTCGTATGCCCCTCCCGCGAATACTCGGGGTCGGGCAGCAAGGCGGTAAGCTTCCCGACGACGCGGGCGGGGAGCCTGCCCAGCGCCTCCCGAAGCCCCTCGGGGAAGCGCCCGGAAGCGGCGACGTCCGCCGTCCAGGGCGGCGCTACCTCCAGGATAAGGTAGCCGGTGAAGGATGATCCGGAGCCGCCGGGATCTTCCCCGCTCGCCTTCGACACCAACGAGCACAGCCGCCTCCCGGCGGCGTCCTCGTCCTGAACAGGGCTTACCCCGTCTGCTGGTTCAACGTTGGGCATCATCTCGACCTCCGATGTCTCGCCTCGTCTCGCATGCCGGACCTCAACGCTCGGGCACCGGGTGGCGGAGACGTTCCCGTTTCGGGATGCGCGGGCAGGTGGGGCAGACCTCGCCGCTGATCTTGTAGTACAGGCAGCAGGCGTTGCGGGTCCGCGTCCATTCGCTGACCCCATCTTGCTCCAGCACGAAGAAGTTCGTCTTGCCGGGGAGGTGCGGGGAGCCATCCAGCGCCCGTTCCGCGAAATCGCGCGCCTCGCCATCCCGGCCGAGCGCGGAGCCCGCCCACGTGAATGCCTCCGCGAGGATGTCCGCCGAGACGCCCCACAGGGCCCGTTCCGCCCGGCGGACGCCGTAACGGCGGAGCGCGGAGAACAGCCCCGGCAGGTGTCCTCTGGCGAGCCCCTCCCCCACCAGTTCCAGCATCTCTCCCTCACCGGCCAGGACGGTTGCGCCTGAGCTCGCTGCACCGGGATCGCCCT
Source organism: uncultured Rubrobacteraceae bacterium (assembly GCA_902806105.1). The sequence continues at coordinate 9,965 of CADCVI010000143.1, forward strand.
CCAGCACGGCGAAGCGGTGCCCGAAGGCGAGCCCGGCGGCGGCGCCCCGTTCGTCGAAGCTCAGGGCCACGTTCTCCGGTCCCAGGTCCGGCAGCCGGCGTTCGGTCAGGAGGGCGGCGACCGAGGGGACGAGGATCCTCCACAGGTAGCCGCGGAGGAAGAGCGTGCCAGCGACCGCCCGGTCTCCGGTAGCATACTGCCGGCTCACGAGCCGCAGTAGCTCTCCGAGATGCTCCTCGTTTGTGCCCGTTAGGTCGGCGGCAGTGGTCCATCCCGGCTCACTCGGAACACCGGGTCGGGCGGAGAGGTTCAAGCCTCCGGCATCGAGGGCCGACAGGCGTCGCAGGGTCTCCGCGAAGGGCGATGCTTCCACCGCCGGTGGTCCCGCCGGTGCGCGCGGCATCTGGCGGGGCATCATTCGGCGGAGGCCGCGTCGGTGGCCGGATCTCCGTCGACGGCCGCGGCAAGCTGCGGCACCAGCTCGTCGAGCAGGAACGGCAGGCTCAGCACCGTGCTGAACGAGAGCGCGCCGGCGAGGGGCTCGGAGAACTCCAGGAAGAGGTCTCGCCCCTCGCGCGCGGCACCGAGTTGTGCGTACACGGGCTCCCCCTCCAGCGCCTCGCGCTCGGCCGGCGAGTTGACGATCCAGATCAGGACGTCGGCGTCGACCAGGCTCAACTGCTCGCCGCTGATCGTGGCGAAGAAGGAATCGCCGGCGAGCTCGGCGACCTCGGCGGGCAGCTTGAAGCCGAGGGATTCGAGGAAGCGCCCCCGGACGTCCTGGGGGCCGTAGGGGTAGTAGTTTCCCCCCTCGCCGGTCAGGGCGACCGCCCCGGATGCGCCGTCGAACTCCGGATGCTCTTCGCGGACCCGGGCAAGCCGCCCCTCGACCTCGGAGACCAGTTCGTTCGCCCGCTCCTCCTGGCCGAGCGCGCGCCCGATAATCCGCGTCTGGTCCTGCCACGGGACGCCGAAGTCTACGTACTCGCCCGGCTGGGCGACCGTCGGGGCGATCTCCGACAGCTTGGCGTACTCGTCTTCGGTCATCCCCGAGGACGTCCCGATGATCAGGTCCGGCTCCAGGGCCGCGACCTGCTCGAAGTTGATCTCCGTCGAGGGCAGGACCTCCGGCTCGGCCTCTTCGAGCTCGTCCCGCGCCCAGGGCCAGACCGCGCCGGGTTGATCCCCGAACCAGTCGCGCACCGCGACGGGGGTGATCCCCAGCGCGAGCACGGCATCCTGGTCGGTGTAACCAACCGTGACGATCCTCTTCGCCGAGCCCGGAACCTCGGTGCTGCCGTACTTGTGTTCTATGGTGCGCGGCTCGCCGGACGCGGTCTCGCCGCTTCCTCCTCCTGCCTGACCACCGCTTCCGCACCCGGTCAGACCGAGCAGCAAGAAGCTTCCGGCCCCGATCAGCACCTCCCGCCGGCTCGGGCGAGACGAGATGATGCCCCGTATTGGCCCCGGTCGTACACCGCCGCGCGCCTCGTGCGTAGCGGCAAGTATCTCCTCGGAAGATGGTTTGTTTGCGAACGGAATCAATCCGCTTCCTTTCTACGGTCCCTGCTCGGGATCGGTGGCGTTGTTCGTGCCCCTACGGGAGGAGCACGGGAAATGTTTGCGTCGCCGGACACGACCGGATGTTCTCGCCCCGGTGTCTCGCGCTCGGTGGTTGGAGAGGAGGGTGCCTTCTCACGATGCGTCCGCCTCCAGCTCGTCCTTGGGCCGCGCCCCGTCGTTCGCGGGGAGCAGACCGTACGGGATGCACAGCGGGATTCCGGTGCGCGGGTCGGGGACGACGTCGGCCTCGATGGAGAAGACCTCCCTGAGCAGCCCGGGGGTCACCACCTCCCGGGGCGGCCCCGCGGCGAAGACGTGTCCGCGGGAGAGGGCGATCACGTGGTCAGAGAAGCGGGTGGCGTTGTTGAGGTCGTGGAGGACCATGAGTATGGTGCGCCCCTCCTCACGGTTGAGCCGTTCGAGAAGCTGAAGTACCTCCAGCTGGTGGGCCATGTCCAGAAAGGTCGTCGGCTCGTCGAGGAGCAGGGTCTCTGTCTCCTGGGCAAGGGCCATCGAGATCCAGGCGCGCTGCCGCTGCCCGCCGGAGAGCGTGTCCAGGGGGCGGTCCGCCAGCTCCAGAACACCGGTCGTCTTCAGGGCGTTCTCGACCGCCCGTTCGTCCTCCCCGGACCACTGCCTCATCCAGCTCTGGTGCGGGTAGCGCCCTTGAGCGGTCAGCTCGCGGACGGTGAGGCCCTCCGGGGCGGTCGGGTCCTGCGGCAGGATGCCGAGCCTCCTCGCAACCTCGCGGGTCGGGAGGGCGGAGATCGCGTCCCCGTCCAGGTAGATCGCGCCGCCACGGGGCTTCAGCAGTCGGGCGAGGGAACGCAGCAGGGTCGACTTCCCGCAGCCGTTGGGGCCGACGACGGAGGTGACCTTTCCGGCAGGGATGTCCAAGCCGAGCCCCTTCACGACCGTGGTCGCGTCGTAGCCGAGGGTGAGATCCTCGGCTACGATCTTGCTCTCGCCGGACGATCTCTCCGGACCGACTGCGACCTGCCATGGTGCTTTACGCATTGCGGCTCCTGTACAAGAGGTAGAGAAAGTAGGGGGCGCCGATGACGGCGGTGACGATGCCGCAGGGGATCTCGGCCGGGGCGAAGACGATGCGGCCCAGGCCGTCCGCGAGCACCACGAACATCCCGCCGGTGACGGCGGCCGTCGGGAGAAGGGCGCCGTGGGACGGTCCGACAAGCTGGCGGGCTGCGTGTGGGGCCATGAGCCCGACGAAGCCTATTGCCCCGGCAGTGGCGACCGAGGAGGCAGCCAGCGCGACGCTCGTGAGGACGAGCAGGCCGCGCTCGAGCTCGACGCGAACGCCGAGGCCCCGTGCGACGTCGTCGCCGAGGTTCAGGGCGTTGAGGTGGCGGGATCTCAGGAAGGCCAGCGGCACGAAGATCGCCATCCAGGGCAGGAGCGGCAGCAGCTGCTCCCAGGAGCGGCCGTAGACGCTGCCCGCCAGCCAGATCAGGGCCTGCGTCACCTGCTGGATCTCGCCGAAGGTGATCATCATGGTGGTGAGCGAAGTCGCGATGGCCGCGATCCCGACCCCGATAAGCACGAGGCGGATGGAGGATGAGCTCCCCCGCCACGCCAGGGCGTAGAGCAGCAGCGAGACGACCAGCGCCCCGGCGAAGGCCGCGGGGGGCAGAAACGCCGCCGGGACCGAGGGCAGCGCTACTATCAGGGTCACGGCCGCGAGCGCGGCTCCGGCGTTGATCCCGACGATGTCGGGCGCGGCCAGGGGGTTGCGCGTCAGCCCCTGAAGAATAGCGCCGGAGATCGCCAGACCGGCCCCGACCGCGAAGGCTACCAGCGCCCTCGGCAGCCGAAGCGTGTTGACTATAAAAGAGTTGCCGCCGTCCGCGGTCTCCATCCCGACCACGGTCTTCGCCACGTCGAGCGGGCCGATAGGATACTCGCCGTACCCCACGTTCGCGACGATGCCGGCGAGCGCGACCAGCCCGAGCACGGAAACTACCACCACCGCTCGCAGGTCTATCCTGAGGGAAGCGCCGCGGACGCGGAACGCGGCCCTACCTCCTTCTCGCAGCCCCCTCATCATCGCTTCACGCTCCGGCGGGCGAGATAGATAAAGAACGGCGCGCCGACGAGCGCCGTCACGACGCCGAGGGGTAGCTCCTGGGGCCTGAGGACCAGCCGGGCGGCGACGTCCGCCGAGACGAGCAGCACGGCCCCGAGCAGCGCCGAGTACGGCAGGATCCAGCGGTAATCCACCCCCACGAAGAAGCGCGCGACGTGCGGCACCACGAGCCCGACGAATCCGATCGGCCCCGCCACGGCGACCGCGCTCCCGGCCAGCAGCACGACGGCGACGGCGGAGGCCCCCTTGACCCACGCGATCCTCTGGCCGAGCCCCCGGGCGACGTCCTCGCCGAGGCTCAGGGCCGTGATCGGCCGGCTCAGGGCGAACGCCAGGAGCAGCCCCACGGAGATGTACGGCAGGACCTGAAGGAGCAGGGTCAGATCCCTCCCGGCGACCGAGCCCGCGAGCCAGAACCGGATCTCGTCGAGGGTGCGCTGGTTGAGGATCAGCATCGCCGTCGTGAGCGAGGAGATCAAACCGCCCCCGCCCAGAAAGATACCGCCGAGCGCCGCCCCCGCCAGCGTGAGCTTCATGGGCGTCATCCCGCCCCTCCCGAGGGAACCCAGATAGTAAACGAGCACCGCGGTCAGGCCCGCTCCGAGGAACGCGAAGAGCGCGTAAACGCTCAACGACGAGACCCCGAACAGGGACACGGAAGCCACCACCGCGAAAGCCGCCCCGGCCTCGATCCCGAGTATCCCCGGATCGGCCAGAGGATTGCGCGTCAGCCCCTGGATGATCGCGCCGGCCACCGCCAGAGAAGCCCCGACGAGGGCCGCGATCACCGCCCTCGGCACGCGCAAGGTGCGGATGATCAGATCCTCCTCCCCCCCGTCGTAGTCCACAAACGCAGAAACCACCTCCCACGTCCCGATCTGAGCCGCCCCGAACCGCACGCTCGCCAGCACGGAAAGAACGAGCACACAAGCCCCAACCATCAGCCCGAAGAGCAACGCGGACCGCGAGCGCAGGTTCAACGCCGCCCCCCCGGCACAGGACCTGGATCACACCCCGCTTGACCTTCCCACAAGAGAGCCCTATGTTGTCCCACGTTATTGATATTGATTATCAGTAGCAACACGATCGCCACGATACAGGACGGCACGAAGCAAAGCAACGACTCGGATGGGAGGCATGTTCGGTGAAGAAGAGATGGGGGGCCGGAGCGGCGGGGTCGTCCGTTCGGGACGTCTGCGGCTCCGGAGGAAGCGGGTGAACGAACTTGGCACGCACGGGTGGGGACGCAGGCGCATGGAGGAGCGCGCCGACGAGATCTCTTGCCACCTGAAGATGGGCGAGGCGTGCGGTTGGAGAAGCGGGCTGCCCGAGGACCGGGGGCTCGAAGAAGGTCTGCTGGACGAGTTGGACGAGATAGAAGGCGCCCTCTCGGTCGGGAACATGGATGCTAGCGTGACCCGGTCGTCCGGGTCCGGTCGGAGGAGAAGATGAGGATAAAGGGTTACTTACCTGTGTTTGGCGCGCTGCTGGCGTCTCTGATGTTCGCGGCGTCTTGTGGCGGCGGAGCAGGCGGGGGCGGAGGAGAAACAGGGTCTGCGGGGGCGAAGATCAAGCACGCCATGGGCGAGACGGCGGTCCCCGAACGCGCCGAGCGCGTGGTGGTGCTCGACACCGGCGAGCTCGACAGCGCGATGACGCTCGGGGTGACGCCGGTGGGCGCGGTCGAGGCCGTCGAGGGGGCCGGATACCCGGCCTACCTGGAGGGAACCGAGGACATAGAGAACGTCGGCACCATCGAGCAGCCCAACCTGGAGGCGATCGCGGCGCTCGAGCCCGACCTCATCCTCTCAAGCAAGCTCCGCCACGAGGCGATCTACGACCAGCTCTCCGGGATCGCCCCTACGGTCTTCACCGAGAGCACGGGCGTCACCTGGAAGGAGAACTTCGACGTCCATGCCAGGGCGCTCGGTAGAACCGAGGTGGCGGAGACCGCAAAACAGGAATACGGGGCGAACGTCGACGAGTTCAAGAGTTCTATCGGCCAGACGCCCCCGGAGGTTTCGGTGGTGCGCTTCCTGGCCGGGGACACTCGCATCTACCAGAAGGCGTCGTTTATCGGGACGGTGCTCGAGGACGCGGGCCTGCCCCGTCCCCCCTCGCAGGACGTTGACGACTTCGCGATAACGAACGCCAGCGCCGAGCTTATCCCGGAGATGGGCGGGGACGTCGTCTTCGTGACCACCTACGGCCCGGAAGAGGATTCGACGAAAGAGCAGATCACCTCCGACCCCCTGTGGCAGCAACTGGAGGCCGTCCAGCAGGACAGGGTCTACGAGGTCCCCGACGACCTTTGGATGCTCGGGATCGGCTACACCGCCGCCAACGGCGTCCTGGACGACCTGACGGAGTCCCTGATCGAGGGTGCCCCTTCCGGCGGGACCACCGCACAGACCATGGAGAGCACCAACTAGGAGCGCTTGGCCGGTCCGCAAGACGCAAGGTCCTGCCGCAACGCATCACGTGGAACGAGCGGCCCCCGGATCGCGAGATCCGGGGGCCGCTGCGAGAAGCCCCGGAACACAAGAAAAACTCTGTCTCTCACACAGATGAGAGGAATGGGAGAACCGGTCCACCGACTACCTGGCTCAGGATGGCGAAGCCGCGCCTCTCCTTCGCCATCCTCGTCGCAGCCCGAGCCCTGTCCCTCCCGAAGTTACCGTGGCCGATTGCTGTACGTTTTTCGGCTATTTTCTAGTGAGGGCGCGCTCGACGGCAGCCTCGATGCGTCCGCCGTAGGGCTGGGCGCCGGTTATGACCTCGGCCTCGGAGAGCTCGGCCCCGGCGGGCGTGACGAACATCGTCGGGACGCTGCTCACGCCGAGCTTGCGCGAGAGCTCCTCGTCGGCGAGCACCTTCTCCGTGTAGCGGTCCTCCGCGAGCGCGGTGCGTAGCTCGTCGAGGTCGAGGCCGACGGGGGCGGCGACGTCGAGGATTACCTCCACGTCTCCTATGTCCCGGCCGTCCTCGAAGAAGGCCCTGAAGAGGGCGGTGTGCATCTCATCGTAGAGGCCCCGTTCGCGGGCGAACTCGGCGGCCTCGAGCGCCTTGCGGCTCCTCGGCTGGACGGGCGGGAGGCGGAGCTTCATGCCCAGAGCCTCGGCCATCGGGTAGACGGAGGCGTTCCAGACGCGGTGGAGGTACTCGCCGTCAGGGTCGAGGGTCGGGATGGGATCGGGCCTCAACTCGTAGGCCCGCCAGTCCACCTCGACCCTGTCGCCGTACTCCTCCTTCACGCGCGCGAGGTCCGGCTCCTCCAGATAGCAGAACGGGCAAACGTAGTCGCTGAATACCGTGATCCTGGCTCGCTTCTCGCTGTTCTCCATGAGATCTCCCGAAGACGTCTCTTGCACGACGACGAGCCCCCGGTTCGAATTCGGGGGCCCGTGCTGGGGAAGATTCTACCGTCTCCCCGGGGGTCTTAGGCGGGGGTGAAGTCGAGCTCGCTCGTGATCTCGATGCTGCCCTTCAGGGACCGGGCGACGGGGCAGGAGTCGGCGTAGACGCCGAGCACGCGCTCTACCTTCTCCCTGTCGTCCTCGCTGGCGGTGAGGCGGAAGACCTGCTTGATCCTCTTTATCACCAGCACCTTCCCCTCGGCCTCGACCTCGCCCGTCGCATCTGCGTCCAGGCTCTTGATCTCCACTTGACGCGCTCCCAGCGCGCCGGCAAAAGTGCCGAGCAGTCAGCCGCCGGTGGCGGCGACGACGTAGTCGAGCGTGGAGGCGTGCGGCTCCTCCGCCCCCGGCTCGACGCCGTAGTGCTCGGCGACCTCGCTGTGGACGCCGAAGAGCACCGGCTCCTCCTCCCCCGGTACGTAGGCCCGGCGGACCTTGCCCGCCACCGGCTCCAGCTTCACCTTCGAGACGTACTTCACTTCTGTCAAAACGTTCCTCCTCTAGCGGTTGACGGCGCGCATCATCTGCTCGCCGTAGCGCTCACCGGAGGCCGAGCCCTTCGGCATGGCCTCTTCTATGCGGCGCAGGTCGTCCTCCGTGAGCTTCACGTCTGCGGCCCCCGCGTTCTCCTCCAGGCGCTCGCGGCGCTTGGTGCCCGGGATGGGAACGATATCATCCCCCCGATGGAGGAGCCACGCGAGGGCGAGCTGTCCGGGGGTCGCGCCCTTCTCCCCGGCGATGTCCCTGATGCGGTCGGCGAGCTCGACGTTCTTCTGGAAGTTCTCCCTGGCGAAGCGCGGGAAACGGCCGCTCCTCGTGTCGCTCTCCGGCAGGTCCTCGATCGTCCTCCAGGCGCCGGTCAGGAAGCCGCGCCCGAGCGGGCTGTACGGCACGAAGCCGATGCCCAGCTCGCGGCAGAGCGGCAGGATCTCGTCCTCCACGTCCCGCGTGAACAGCGAGTACTCCGACTGTAGCGCCGCGACGGGGTGCGTGGCGTTCGCCCGCCTGATGCTCTCCGGCCCGGCCTCCGAGAGCCCGATGTAGCGCACCTTCCCGGCCTCCACGAGCTCCTTCATCGCCCCGACCGTCTCCTCGATGGGCGTGTCCGGGTCTACCCGGTGCTGGTAGTACAGGTCGATGTGGTCCACCCCGAGCCGCTTCAGAGACGCGTCGCAACACTCCCGGACGTAAGCCGCGTCGCCGCGCACGCCCCCGAAGGAGCCGTCCTCGCCGCGCACGTTGCCGAACTTCGTCGCGAGCTGCACGTCGTCTCGCCGGCCCGCTATGGCCTTGCCGACGAGCTTCTCGTTCGTGAACGGCCCGTACATGTCCGCCGTGTCGATAAAGGTGACGCCGAGGTCGATGGCCCGCTGGATCGTCGCGATCGACTCCCCCTCGTCGCTCGTACCGTAGAACTCGCTCATCCCCATGCACCCGAGCCCCAGGGCCGAGACCACGAGCCCATCGCTCCCCAGGTTGCGCTGCTGCAAGGCACCCTCCCCACGTCGCCGAACGATCCCGGCAAGTCTACATAACTTTCGGAGATCCTCAGCCCGAGGCTAGCGGGTCGTCTCCTCCGGGAGGCGCCCCATCACGGCGCGCAGGCCGAAGTCGCCGGGGAGGTTGGAGACGAACCGGCGGAAGCCGAACGTCCTTCTCACGTCGAGAACGACCCTGCGGCCAGCGAGGTGCGGGAAGATCGCCCGCGCCGCGTAGACGGGCTCCTCACCCTTGAGCCGGACGAGGCCCCTACGCTTTCGAGCACCGTCCTCCCTCATGGCGTAGAGGCTCGCCTCACCCGCGCCCGCGCAACACATGGCCAGACGGAGCCAGTCGAGGACGAGGGCCTCGCCGGGGCGCAGGGCGTCACGCGCCGACGGGGTGAGGCTGATATCGAACTCGTACTCTTTCATACCATCATCGTACCAGACGAGCCGGGCGCCCCGGACAAAGCCGTAAGCACTCCCCGCAAACCCACGCTTCCGTTGGACGACGCCAGGACTATGGACTAGCCCGGTGCGGGAACCGGCGATCCAGGGCGACCTGCCATACATGGAACGTGGGGTGCAGAGTGCTTCGGCGCGGCGCCTGACGTCACGCCTGGTTCGGCGGGCTGTTCCGGGATCTTGCTCGCGTACCGCAGCCCCCTCGGGCAGAGAACGACGGCGTCTCCGCCTGGGGCCAGATTCCTGCGACGCAAGGTCATCTCGCTGCTGCCAATTCGGAGAACGAAAAGCATACCGATGGGATGACGTTCGCCGGTTGGCCGCGACTTACAGTTCCATCGTCGGTAAGCAACGGTGGGTAGTCCACCAACACGAGAAGGAGGTTGGGAACATGACGGCAATAGCGGCGCATCGCTCGACGGAGGGCGTTCTTTCGGGGGTTACGGGCCCGATGATCGACCTGGAAGCGGCCATCGCGGACGCGGATCTCGGGGGCCTGATCCCGGCCTCCTACGAGGCTCCCGCTGCGGAGCTCGACCACGTCGAGTACGAGAACGAGCCGTACCTCTGGTACGTGCTCTTCGCTGTCCTCTACGCCACCGCGCTGGCGTACGCGGCCTACTGCACGTACAAGGGCGGCTCTCCGGTCATCAGCCTGACCTGGCGCGGGTTCAAGATGGCCTGCTACAGGTAACCAGCTAAAGGTCCCATCTCCGGCGGTCCTCGTTTATACGGGGGCCGCCGGAGACGACCGAAAGGAGGAACGAGTTGCCCGAAGGACTTCGGCTGGATCGCGTCACGAAACACTACGGCGAGAAGACCGTCGTGAGCGAGCTCTCCCTGGCCCTGGAGACCGGCACGGTCGCGGGGCTGGTGGGCCCCAACGGTTGCGGCAAGACCACCACCCTCAGCATGATCTCCGGGATCAGGGAGGCCGACGGGGGCAGGGTCCTCATCTCGGGCCACGACATCACAGAGGCTCCGGTAGAAGCGAAGCGCAACCTCGCGCTGGTGCCGGACGAGCCGGCGGGCTTCGAACGGCTCACGGTTCTCGAATACCTGGATCTCTACCGCAGCCTCCACAAGCAGCCTCGCGACCGCTACGACGGGCGAGCCAGGCTCGTGCTGGAGGCGTTCGGGCTCACGAAGCACCAGGACAGCGGCCTCGGTGAGCTGTCCCACGGGACCCGCCGCAAGGTAGCCACGACGGCCGCCTGCGCCGTTGGCGCACCCTTGCTCATGATAGACGAGCCCACGGTGGGGCTGGACCCCGAGAGCGTCGTCGTCCTTCGCAGCCTCGTAAAAAACGCGAGCCGGTCGGGGTCAGCCGTTCTACTAGCTACCCAGGATCTCGCTTTCGCCGAGCGGGTCTGCGATCACCTGTTCCTTATAGATGAGGGTCGTCTGCTGGCAAGCGGGACCCCCACGCAACTCCTCGAACGCTACGGGGTGGGCAGCGTCGAGGAAGTGTTCCTGTCGGCAACCGGTATCGGAAGGCGGATCGATGACTTCGAGCGCGGTCTGGAAGCTCTCTCTCGCTAAGGGGAGGTGCCTTGCGCGCCCGTTGCGGGCCCTGGCGCTCACCAATCCCGTGCTGGCCGTCCTCGCCGTCCTCGCCGTCGCCGCGATCGTCGGCGGCGTAACCTGGGTCGGCGTCCGCAACGCTCCGGCCATGGCGGCTGCCGCCTCCACGGACGGCGGCTTCACGGCGTTCATGATGACCTCCGTGGTGGTAACGACGATGGTCGTCTTCGCCGCCGTGAGCCTCACGGTCCAGCACATGTCCACGGCCGGTGAATCACTCGACGCTCAGGTCCGCTCCACGCCGCTAACGCGGCTCGAACTGTTCCTCGGTACCGTCGGCCTACCTCTCTCGGCGTTCTGCCTCGTCCTCACGGCCTTCAGCCTGCTCACCTTCGCGCCCCTGGTCCAGGCCTCGGGTGCGTCCCCGTTCGCGCTGCTGTGTCTCGTGCTCGCGGGCGCGGGGGTCTTCTACGCTGCGGGAACGGCTGGCGAGGTTCTGGCGCGCCTGACCTCCGGGCAGCCAGCGGCGCTACTGGCGCTCCTTCCGCCGATCGCGGCCTGGATGGGCGCGAGCGCCCTGTGCGGCGGCATCTCCCCCTTCGGCATCACGCGGCCGATGAGCCGTTCGATCCTGGGCCTGCAGATCGAGACGCTCTCGGGCCTGGTGATCGGTTCGCTGCTGTTCTTCATCGTCTCCTTCGCGACCTGGATCGCCCTGGCGACGTTTCGTGTGCCGGAGCAACGGACCTTCTCCTATCCGGGCCAAAGCTTGAGCTCCCCGAACTCAGGGAGCGGCGCCACGGCGCTGGTGGCCCTGAAGCTCCTCGTGAGGGAACGCAAGCTTCAGAGGCATGTGGCGCTTGTCTTCGTCGCCTCCGGCGTGCTCTCCGTCTCCACAGCGGCCCTGTTCCCGAACCTTCCGGCCCTGGCGATCTCGGGAGGCTCGCTCACGGCCGCGCTGGGCATCGCGATAGTGCCCCTCACGACACCGGGCATGAACGGGGACGCGGCATGGTTCTGGCGCTCCGCGCCCATATCCGCCGTGTCCTACGCAAGCGGGGTCTTTCTCGCGGGCCTCTGCGGAGGGATGCTGGCGATCCTTCTCCCCGGAGCCGCCGTACTCACGCCGCTGCTGTGGCTCGAAGGCGCCGGGGGCCTGGGCACCCTGTACGTGATGGTCCCCGTCATCCTGCTGCTGGCCGTGGGCTCCGGCTTCCTGGTCCCCTGCAAGCTGCGGAACACCTACGAGCAGATACTCTCCTACGCAACCCTGGGAGCCCTGCTCGTCGGCGTCTATGTTGCTGCCTCATGGTCGATGCCCAAGCTCGTCCTGCTCGGCGTGCCTCAATCGTTATTCGGGGCGGGGCTCGTCCTCACGACCGCCGTTCTCGGCCTCGCGATAGCCGTGCTGACGGAGAGCTACAGGAGGAGGGCATGATCTTCCGGGAGGGAATACCGACCTTCCCCGCGGGCGTCGTGCTCAGGGGAGATCACCTCCTCGACACCGTGACGGGTGAGAGGGCGCCCCTCAACGATACCGGGCGTTTCATGCTCTCCCTCGTGGACGGCCGGCGCACGGTCGGGGAGATCGCCGCCGGAACCTCGCGCCGTTACGGCGTCGCCACCGAGCGCGCGACGGATGACTTTCTACAGCTCGCCGCCCGGCTGAACGAGAAGTATCTGCTGAACGTCGAGGTCGGGCTCAGGCGGCTCTTCATGCTCCTGCCGAGAATACTCTGGGTCCTGATCGTCGGGCTGCGCTCTGGCTGCGTCAACGCGCCCTGGAACCCACAGCGGCTGGAGATCGACGGCGGGAGCAGGCTGGCCTGCTCCCTCGGCATCGCCCGAAGGCTCGGCCCTCGCTCGCTGTTCGTCGGCCTGGCCGCGACCCTTCCGATGTGGGTGCTTACGCCGATCACCCCGCTGTCGCTCTGGACCGTCCTCGCCGTCACGCTGGCGACCTCGGTCGGCCTCCTCGTACACGAGGCGGCACACGTCTTGGCGCTGTTGCCCGTGCCCTCCTTCCTGGGGATACGCGGCCTCTCGGTCGCGGTCCAGCACCGTCGAGTCCCGCCACGGCGAGGCCTCCTGGTCGCCGTCGCGGGACCGGTGGTCAGCGGGGGCCTTGGCCTGCTCATCCTCCTGGCGAGCAGCCTCCTGGGATCGAGTTTCCTGGCGTTCCTGGGAATAGTGCTGCTCATCAACATGCTCGGCGTGACCGTCGTCGCAGCAGACGGGCGCAACGCCCTGCGCCACCTATCCTTTGCCCTCGAACCGAACACGGAAAGGAGTGCGGCATGATAAAGGTAGCCGCCATCTCGTTCGTCACCTGTTTCTTCGCCATCCTGGTAGTCCTCGCGGGATCCGCCCTGGCGGTCTCCGTGCTCGCGGACGCGCAAGGCTGGAACTCGTTCAGCCTGGGACAGGGCCCCTTCAAGGTCCTGGAGTTCGAACGCAACGCAAGGGGCACCGAGACGCTCTTCGGAGCCGGTATCGTAACGCTCGCAGCAGCGGCGGGGGCCCTGAACGCGGGCGTTGCCCTGTGGCTCAGGGGCGCGCTGCTCAGCAAGCAGCACTAAGAATATGCAACTACCCCGGCTACCGGGCGAGTACGCCGCTCCCCCGGTGGCCGGACCGGTTGCGAGCACGCGGGAGTCGCCAATGGTAGCGCGGCCCGTGTGGCTGGCAGCACAATGGTCGTGGGTAGAGGTGTAGGTGGGGGGTAACCTATTGGCTGTGCCCCGATCTAAGGTTGAGGACAGGCGTAGTCGATCAGAAGGAGAGAATGGTGAAGGCCAGCATGAGCAAGATGTTCGAGGGTGAAGGCGTGAAGCATTCCTCACCCCGGGACGGCCTCGCTCTCGTTGAAACGCACGGTCTCACCAAGCGCTACGGGCGCATAAACGCCGTGAAAGATCTCAGCCTGACCATCCGGCGCGGCGAGGTATACGGGTTTCTGGGTCCCAACGGTGCCGGAAAAACGACCACCCTCAGGATGCTGCTCGGTCTCATACGACCGACCTCCGGTACCGCGAAGGTACTGGGCGAGAAGCCCGGGGCCCCGGCCGGTCTGTCCGGTATCGGGGCGCTGGTCGAGTCGCCCGCCTTCTACCCCTACCTCTCCGGCAAGGATAACCTGCGCGTCATGGCAAGATACTCCGGGGTGCCGTACTGGCGGGTGGACGATGCGCTCAACACGGTGGAGCTCTCTGGCAGGGCGAAGGACAAGTTCAAGAAGTACTCCCTCGGGATGAAGCAGCGCCTCGGGGTGGCGGCCGCCCTTCTGAAAGACCCGGACCTCCTGATCCTGGACGAGCCGACCAACGGCCTCGACCCCAAGGGGATGGCGGACATGCGAGCCCTGATCCGCACCCTCGGTCGCGGCGAGCGTACCGTGCTCCTCTCGAGCCACCTGCTCGGCGAGATCGAGCAGATCTGCGACCGCGTCGGGGTGATCCGCAAGGGCAGGCTCGTCGCCGAGGGGACGGTCGCGGAGCTCCGTGGCAGGGCGGGCCTGCTCGTGCGCGCCGAACCTCTCGAGGAGGCCAGGTACATAGCGGCACGTCTGGCGGGCGTGGAGGAGGCGGTGGTGACGGACGGGATGCTGAGGCTGACCATCGACGCGCGGCGGGCGGCGGAGGTCAACGCCAAGCTCGTGAGCGCGGGGGTGCGCGTGAGCGAGCTGCGCGTCGCTGAACAGTCGCTAGAAGAGGTGTTCCTGGAGCTTACCGAAGGGGAGACGGTCTGATGGGTGCGAGCTTCTCGGCAGAGCTTATCAAGCTGGGCAAGCGCCCGGCTACCTGGGTGCTCGCCCTGATCTGGCTCGCCCTCGTAGTCCTCTTCGGGTACGTGCTGACGTACGTCGTCTTCGCGGACATGCCGCAGGAGGCCATGCCGCCGGGGGCTGACCAGGATGCGTTCCTCAGGGTGTTGTTCCCGGAGAACGTGCTCTCCAACGTGCTCACCGGCTTCTCCAGCACCGGAGGGGGGCCAGTGGCCCTTATCCTGGGGGCGCTAGCGGTAGGCGGGGAGTACGGCTGGGGGACCCTGAAGACGACCCTCACCCAGCGCCCGGGCAGGACCGGCGTCCTCCTCGGCAAGGTCCTGATGCTCGGCCTGGCCCTCGTCGGGTTCGTGCTGCTGGCCTTCGCCGCCGGCGCGGCGACCAGCCTGGTGATCGCCCGTATCGAGGACGTCAATGTTGCTTGGCCGCCCGTGGGCGAAATCCTGCGCGCGTTCGGGGCCGGGTTCCTGATCCTGGCTGCCTGGACGGCCGTCGGAGCGGCGCTTGCCGTCCTGTTTCGCGCCACGCCGTTCGCCATCGGCCTCGGCCTCGTCTACGCGCTCCTCCTTGAGGGCCTGGCCGGGACCTTGCTGGCCGCGAACAGGGACTACGACGCGTTCCGCAAGTTCCTGCTGAACGAGAACTCCAACGCCCTGATCGGCTCCTTCGGCTCCGCCTCCCCCGAGGGTTTCGGGACGCCGGAATCCATCGTGGACCCGACGCGCGCCGTCCTGACGCTCTCGGCCTATACCGTCGCCTTCGTCGTACTGGCCGCCCTGCTGCTACGCGGGCGAGACGTCACGTAAGGGGCGAAGAGCCGCACGGGCTTCTCGGACAGACTTCGTACCACCCCGCAACCGCGACGGCGCTCACGCGACGCATGGCGTGAGCCCGGGGACGTCGAACCGCACGCCTCCAGACTCGCACCCGTCTCCAACCAGACCGGATCTTCGCCGGTGGTTCGCTCGGCATCGTGTTCGAGGTTCCGGGCGGGGCGCCCGTACGCTACGAGGCGAACGGACGCGGGCCTGTAGGGTAGAAGGAGAGCAGGGGCTCGTCCCCCGGGATGACCTTCAGGGGTTGGGGCTACCGGCGACGACGTTCAGGACCACCACGCCTGCCAGGATCAGGCCGATACCGGCCAGGTGCGTCAGCCCCAGCGCCTCACGCCAGATCAGGACCCCTATGAGCACGGACCCTACCGTGCCGAGCCCCGACCAGATGGCATAGGCGATCCCGAGGGGGAGCTGTTTGAGGCACAACGACAGGAAGTAGAACGCCGCACAGTACCCAAGCACCGCCACCACAGATGGCCCGATCCGGCTGAAACCCTCGGAGGCCTTGAGGCCCGCAGTTCCGATCACCTCTCCAGCGATGGCCAGCATCAGCAAGAGCAAAGCAACGGGATTCATCCGGGAGACCTCCGAGGTGGCGCGAGCAAGAGGACCCTAGTGTACAGGCGCTTATCCGGACGAACCGGGACCGTCCGGCGGAGAACCCTACTCGCCCCGGCGCTCGCGGTAGCGGTTGGTGATCGGCATGCGACGGTCGCGGCCGAAGGAGCGGGAGGTCACCTTTATGCCGGTCGGGGCCTGGCGGCGCTTGTACTCGGCGGCGTCCACGAGCTTGACGACGCGTCTCACGTCCTCCTCGTCGAAGCCACTCGCCACGATCTCGCCTATCCCCTTGTCTTCCTCGATGTAGGCCTGAAGGATCGGGTCCAGAACCTCATACGGCGGGAGGGAGTCGACGTCGCGCTGGTCTTCGCGGAGCTCGGCGGAGGGCTCCTTCTGGAGGACGGAATCGGGGATCACCTCACGGCCTTCTATCTCGTTTATGTGCTGGCACACGCGGTAAACGAGGGTCTTTGGGACGTCTCGGATGACGGCGAAGCCCCCGGCCATGTCCCCGTACAGCGTCGAGTAGCCCACGCTCATCTCGCTCTTGTTACCGGTGGACAAAACGATCCAACCAAACTTGTTGGAGAGCGCCATGAGGATGTTCCCCCGGATGCGCGACTGAAGGTTCTCCTCCGTGACGTCCTCGGGCAGCCCCCTGAAAGCACCTTCGAGCATCGCCCCGTACGCGTCGAAGGCCGGCCCGATGGGGACGACCTGGGTGTCGACGCCGAGGTTCTTGGCGAGCGCCGCAGCGTCGGTGTTGCTCAGCTCGGTGGTGTAGCGGCTAGGCATGAGGACGCCGGTGACGTTCTCAGGACCCAGGGCCTTCGCGGCGACGTAAGCGGCGAGCGAGGAGTCGATGCCACCGGAGAGGCCGAGGACCGCCCGCGAGAAACCGTTCTTTCGAAAGTAGTCCCCGAGCCCGTGTACGAGAGCTTCGAGCGCCTCCCCCTCCTCCGGGAGCGTGGGCTCCACCCGCGGCTCGCCGTGGTGTTCGAGGCGGGAGACGACCCTCGCACCGTCCTTACGCGCCGGCACCTCGACGATGACGGGCACCTGGTCCGGGTTCTCCTTGCGGGGCCTCGGGTCGTGCAGGCGGTGGAAGAGGGCCTCTTCGGGATGAAGGTCGACGAGGAGCAGGTCCTCCTCGAACTGCTTCGCCCGGGCGATCACGTTGCCACCCGGGTCCAGGACGGCCGAGCGGCCGTCGAAGACGAGCTCGTCCTGGCCGCCCACGAGGTTGCAGAAGACCACGTAGCAGCCGTAGTCCGACGCCCGGACGCTCAACATCCTCTCGCGGGAGTCGCCCTTGAGCCGGTGGTACGGGGAGGCGGAGATGTTCAGGAGGACGGTCGCCCCCCCGAGGGCCTGCTCGCGCGCGGGGCCGCCCGGGTACCAGATGTCCTCGCAGACGCTCACCCCGACAAGCGAACCGTCCAACCTCACCACCGGGGCGCCCTCGCCCTCGCGGAAATAGCGGTTCTCGTCGAAGACGCCGTAGTTTGGCAGGTAACGCTTGTGGTAACGGTGCAGGATCTCCCCGCCCGAGACGATGGCGCAGCCGTTGTACAGATCTCCGTCGAGGTCCACGAACCCGACAGCAGCAGCTACTCCTTCGGGGACCCTGCGGGAGAAATCGTGGAGGGCCTCGAGGTTCTCCTCGATAAAGCTGGGGCGGAGTAGCAGGTCCTCCGGCGGATACCCGGTCATCGTAAGCTCCGGAAAGGCCACGAGGTCCGCGCCCTCTTCTACCGCCCTTCCCAGTGCGTCGGTCGCCCTCTCCACGTTGCCCCAAACGTCGCCCACCACGGTGTTGATCTGCGCCAGCGCGATTCTCATACGGACAATGATAACCCTGACGGGCATCCGAGGACACCCTCCGCGTGGCCCCGTCTGTGCCCGCTACCACCTGGGGTAGAATGCGTCGCGTGACCGCGAGGGAGGAGAGAGAAGCAGCGACGCCGGGTCAAGGAGCGGCGCCCCTGCACGCGGCCGCGCTCGCCGCCGGTCTGCTCGCGGGGGCGTGGCATCCAGGTCCCGAACCCCCGTCCCGGCGTGCTAGCGTAACCCGGGACTTAGCGCTCGGCCTCCGGGTGGATCTAGAGAAGCTCGCCGGGCCGCACGATGTCAACCCTTCCCTGAACGCTACCGTGGAGGGAGCGCTCAGGTCGGCGGACGTCGCAAGCCTGGCCGCCGCGTCCCTGGCCGATCTCCCCGAGGCGAACGCCCGCGGAGCGGCCGCCGCCGCGCATCTCGCCGCCGGAGCCGCGCGGGCCCTGTGCGCCCTGATCGGCGAAGCAGGAGCGGGAGGACGCGCGGGGTACGCTTCGAAGGATGCCCGCAGCGCAGCGTGGCGCGCAGGACTCGCCGCCCGCCAGGCAGACGAGGCCCTGGAAGACTTGCGAGGCGTTATCGTGCGAGAGGCCTGAGACACCCAGCAGAGCCCCAAGGCCGAACGCGAGATACCGACCGTCACGCCATGTACGGTTGGAAGGTTCCGTGTACCCGGGCGGGAGCGGCCAGTAGGTGCCCCGGCACGCTCATCCGGTTGGCGAAGGAATCTTTCTAACTATGTCGCAGCCCACGCCGAACATGGGCCCATCCAGGAGAGGACGCGTCAACCCTTGCGCGGTCCGTCGGGGAAGGTATCTCCCGCCCCTTCTCCGTTGAGGACCTTTCTGGCGGCCCGGACGATGCGCATCAGGTAGCGTTCTCCTCCGGGGACGAAGTGCTCGATCCTCGTCTTCGACGCTCTCCTCTCACCGTCTACCCACTCCTCCAAGGGTACGTCTTTGCCCTCGCAGAGCCCTTCCACGTCGTCGAGCCGGAGACGGGCCACGGAGGCCACCTCCTCTTCCTGGAGCCGGAGATCCGATGGTGTGAGCCGCCTGACGAGCAGGAAGACGTCCTGGAACTCCCTGTCCATACCGACGGGTATCTCCAGCTCGTTCCTGCGCGTCCCGAGGGGCGTTACCTCGTCGGCCCCCACCAGGAGCCCAAGCTCCTCTTCGAGCTCCCGCAGCCCGTCGAGCCCGCTCTCCCCGGCCATGAGGTGCCCGGCGGCGGTCACGTCCAGCTTGTTCGGCCAGGTCTCCTTGCCTGAGGCACG
>CADCVI010000144.1 GCA_902806105.1 uncultured Rubrobacteraceae bacterium
GGCCAGCATCCGGAAGTGTCGTAACAGCGGGTCGGTCAACTCTTGCCTCCCTGGTAGCCGGGGCAACTGGACGAAACGTATCCAGCGCCGGGATGTTCGAACCCCTCACGCATCCTCATGGATATCTCCCCCCGGCAACCGAGCACGGGGCCCGTTTCCAGATGTCGATGTCTCCTCGCTCCTCCGCCACGAAAGCTGGCCGACAGCCTCCCCACCAACCGCCCGAAGAACTCCTTGCGCTGCGCGAACTCCCCGTAAACTCTCCGCTCTGCCTCCGCCGGATCCAACACCCCGTCTCCCCGATCCTCCACCATACCTTGACACGACAAGCCCCATAGATCTACACTCGTATCAAATAATATTTATGCGTAGAGGAGAGGCTGTCCGTGAGCGAGGGATTGAGGGGACGGATCGGGGAGAGGTACGCCAAGGTTGCTCTGAAGATCCGGGACGATGGGGGCGGCGCGTCCTGTTGCGGCTCTTCCTGTTGCGGTACCGACGAGGGGGCGTTGGCGGTGGATATGACAGGGGGGAGCTACTCCGGTGAGGAGAAGGGCGAGTTGCCGCGTCTCGCGGCCGAGGCTTCCTTGGGTTGTGGGAACCCCGTGGCGCTCGCGGCGCTCTCGCCGGGGGAGGTCGTGCTGGACCTCGGGAGCGGTGGCGGCATAGACGTGCTCCTCTCGGCCCGGCGCGTCTCGCCCGGCGGGAAGGCGTACGGGTTGGACATGACGGACGAGATGTTGGGGCTCGCCCGGGAGAACGCGCGTGAGTCCGGGCTGGAGAACGTCGAGTTTCTGAAGGGCGAGATCGAGGAGATACCGCTCCCCGACGGACACGTCGACGTAGTCATCAGCAACTGCGTCATAAACCTCTCTACCGAGAAAGCGAAGGTCCTGGGCGAGGCGTTCCGGGTGCTCAAACCCGGCGGGCGCTTCGCCGTCTCCGACGTGGTTTTTCTCGGCGAGAAGGCGCGGCTCCCGGAAAGGGTGGTCCGGAGCGTCGAGCTGTGGTCCGGTTGCATCTCCGGGGCTCTGGAGAGTGCGGAGTACGAGGCAATGCTCGTGGCCGCCGGCTTCGAGGACGTCTCCGTAGAAGTCACGCACGCCTACGAGCCCGGGCTGATCGAGGGTCTCGGAGGCCCCGAAGACGTGCGGGCGCTCCGGGAGATACCCGTCGCCAGCGCCTTCGTCCGGGCGCGCAAGCCGGAGGGGGCGTCGTAGGTGGCACGGCAGGAGTTTAGGGTCGTGACGAGCGAAGTACTCGCGGTGGGGGAGGGTTGCGCCACCGGGGAGGAGCAGGTAGAGAGGCTCGTGGCCCTCGGGCGGGCGCTCTCGGACCCGATCCGGGTCAGGATGCTCGGGATGATGGCCGAGGGCCGGGGTTGTTGCGGCCCGCTGCCGGATCGCGGCGTCCCCGCCGGTACGGGCGATGAGGAACTAGGTATCTGCGTGTGCGAGTTCGAGGACCGTTTCGGCATGGGCCAGTCAAAGGTCTCGTACCACGTCAAGAAGCTGAAGGAGGCAGGTCTCGTGCGCGAGCAGAAGCGGGGCAGGTGGAGCTTCTACTCCCTGAACGGCGGTGCCGCCCGCGAGTTGCTAGGCGAGGCCATCTCGCACCTCAAGATCCAGGAGATGCCATGAACAAGACCCGCGTCCTCTTTCTCTGCACGCACAACTCCGCCCGCTCCCAGATGGCCGAGGGGCTCCTGCGCCACCTCGCCGGGGACCGGTTCGAGGTCCACAGCGCCGGCACCGAGGCCACGAACATCCGCCCGCTCGCGGCGCGGGCGATGGCCGAGATCGGGGCGGACATCTCGGATCAGGAGTCCAAGACCCTAGATCGGTACCTGGGAGAGCCCTTCGACTACGTAGTCACCGTCTGCGACGATGCGAACGAGGCATGCCCCGTCTTCCCCGGCGCGAAGGAGCGCCTCCACTGGTCCTTCCCCGACCCGTCGCGGGTGACCGGCACCGAAGAAGAACGCCTCGCGGTCTTTCGAGCGGTGCGAGACGAGATCCACGCCCGCATGGAAAGGGAGCTACTCTAGCCGGCTACTCCATTACGGGGACCGGCGAGCCACAACCGAAGGAGCTTGCATCGAGCATCGCAGCCCGACGTCGCTCCTACGCCGGCGTCGGCGCGGCACGGCCCCCACGCCGGACCGGGCCGGACCCACCATGAGGTTCTCTTCCCGATCCATCCAGATGACAGCGCTCCCGTCGCCGGGCTCCTGGTTGCCGGGACGGTCGGCTTTCGTCGTCCAACTGCCCTGTCTCGGGCGAGCGCCGGAGGGCGCGGTACCCGGGTTCTGCTACAGCCCCTTGAAGTACCTGGCTATCGGCATGTGGACGTAGCCGGCCTTCTCGTACGTGCGGCGTGCCGCAGCGTGCCCGGGGTCGCCCCCCGTCTCGACCATCGCGACCGTCATCCCGGCGTCCTCCATCCACTTGAGTGCGAACTCGGTCAGGGCGGTTCCGATACCGCCGCCCTGGTGGTCGGGGTCGACGGCCAGCATGTGGATCTCGCCGATGCTGCTCTCGGGGTGAAGCTCGACCGCCACAAAGCCGACGGTGCGTGCGTCCACCTCGGCGACCCACACTCGCTTCTCCTGCGAGGCACATACGTCCTGCACCGCTTGCCGCTGACTCGCCCGCCAGCCGTCCGGATAGAACCGACCGTAGAGCTCGGAACCGATCGCCCGCTCCATGGATGCGAAGACCGGCTCCCACGCCCTGAGCGAGAGGCCAACTACTGCGTCGGTGTCCCCATCGTCGAATTGTCTGACCCGTGGCTGGATGGTTTCACCTCCCAACGCCAATAGAAACCAGGTTTATCTACTCGGCCCGTCCACTACGGTCCTACGTTCGGAAGGTGGCACCCAAGACGTCTCACGGGGAGGTAGAGCGTATTCCGGCAGATCGGCATGCGGCAGCCCGGATGATGCCTCTCTTGCTCGCACAGGCCGGTGGGACGGCCTTCTCTTATCCATGAGAACCGTGGGGCCGCTCCAATCCTCAATGCTAAAAGACACGCTCTGAGCTCATCCTTTTGTCCCGATCTCGGCTGGTGTCTAGTATCCCAGTACCAGCACGACCGCCGCCGTGATCGCCAGTCCCACACCACTGAGAAGATCGGGGCGGATGGGTATGAAGCGGGCGACGACCCCCCCGAGTTGAAGGGCAGCGAACGTCGTTAGGGCCGTCATGATGCCGAATACCGCTGCCGTGAACACGGGAGGGAAGCCCAACATCCCCAAGCCAGTACCCGCGAGCAGGTTGTCCAGGCTCAGGGTTAGGGGGATGCCGAGGAGCATCCAACGCTCGTCCAGCCCCTCCGGTGCTTCGGTTTGCAGGCTTCGAACGACGAGGTACAAACCAAGCACAAGCAGGACGATCGGCCCCACAAGGTCCGCCGTTTCGCCGATCTCCTCCCCGAAGTAGCGCCCGATCAGCAGACCTACCAGGGGCGAGACGCCGTCCCACAACCCGAACACCAATGCGATGCGGAGTGCGCGGCGCCAGCCGAACACTAAGGGCCCGAGCGCAACTGCCAACCGGGCATTATCCAGGCTGAGGATAAGACCGAGGATGAGAAGCGATATCAAGGTCATCGCAGACTCCTTTCAGGCTCTAAGCTGTGGATCGGTGAGTAGCAGCTGTTCTTGCCATCCTGACACGCCTCATAGCTGCAGGAGCACCAGCCAGATTCACGCGTAGGCAGGTACACCGCGCCGTAGTCCTTATGGACGGCGGACCGTACGGACACGGGGTATGAGTTCTTCTTCGCCCGGCGCTTCGCGCTCGTTTGCAGCCTGTACCGCGTCGGCTACGAGCCCATGGTCGGGCGAGAGGTGACAGACCGGATCGGTGCGCGCGGCATCGCCGGTAAGCTGAAACGCCTGGCAGCGGCAGCCGCCGAAATCGATCTCGCGGCGATCGCAACTCCGGCAAGGGTCCGGCATCCAATCCGTCCCCCGGAAACGTTGGAAGAGGGGCGACTCGTCCCAGATCCACTCCAGCGAGCTCTCACGCACGGTGGCTCGGGGGAGATCGAGGGTGTGCGCCGCGGGGCAGGGTAGGACGCCGCCGTTGGGCGTCACCGTTAGCTGCTTCTGGCCCCAGCCGCCCATACAGGGTTTGGGGTACAAGCTGTAGTAATCGGGGATGACGTAGATGATCTGCATCTTCCCCTCCAGGCGCTGGCGTGCGGCGCGTACTATCGTCTCGGCCTCTTCGAGCTGGGTCCTGGTGGGCAGCAGGGCCGCGCGGTTGCGCCAGGCCCAGCCGTAGTACTGGGTGTTGGCCAGCTCGATCCGATCTGCTCCCAGCCCCTCGGCCAGATCGAGGATGCGGCCTATCCTGTCGATGTTGTGGCGGTGGATGACCACGTTCATGGTGAGCGGCCAATCCATCTCCTTGACCATACGAGCCGCCTCGATCTTGCGTCCGTAGGAAGGCGTACCGGCTATGCGGTCGGAGAGGGCTGGCTCGTCGGCCTGGATGCTGATCTGCACGTGGTCGAGGCCGGCGGTCTTCAATCCCTCCGCCCGCTGGGGCGAGAGGCCAAGGGCGCTCGTGATGAGGTTGGTGTACAGGCCGAGATCTCGGGCGCCGGCCACGATCTCTTCGAGGTCGGGGCGCTGGAGCGGCTCGCCGCCCGAGAGATGAAGCTGCAGTACGCCGAGGTCGCGCGCCTCGGTCAGCACCCGTTGCCACTCTGCCGTGGTCAGCTCCTCGCGGTAGCCCGCGAGGTTGAGCGGGTTGGAGCAGTACGGGCAGTGGAGCGGGCAACCGTAGGTGAGCTCGGCCAGCATGCCATACGGCCTATTCATCGCCAAGCTCCACCCATTGCTTTGCGACGAGTCGGGCGAGGAAGCTCTGCACCTCGTCGCCAGACACGCTGTCGTACCGTCCGCGCAACTCCTCCACGATCTCATCGACCGTCCGCCCCCCGTCGCACAGGCCCAGGATGGTCGCACCCGTCTGATTCAGGACCAGCACCCCCTCCGGTGCCAGCAGCACGTGCTGTTTTCGCACGGGGTCCCAATGCAATCGGACCAGCCGCGCCAGATGAGGTCGATTCGTAGACCGTACCGCAACGCTCATGTCACCCCCTGTGCCAACATGCGCCCCACATCCGCGGGTCTTGGCGCACGCTCGATAGCTGGCTCGATATGATCCGGAGTCGAGTGGCGGATCCGATACCCGATACACGCCGGTGTGGTTGTTGCAATCAGTGGTCCTCCTGTTGCGTGCTGCCCGGATAGGCCCTGTCGATGGCGTCCAACATGCTCCACAGCACGTCGCCCTTGAAGGACAACGCCGCCACGGCTCGCGCCTGCTCCTCGGGCGTCCGGCAGTGCTCCATCACCACTTCCAGTGCGTGGTCAGAGTCGCGCGGGGCCTGTGTGAGGCGGGAGCGGAAATACGCCAGCCCGGCGGGGTCGATCCAGGTGTAGAAGCGCTCGAACGCGGCCAGGCGCTCCGCCATCAGGTCCGGAGCAAACAGCTCGGTCAGCGAGGAGGCTACCGCCTCGACCCACGGGCGGGTGCGGGCGAAGGTGACGTAGGCATCGACGGCGAACCTCACCCCGGGCACGACGTGCCGCCCGTCCCACATCTCCTCCCGCGTCAGCCCCGCGGCCTCGCCGAGGCGCAGCCAGGCCTCGATGCCCCCCTCTCCGTCCGCCGTTCCATCGTGGTCGTGGATGCGCTGGATCCAGCGCCGGCGTACCTCGCGGTCGGGGCAGTTGGCGAGGATGGCGGCGTCCTTGCGCGGGATGTTCTCCTGGTAGTAAAAGCGGTTGGCCACCCACCCCTGGATCTGCCGGCGGTTCAGGCCCCCCTCGTTCATGATCTCGTGGAACGGATGCCGGCTGTGGTAGCGCTCGGACTGAGCGCGCAGGGCCCCGATGAAGCTCTCGGTTTCGGATACGACCAACTTCAGATCTCCAGTTCTAGGCCGTCCGCGGCCACTTCCAAACCGTGCTCCTCGACGATGCGCCGTTCGGGCGAGTCTTCGAGCAGGATGGGGTTGGTGTTGTTGATGTGGATATAGATCTTGCGCTCGATGGGGAGCGGGGCCAGCCTCTTCAGGCTGCCGTCGGCGCCGCTGATCGGCAGGTGCCCCATGTCGCGCGACGTCTTACCGGCGATGCCGAGGCGGATCAGCTCGTCGTCTTCCCAGCAGGTCCCATCGAAGAGCAGGCACGCACAACCTTCGAGATGAGCAAGCACCGAAGCCGTCAGCTCCTGCGCTCCCGGCACGTACACCAGGGACCGGCCGGTGTGCCCGTCGGTGATCCGGTACCCCACCACGCTCTCTTCTCCCCCCCCGGTCCCGAAACGCGCCCGCTTGTTCGTGGGAACGCGGAAGGCCCGGTAGGACAAACCATCCCCCAGCGATACCTCCGTCCCCGTAACGACCGTCCGCCACTCGATGCGAGCGTAGGCGCCGAGGGTCTGGAGCAGAGACGTGCCTGTGGAGAGAATCTCGTGGACTGCCGCGGTGGCATGTACCTCGATGTCACCGGCCTCCCGCAGCAGCAGCAACCCGAGGGTATGGTCTAGCTCGGCGTCGGTGAGCAGCACGGCCTGCACGGGAGAATCCCTGACCCCGCGTGGGTGCAGGGCCGGGAAGGACTCGATCTGGGCGCGAATATCTGGTGAAGCGTTGAGCACGAACCACCGCCGGTAGTCGGCGCTCACCGCGATCGAGGACTGGGTGCGTGGACGGCAGGGCCGCGAGCCGTCGCGCGCGGCCCGACACTGGGGGCAGCCACAGTTCCACTGCGGAAACCCTCCCCCCGCCGCCGCTCCGAGCACACGCACCCACACGCCTATCCTCCATCCGTCTACCTCGAACATTTTCCCCGGCCGCACTCGCCCCACGGCAGGACGGGGATGGTGCGGGCGCCGAACCATTCGGTCCGGCGCCCTGTCCGCCTATTCCGAATCCGTCCAGATACCGGCGTACGCGGTTACCTCAGCGCTGGTCCCGATCTCCTCGAAATCGGGTGTCTCCCATTTTTGGAGTTCCATGACTATCACCTCCTTTCAAGTGGGCTTTGTTGTGCAACCTCATCGTCCCCAACAAGTCATGCAACCCTAGCTCAGGGGTCACTCCGCACCGGAGACGTTCCTTCCCGTACGCCGGGTGGCGTGTGCCACCCGGCGTACGGAACATCTGTGCTTACTCTTCCGGCAGAGCGAAGCAGAAGAGACCGGCTCCGTGCGGCCCCCCGATCATGCCCGGCAAGAACCCTTCGACCCAGCTGCCCCAGCCGATCGGCACGGCTATGTACTGCCTTCCGTCGATGCTGTAGGTTACTGGGCTGCTGTGGTGTCCGGACCCGCACTGGAACTGCCACAGAAGCTCCCCGGTGCGCGCATCCAACGCGTTGAACTCGCCCGTGGGTTCCCCGGCAAACACGAGGTCACCGGCGGTGGCGAGCACCGATGCGCACATCGGGATCTCGTTCTCCCACCTCCAGACCTCCTCGCTCGTGGACGCGCTGAAGGCCGTTACGGACCCCTTCATGTTCTCGGAGTCCACGATGACGGCCGCTCCCCAGTAAGGGATGCCCTCCTTGAACTCCCTGCGCCGCCGCGCGACCTGCGAACCGGTATCCTGTACCGGGACGTAGAAGAGATCCGTCTTCGGGCTGTA
>CADCVI010000145.1 GCA_902806105.1 uncultured Rubrobacteraceae bacterium
CCTCCCGCAGGGTCGTGCCATTCTTTGGGTACGACCGTTCGGTTTTATATTCGGCTATCGCGCGTATCGTTCAGTGGCCGCCCTCTTTGTCGAGGAGGCACGCAAACACGGAGGGTGCGTCGAAGCGGGGCGGGCAGTACCAGTACACCGAGCCATTCCGGCCCACGAGGGAGGCCGGCTAGCAGTCGAAGGCGAGGGCGTAATCCTCGATGGAGGGTGCCGTTCCAATAGCCCTTCCTAGTCGCGCTGGGGGGTGTGGAGGACGGAGCGGGCCTGCGGGAGGACGGGAGTGGCGGTCTTGAGGGTGAGCTTGATCCTGGCCGGGCGCGTATACGGCTGCTCGTTGGTGCCTACGGGTCTCGGGCCTTCCTCCTTGCCGCTGCGAGGGCGGCTCCGGCGAGGGCGGCTCCGGCGAGGGCGAGCCAGCCGCGGTTCTTTGTCGCCCAGAGTTGGGGGCTGCTGTCGGATGCCTCGTCGTCGAAGATCCCGTGGGCGCCGTGGTCGCCGGGGACGGGTTCGAAGAGGTTGTCGGGGCGGTCGGGGCCGACGGGGTCTTCTGTCTGCTGCCCCTCGTAGCCCGTCAGGCCGAGGTAGAGGTCCGCCGCCCACGGCGCTATCTTGTTGCCGAGGATGGTCAGGACCGAGGAAGCGCCGACGAAGACCTCGCGCCTGCGCCCATGGGCGGCCCAGAAGATCGCCTCCGCGGCGACCTCGGGCTGGTAGATCGGGGGTACCGGCTGCGGGTGGCGGGGGAGCTTCGTCCTCGACCAGCCGAACTGCGGGGTGTTGAGGGCCGGAAGCTGCACCATCGTCACGTGGACCCGGCTTCCGTCGTGCTTGAGCTCGGTGCGGAGGGAGTCCGTGAAGCCCCTGATGGCGAACTTCGCCCCGCAGTACGAGGACTGCAGGGGGATCGCCCGGTACGAGAGGGCCGACCCTACCTGCACGATAGTTCCGCGGTCGCGCGGCAGCATCCTCTTCAGGGCCGCCATCGTCCCGTAGACGTGGCCGAGGTACGTGACCTCGGTGGCTCTCTGGAACTCCTCCGGCGTCAGGTCCTTGAAAGGCGCGAAGACCACGGTCATCGCGTTGTTGACCCAGACGTCTATCGGCCCGAGCTCTTCTTCGACGCGCGCCGCGGCCCTCTCTACCGCGTCGGCGTCGGCGACGTCCACGGGCAGGACGAGCGCCCGGCCGCCCAGGGCCTCGACGTCCTCCCTGGCTCCTTCGAGGCCGTCGGTGCCGCGCGCGAGGAGGGCGACGCTCGCGCCACGGGTGGCGAAGGCCCGGGCGGTCGCGCGCCCGACCCCGGCCGAGGCCCCGGTAACGACGACGACCTCGCTCGCCACGGGTCTCCCCTACAACCGGTTTTTGAGGGCCGTGTAGGTCTGGTGGAGGTGGTCGGAGAGGGTCACGATGGCGAACATGCTCGCGATGAGGCGCGTGACCGCCGGGGAGAAGACCAGGCCGTAGGTGAAGAAAGAGGCGATCCACTGCCCCATGCAGAACTTGCAGGTGAGGAGTTCCCCGATGGAGCGCCGGAAGCCCGTCCCCCGGGGCTTCTCGTCCACGCTCTTCGGGCTCTTCTTCTCCTGGAGCTCGGTGAACGGGGCGCGGACGAAGCTCGTCACGGCGTCGTTGGCGATCAGGTCGCTCAGCTTGTGCGTCGCGAGGCCGAGGAGCACGATGTCCCTCGTTTCTATGCCGCGCTCCGGCAATTCGCGCCCCGTCCCCTTCGTGAGCAGCAGGAAGACCGCGAAGAGCAGGTTGAAGACCCCTGCCACCACGGTGTAGGACTGGAGTGGCTGCTCCCCGTCGTCGTAGCCCTCGAAGATCCCGTTGCGCAACTGTCCGTCGCCCGTGCCGTCGTTCTGGCCCTCGTCGGCCGCCTGACGCGTCTGCTCGTCGCTCATCTCGTACCTCCGTGCCCGCGCTCGCGCGGAATCATGTTTTTCTGTCGGTCTACCCCGATAGACCGGAAACGACCACGCGGGCGATTTTACCCCCGTCACCGCCCCACCGACACGCTACAAGCGTCACGGAGGAAAGTTGCATCTTTTGGGCCAGAAGTCCCGCGTGCTCGTGGTTTGTCGCGTCGGGACAGCGGGCAATGTGGCTTCAGGCCGTGCGTCTCCGGGGAGAGGCGGCTCACGCGCTTTTACAAGCCCATAGCAACGCAGCAAGGAGGCAGGATGTCGGACCAGTACACCCAGCAGGACCCGAGGACGCAGTACCAGCAGCCGCAGTACCCCGAGCAGACGCAGATGGACGAGCACCCCGGCACCGATCAGGAGATGCAGCCCAAGCCCGACTTCGGCCAGGAGACCTATCGCGGCTCCGGCAGGCTCACGGGCAAGAAGGCGATCATCACCGGCGGGGACTCCGGGATCGGCAAGGCCGTGGCGCTCGCGTTCGCGCGTGAGGGGGCGGACGTCCTGATCTCCTACCTTTCCGAAGAAGAGGTCGACGCCCAGGAGACGGTCGAACTCGTCGAGGCGGCCGGCAGAAAAGCCGTGAAGGTGCCCGGCGACATCCAGGACGAGGCCCAGTGCCAGGCGGTGATCCAGAAGGCCGTCGACGAGTTCGGCGGGATAGACGTCCTCGTCAACAACGCCGCCCACCAGATGACCGTCAGCGGCATCTCCGACGTCTCCACCGAGCTTCTAGACCGCACCTTCAAGACCAACATCTACGCGATGTTCTGGCTCACGAAGGCTGCGATCCCGCACATGCGGCCGGGCGGGAGCATAATCAACACCTGCTCCATCCAGGCCTACCAGCCGTCGCCGACCCTCCTCCCCTACGCCTCCACGAAGGGCGCGATCATCTCGTTCACCAAGGGCCTTGCGATGGAGGTCACGCAGTACGGGCTCAGGGCCAACTCCGTCGCCCCGGGTCCGGTGTGGACCCCCATAATCCCGGCCTCGATGCCCGGCGAGACGGTCTCGCAGTTTGGCGGCACGAACCCGATGGGCCGGCCAGCCCAGCCCGCCGAGCTCGCCCCCGCCTTCGTCTTCCTGGCCTCCCAGGAATCCAGCTTCGTCAACGGCGAGACCCTGGGCGTCACCGGCGGCCAGCCGCTCCCGTAGGGGACGGATCACAGCACCGGTTCAACGCGGCGCCCCCGTCACCATTCGGCGGGGGCGCCGTCTCGCGCGGCGGCCGCTACTTCAGGAGCGCCGCGGGGTCCGTGTAGGAGATCCCGAAAGCCTCGGCCACGGGCTTCGAGACCAGGTCTCCGCGCATGGTAGAAAGCCCCTTCGCCAGCGCGTCATCCCCCCTCGCAGCCCCCTCGATGCCGTGGTCGGCTATCTTCAACAGGTACGGCAGCGTCACGCTGGTCAGCGCCAGCGTCGACGTCCTCGCCACGGCGCCCGGGATGTTCGCCACGCAGTAGTGGACGACGCCCTCCTCGACGTACGTCGGCTCCGAGTGGCTCGTCGGGCGGCTCGTCTCGAAGCACCCGCCCTGGTCTATCGCTATGTCCGCCACCACGCTCCCCGGCTTCATGCTCGCCACCATCTCCCGGCTCACGAGCTTCGGCGCCTTCGCCCCGTGGACCAGCACCGCGCCGATAACGACGTCGGACTCCGCGACGTAGGCGGCCGTCCTCGCCCTGTTCGGGATCACGAGGTCCACCCGTCCCTCGAAGATGTCCGAGAGGTAGGCGAGCCTCTTCGGGTTGATGTCCAGGATGCGGACGATCGCCCGCATCCCCACCGCTATCTTCGCCGCCTCCGTACCCGAGACGCCGCCGCCGATGATCGTGACCTTCGCGGCGGGCGTGCCGGGCACCCCGCCGAGCAGGAGCCCGGCGCCGCCCTGCGGGCTTTCGAGGTGGTGCGCCGCCGCCTGCACCGCCATGCGCCCCGCGACCTCGCTCATCGGCGTGAGGAGCGGCAGCGAGCCGTCGGGCAGCTCCACCGTCTCGTAGGCGACCGCGTCGATCTTGCGCTCCATGAGGAACTCGGTGAGCTCCCTGTCGGCGGCGAGGTGGAGGTAGGTGAATAGTTCCTGGCCCTCGCGGAAGCGGTGGTACTCCGAGGGGACGGGCTCCTTGACCTTGACGATCAGGTCTGCCGAGGAGAAGACCTCGTCGGGACCGTCGACGAGGCGCGCCCCCGCCGCCGCGTACTCCTCGTCCGTGAAGCCCGCCTTCTCCCCCGCGCCCTTCTCGACGATGACCTCGTGGCCGTGGTGGACGAGCTCGTAAGCTCCGTCGGGCTGCATCGAGACGCGGCCCTCCATATCCTTTATCTCTCTGGGTACCCCTATTACCTTAGGCATGTCCGGTCCTCCTCCAGGTCCCTCACGCTTCCAGGTTGGTCATGACGTGCTTTATACGAGTGTAGTCTTCTAGGCCGTACATCGAGAGGTCCTTGCCGTGGCCGGAGTGCTTGAAGCCGCCATGGGGCATCTCGGCGACGAGGGGGATGTGCGTGTTGATCCAGACGCACCCGAAGTCCAGGCGCCGGCTGACCCTCATCGCCCGGCCGTGATCGCGGGTGAAGACGGATGAGGCGAGGCCGTACTTCACGCCGTTCGCCCACCTCACCGCCTCGTCCTCGTCGGAGAAGCGCTGCACGGTGATGACGGGGCCGAAGATCTCGTTCTGAGACGCCTCGTCGTCCTGCATGAGGCCGGAAACTACGGTCGGCTCGTAGAAGTATCCAAGTTCCCCGACCCTGTGCCCGCCGGCGACCACCTCGGCGTGGTCCGGCAACCTCTCGATCATCCCGGAGACGTGGCGCAGCTGGGCCGCGTTGTTCAGCGGCCCGTAGAGCGCGTCCTCGTCGTCGGGGGCCGCGGTCTTCGTCCCCCTGGCCTGCTCGGCGAGCGCGGCGACGAAGTCGTCGTGCAGGCGCGGCGCCACCAGGACGCGGGTGGCGGCGGTGCAGTCCTGGCCGGCGTTGAAGTAGCCGCCTACGGAGATCGCCTCCGCCGCAAGCTCCAGGTCGGCGTCGTCGAAGACGATCACCGGGGCCTTGCCACCGAGTTCGAGGTGCGTCCTCTTGAGGTCCTTCGCCGCCGCGTCGGCCACCTCCATGCCGGCGCGGACGGAGCCCGTGATCGAGACCATCTGCGGCGTCGGGTGCTCCACGAGGGCGCGGCCGGTCTCCCGGTCGCCCGAGACCACGTTCAGGACGCCCTCGGGCAGGAACTCGGCAGCTATCTCCGCGAGCATCAGGGTCGAGACGGGCGTCGTGTCGCTCGGCTTCAAGACTACCGTGTTGCCGGCGGCGATTGCCGGGGCGAACTTCCACACCGCCATCATCATCGGGTAGTTCCACGGGGTCACCTGCGCGCAGACCCCGACGGGCTCGCGGCGGACAAAGGACGTCATCCCGGCCATGTACTCCCCGGCCGAACGGCCCTCCAGGATGCGGGCCGCGCCGGCGAAGAACCGGATCTGATCGACCATCATCGGGATCTCTTCCTCCATCGTCAGCCCGATGGGCTTCCCCGTGTTCTCGGACTCCAGCCCGACGAGCTCCTCGGCCCGCTCCTCGACCTTGTCGGCGATGCTGAGCAGCGCGAGCCCTCTCTCGGCCGGCGTGGAGTCGCGCCACCCCTCGAACGCCTTCTCAGCCGCCCCGAACGCCCGGTCCACGTCGGCCCTGCTCGATGCCGGCGCTTCGGCGAAGATCTCCCCCGTCGACGGGTTCTCCAGCCCGTAGAAACCCCCGTCCACGGGGTCGGCGTACTCCCCGCCCACGAAGTTCCTCAACCGCTTCAGCTTGGTCTCCATACGTTCCTCTTTCTTCCCTAGTACTTGCAGCGGTCTAACGCGTCGCGCAGCGCCGCCCTGGCCCCCGAGCGCATCACGGATCCGTGGGCCAGGATCACGGTCGCGAATTCCTCACCGAGCAACTTCTCCGCCGAGCGTCTCGCCTGCGGCGGGTTCGTGCAGAAACCCTTGCGCACCCCGACGCGCAGCCTGATCGGCAGGCGGCCGAAGGCATCGGCGGTGAACAGCACGCCGTCGGCGTCGCGCAGGAGCGAGACGTGCCCGGCGGTGTGCCCGGGCGTCGAGATCACGCGGAAACCCGAGACAAGGTCCCCTTCTCGCAGCACCTTGCCGACCGGTACCGACGGCGGCTCCGCGCCGCGCGACATGTAGCGGAGGAAGCCGTTGCTCTGGGGGTCCAGCCCGCGCCGGCCCGAGATCACCTCCGCCTCATGCGACGCCGCCCCGACCTCGGCCCCGGGCGCCCATTCGAGTAAGCCCTCGAGCCCGCCCGTGTGGTCGTCGTGATGGTGGGTGATAAAGATGCGTTTGAGATCGTCCGGCCCGGAGCCGAGCGCGGCCAGGGCGTCCCGGATGCGCCCGACGCTGGACCCGAGCCCGGTATCCACGAGCGTCCACCCGTCGTCGTTCTCAAGCAGCAGCACGTTGATGGCGTTGGGGAGCCCGATGGCGTCCACGCGGTAGACGCCCTGCGCCACAAGCTCCGGCCTCTTTTCGGTCATCTAGATCGTCCTCCTTCCGGGCTCGTCCTCGCGCCCGTACGGGTACCACCACTCCTTCTTTTCTACCCTCGGATCGATGTGAACGTGCTTCGTCTCCTGAAAAGCTTCGAGGCCCTCGCGCCCGAGCTCGCGGCCGATGCCGCTCCCGCCGTAGCCGCCGAACGGGGCGGCGTCGTTGTCGGTGAGGGGGTCGTTGATCCAGACGGTCCCCGCCCTGATCCCGCGCATGCACCGCAGCATCTTCTCGAAATCCTTCGTATACACGTTCGCCCCCAGCCCATATGGCACGGAGTTCGCAGCTTCGATGGCCTCGTCCAGGGACCCTACCTCGACGATGGGCACCACCGGCCCAAAGGTCTCGTCTCGCATAACCCTCATCGAGGGATTCACGCCGGCGAGCACGGTCGGCTTGTAGAAGAAGCCCTTTTCGCCCCACCGCTCCCCTCCCGCGACGAGCCTCGCGCCGCCTCCGAGCGCCTCGCCGACGTGCCGCTCGACCTTCTCGCGCCCCCTGGCGTTTATGAGCGGGCCAACATCTGTCGCCCGGTCCATCGGGTCCCCGATCTTCAGCCCCTCGACAAAGCTCCTCGCGGCCTCGACGAAGTCGTCTGCGACACCGCTCATCACGTAGAACCGCTCTGCGGAGGTGCAGACCTGCCCCGCGTTCAGGCACGCGGCCCACACCGCCCCCTGCGCCGCCACCTCCACGTCCACGTCGTCGCAGACGATAAACGGGTCCTTGCCCCCGAGCTCCAGGTTCGCGCGCATCAGCCGCTCCGCCGCTATCGCACCGACCTTCCTTCCCGTCTCCTGGCTCCCAGTGAACGCGACCATGTCGATGCCGGGGTGCCGCACCAGCGCCTCCCCCACGCCTCCGGCCCCGTAGACCGTGCCCAGGAGGCCGTCGGGGAGGAGTTCGGAGATCAGGACCTGCATCCTGCGCGTCGCGAGCGGCGTCTCCTCGGAGGGCTTGAGGACGACGGCGTTACCGGCGGCGATCGCGGGCGCCACCTTCCAGGCCGCGAGGAGCAGCGGATAGTTCCACGGGACGATGCAAGCGACTATCCCCACCGGCTCTCTGACGACAAGAGCGAGCTGCTCGGGCTCGATGGGTGCGGGCAGGTAGCCCACGGAGTCGCGCGCCAGCTCGCCG
>CADCVI010000146.1 GCA_902806105.1 uncultured Rubrobacteraceae bacterium
CGGAACCGTCGACGTTGCCGAGGTCGACGCCGGGGATCTGGCCGGGCTCGATGGAGTACTCGGTGTCGATGGCGAGGTGCACGTAGGGCCGCTCCAGGAACGGGCGGAGGATCTCGATCTCCTCCTCTATCGTCGCGAGCCCGAGCTGAACGTCGAGCAGGAGCAGCGCCCCGTTCTCCTCGGCGAGCTGCGCGTACTGCTCTATAAGCTCGGTCGGGAGCAGGTTGATGTAGAGCCCCGTCGCGCCGGGCTCCCTCGAAGCAGTCGAAGCTATAAGCTCTATCGTCGGGACGGCGGGGCGCGCGGGGTCGAGCTCCGAGTAGGCCGCCGTCTGCTCCTTGAGTTTCGCCATCATCGTCTGGGGGTCGGTCTCTCCGAGCACGCCCATGTACCCGGAGAGCGGGTTGCCGTAGTACGCGACGAGCCGGTTGTTCTTGAGCGGGCCGTCAGACGGGTCCTCGGCCCCGGCCACGAGCGTCTGGCCGAGCGGCACGGTCCGTGTCGCTATCGGGGAGAGCGGGTTGCCGTACTGGTCCACGGCGGTAGTCTCCGGCTGGGCGGTACCCTGCGGCTCCGGCGGCCCCGACGCCTCGGCCAGGGGAGCGGCACCGGCGGGCGGCGCGATCGCCGCGAACGCCTGTCCGGGGGCCGCCGTATCCGTGCTTCCGGTCGTCTCCCCCATCGTCGTCCCGCCGGGCCGGGTCGCCGCACCGCCGGTGGTCTCGCCGGTCGCGTTCGTCATGCCGCCATTCGTCGTCCCGCCGCTCTCGCCGCTGGTGCTCCCTTCCGTGGGGCTCTCGTCCGGGGGGGGCTGCTGGCCGGAGTCCTCCTGGCCCGAGCCTCCGCCGCACCCCACGAAGACGAACAGCAGCGCCGCGAGGAGCAGCGCGCCCCCGCCGAGCGATCCGAGTACGCGCCTTGCATGGTTACGCCTCCTGAAGTGCCTTCCCTGACCGCTCAATCCACCCTCCCGTTAGTACTGCCCCCTCAGCGAGCACACAAGGGCGAAGCATACCCGTTTACCGTTCGGGGTAAGCTATTCGAAGACGACGGTGCGGTGGCCGTCCACCAACACCCGGTCCTCGAGGTGCCACCGGACCGACCGGGCGAGGACGCGCCGCTCGACCTCGCGCCCGAGGCGGACGAGATCTTCGACGGTGTCGCGGTGCGTCACGTGGGCGACGTCCTGGTGGACGATCGGGCCGGCGTCGAGATCCTCGGTGACGTAGTGGGCAGTCGCCCCGATGGTTTTTACGCCCCGGTCGTGGGCACGCCGGTACGGGTCCGCCCCGACGAAGGCCGGCAGGAACGAGTGGTGGATGTTGAGGATGCGGTCCGGGTACGCGGAGACGAACTTCGGGCTCAGAATCTGCATGTAGCGCGCGAGCACCACGAGGTCCACGCCGTGATCGGAGAGCAAGTCGAGAACCTGCACCTCCTGCTCGGCCCTGGTCTCCCTGGAGACCGGCAGGTGGAAAAACGGGATGCCGTAAGCCTCAACTCGCCCGGCGAGATCGGGGTGGTTGGAGACGACGAGCGGTATCGTCGCGTCGAGCTCGCCCGCGTCCCAGCGCCAGAGCAGGTCGATGAGGCAATGGTCGTAGCGCGAGACCAGGATCGCCATCCTTTTCGGCGTATCGGTGAACGAGACGCGCCAATCCATCCGGTGGCGCCTGGCCAGCGGCGCGAACGCGGAGGCGAACTCCTCCCGCTCCAGGCCGAAGCCGTCCCCCTCTATCTCCATCCTCATCAAGAACCCGCCGCTCTCCCGGTTCACGTACTGGTCCGCCGACAGGATGTTCCCGTCGTGCATCGAGATAAAAGAAGAGACCGCCGCTATAAGACCCTTGTTGTCCGGGCAAGAGACGGAGAGCCTGACGTTGTAACCCACTCTTTGGTTCCGATCCTGGTTCGCACTACACGCCGGATCGTATCGTTACATACGACGTGGCGATCTATCAAGCCGAATAGGAGAACCCGCGCCCCCTTCCCCGAGCGCTAGAATGCGCTGGAGGATTCATCGGCTGCGCGGGCCGCTGCCACGGCGAGGAGGGGGACGGAGATCCAGAACGTTCTGAACATGACCCCGGAGGCGCGGCAGGCTTTCGAAGACGCCACGTCCGCGGCGCGCGCGGGCCTCGAAGGCCTCCCGGCGCACGACGCCGAGATCTTCCTGCTCCGCCTGGAGCGCTACTGGCAAGACCTCTTCGACGGCCTGAAGCCGCCCTACGGGACCCGCGCGGACTTTCAAGCCTTCCTCGAAAACCTCGTCCGGCTCCTCGCCGCCCGGTACGCGGAGCGGCCCGGCGCGCTCAAAACGCTGGACCTGGAGCGCAACCTCACCCCGGACTGGTTCCAGAGCGAGCGGCGTACGGGTTACGTCTTCTACGCAGACCGCTTCGCCGGGGACCTCGCCGGGGTCGCGGAGAAGCTGGGCTACCTGGAGGAGCTCGGGGCGAACTACATACACATCATGCCGCTCCTCCAGAGCCGGCCGGCCGGCCTCGACGACGGCGGCTACGCCGTCTCCGACTACCGGAAGGTCCGCTCGTCGCTCGGGACGATGGACGACCTCCGGGAACTGTGCGCCCTGATGAGGGACCGCGGCATGAGCCTCTGCCTCGACCTCGTCCTCAACCACTGCGCCCGCGAGCACGGGTGGGCCGAGGGTGCCCGCCGGGGCGAGGCGGAGTACGAGGAGATGTTCTACGTCTTCCCCGACCGAAGCCTCCCGGACGAGTACGAGAAGACGCTCCCCGAGGTCTTCCCGGAGACCACGCCGGGGAACTTCACGCGCATCGAGGAGACCGGCAAGTGGGTCTGGACGACCTTCAACGACTACCAGTGGGACCTGAACTGGTCGAACCCGCGCGTCTTCCTGGAGATGACGGACGTGCTGCTCTCGCTGGCGAACGTCGGCGTGGAGGTTGTCCGGCTCGACGCGGTGGCGTTTATGTGGAAGGAGCTCGGGACGAACTGCCAGAACCGCCCCGAGGTACACGACCTGTTGCAGGCGCTGAGGGCGTGCAGCCGCATCGCGTGCGCTTCCGTGGTCCACAAGGCCGAGGCCATCGTCGGGCCCGAGGAGCTCGTGACGTATCTGGGGACGGACGCCCACTACGGCAAGGAGTCGGATCTCGCCTACCACAACGCCCTGATGGTGCACCTCTGGTCCTCGCTCGCGAGCCGCGACCCCCGGCTTATGGCCCACGCCCTCGGTCGCTTCCCCGAGAAGCCGGCGAACGCCTCGTGGGCGACCTACGCCCGCGGCCACGACGACATCGGCTGGGCGATAACGGACGAGGACGCCGCCGCCGTCGGCCTCGACGCGGGGGCGCACCGCTCGTTTCTGAGCGAATACTACTCCGGGTCTTTCGCGGGGAGCCACGCGCGCGGCGGCGTCTTCGAGGAGAACCCGGCGACGGGGGATCGGCGCATCAGCGGCACCCTGGCGAGCCTCGCGGGCGTGGAGTTCGCCCGGGAGGCGGGGGACGAGGCCCTGCTGGAGATGGCCGTGCGCCGCGTGCTGCTAAGCCACGCGCTCATCTTCGGGTACGGGGGGATACCCCTGATCTACATGGGCGACGAGCTCGGCCTCACGAACGACTACTCGTACCTCGAAGACCCGAAACGCCGCGACGACAACCGCTGGATGCACCGTCCGTCCATGGACTGGAAGAAGGCCGCGCGCCGCTCCTCATCGGGGACGGTCGAGCACGCCATCTTCTCGGGCATCCGGGCGCTCGTCGAGGCCCGTAAGAGCACGCCACACCTGCACGCCGCGGCCCCTGTCGAGGTCGTGGACGGACAGCACCCCCACGTCTTCTCGTTCGTGCGGCGGCACCCTCTGGGCCCGCTCCTCGCGCTCCACAACCTCACCGAGGAGGTCCGCCTCGCGAGCCTGGGGGTGCCCCGCGCGCTCGGGATCACGTCCCCGCTAGACCGCCTGAGCGATAGCGCCCCCGGGATCGTCGGGGACGACGTGGAGCTACCGCCGTATGGGGTGGTCTGGCTCACCAGCGGCCCGTAGATCCGGAGGACGGCACCAACCCGGGTGCTAGTATGGCTCCCATGACCAACACCAGAGAAGACGGCGGCTCGAACGCCTTAGGGGAACTCAGGAGAAGGCTGGCGACGGTCTCCGACCTCGGCACCGCCGGCGCGGTGCTCGCGTGGGACCAGCAGACCTACATGCCGAAGGGCGGGATCGGGACGAGGGCGGAAGGGATGGCGACGCTGAGCCGCCTAGCCCACGAACACTTCGTCGACCCGGAGGTGGGCCGGCTGCTCGACGCCGCCGGGGACACGGACCCAGGTACGGACGACGGGGCGCTCGTCCGGCGCGCGCGGCGCGACTACGAGCGCTCGACGCGGCTGCCGTCGCGGCTCGTGGAGGAGATGTCCAGGGCCTCGGCGCTCGGCGAGTCGGCGTGGGTGGAGGCGAGGGAGACCTCGGACTTCTCCCTCTTCGCCCCGCACCTCGAGAAGATGCTGCCCCTCCAGCGCGAGGCGGCGGAGTCCCTGGGCTACGAGGACCACCCCTACGACGCCCTCCTCGACGGGTACGAGCCGGGGGCCAGGAAGGCCACGCTCGAAAAGATGTTCGGGGAGCTGAAGGAGGGCATCGTGCCGATGATCCGCGAGATCTCCGCGGCTGGCGTGGACGACCGGGCGGCGCTCCTGCGCGGAGGCTTCGATGAGGCGGCGCAGGAGAGGTTCGGGGAGGAGGTCATAACGGCCTTCGGCTACGACTGGAACCGGGGGCGGCAGGACAGAACCGTCCACCCGTTCTGCATAAACTTCGGGCCGGACGACGTCAGGATCACGACGAGGTTCGACCCCGGGTGGCTCGCCCCCGCCCTCTTCGGCACGCTGCACGAGACCGGCCACGCCCTCTACGAGCAGGGCGTCGACGGGCGCTACGCCCGCACGCCCCTGGCCGGTGGCACATCCATGGGCATCCACGAGTCGCAGTCCAGGATGTGGGAGAACCTCGTCGGTCGCTCCAGGGCGTTCTGGTCTCACTACTACCCCAGGCTGCAGGGAGCGTTCCCGGAACCGCTCGGCGGCGTGGAGCCCGAGGCTTTCTACCGCGCGATCAACGCCGTCTCGCCGTCGGAGATCCGGGTAGAGGCCGACGAGGTCACGTACAACCTCCACATCCTGCTGCGCTTCGAGCTGGAGGTCGCCCTGATCGAAGGCTCCCTCGCCGTCTCCGACCTCCCGGATGCGTGGAGGGCGAAGATGGAGGAGTACCTCGGGATCACGCCGGAGAGCGACGCCACGGGCGTGTTGCAGGACGTCCACTGGTCCGCCGGCCTCTTCGGCTACTTCCCGACCTACACCATCGGCAACGTACTATCCGTGCAGTTTTTCGACGAGGCGGTCAGGGCGCACCCGGAGATCCCGGAGGGCATAGGCCGCGGCGAGTTCTCCACCCTCCTCTCGTGGCTCAGGGAGAACATCCACCGCCACGGGAGCCGCTACCTGCCGGACGAGCTCGTCGAACAGGTCACCGGCCGCCCGCTCGACACATCCCCCTACCTCCGCTACCTCCGGACGAAGTTCGGCGAGCTGTACGGGCAGTAGTAACCGGACTCGGGGCGGGGAGGGCCGGCGCTCACAAGGAGCGCCGGCCCTCCCCGTTTCGTTCCTACCTGCGCAGGACGGCGCGGAGGATCAGGGCAAGGGCGCCGACGACCAGTATGACCACCACGGCGGCGCCGCCCAGGAGGAGCAGCGGGCTCGGGCCGCCGGTTTGGGGCATATCGGAGGAGCCCGACGCCTCTTCGGGGACGGGGACCGTGGAGACGTTGAACGGGAGCTCGGGGTCACCCGTCTCGCGGGCATCGAACTGGGAGTTGACGGCGAGCAGTTCGGAGCCGCTCTGGGCGATGGTCGTCGGGTACATGAGGGACTCGTCGGTGAAGGGCTCGCCCGCCGTACCGCTGGAGAAATCCTCCGAGAGCTCCACCGGCACGATCAGTTCCTGCTGGTTCCGGACGACGTAGAGGGTCTGGCCGTCGAGCAGGATGCCGTCGCCGTTCGTCAGGTCGGCCCCGCCGGTGTCTATAAGGGAGACTTCCTTCGTGGTCGTGTCTATGCGGAAGAGCTCGCCCGTCGCGGACTTCACGGTGACGAGGTAGCGGCCGTCGGCGGACGAGGCGATACCGTTGAGGTTGAAGCCCTCTTCGTACCGGAGCGGCGTCCCCTCGAAGTTCAGGTAGGTCTCAAGTTCGTAGCCGCCCGCGCCGTCCGGGAAGACCCTGTAGAGCTCTGGGGTCATGGAGTCCGTAAAGAACGCCGAGCCGTCGGGCGTGAGGGTTACGTCGTTGACGAACGTCATCTCCTGCCCGTTCTCGAAGCCCTCGATCAGGGCGCCGGACGCGGTGTCGTAGACGAACATCTGGCCCGTGTCGCCGCCCGAGACGAAGAGTCGCCCAGCCCCGTCGGCCTTCATCCCGACGGCCGCGGTCCGGCCGTCGGTGCCGCCCCCGGAGAACACTTCCGCCTCCACACCCGGCTCGGAGATGTTGGAGGAGAAGATGGTCCCGTCCGAGGTGCTCCCGACAAAAAAGTCTCCGGTCGCGGCGTCCAGCGCGATCCCCTCCGGGAAGACCTCGTCGCCGGGGAGCGGGTAGACCGCTTCCTCCTGCGCCAGCGCCGTCCCCCCAACACCCAGGGAGAGCACGAGGCTCAGGGCCGCTACAGCTTTGATCCTGACTGACATGTGGGCTTCTCCTTCTCGATCCCGGGGTCCTCGCCGCTAGGTTTATACATCGAGCACGCCCGGATGGTGCTTAGCGACCGTCCGCCCGCGGGTACATAGGTCAGTGTAGAGAAACCAAAGCGAAGGATGATCATGGATTTTCTGGGCAACTTGATGGGTGGCGGCGACGATCGTCGTCGGGATGAGTACCGCGATTTCGCGAACCGCTACGACGATGGAGCGCCGTACGATCGGATCTCCGACGAGGAGGCGATGAACCGCTACCGCGAGGTCGCCCCGAACCTCTCCGAGGACGAGTACCGCGAGTCGGCCCGGGAGGCGTTCTCCCGGATGTCGCCCGAGGAGCGCATGCAGTTCGGCCAGCAGTTCAGGGGCCACGCCCACGAACAGGGCTACGGCGACTTTATCGACCGGGACCACGACGGCCAGGACGACCGTTTCCAGGACCCCGACTACCTCGCCGGCATGACGGGCCGGATGCACAGCCGTGAGCCGGACATGCTGGGCAACCTCATGGGCGGCATGATGGGCGGCGGCGGCAACATGATGGGCGGCGGTGGTATGGGCGGCATGCTCGGCGGCCTTATGGGTGGCGGCGGCGGAGGCGGCATGATGGGCGGCGGCGGAGGCATGGGCGGCAACCCCATGGCGAAGGCAGCCATGGCCGGTATCGCCGCGATGGCCGTCAAGCGCATGATGAGGTAGCCAGCCGGAACTACCGCTGTCTGGGCCGGTGCCACAGTGCA
>CADCVI010000147.1:0-7148 GCA_902806105.1 uncultured Rubrobacteraceae bacterium
GAAGCTTTCGACGGAGAAGTAGACGTCGCCGTTGCCGGGGGCGTAGGCGTGGTCCTTCTCTATGAGTTCTTCTATCAGGGAGATCATCTCGGGGATGTGCTCCGTGGCGCGCGGCTCGACGTCGGGCAGACCGATGCCGAGGGACGCCAGCCGCCTGTGGAAGGAGTCGGTGTAGCGGTCGACGATCTCCTGCCACGAGACGCCCTCGGCGTTGGCCTTGTTGATGATCTTGTCCTCTATGTCCGTTACGTTCTGGACGAAGGTAACGTCGTAGTCGCGGCTGCGCAGGTACCGAACCACAACGTCCCAGAAAAGCGGCGCCCGCGCGTTGCCAACGTGAACGTGGTCGTAGACCGTCGGCCCGCAGACGTACAGGCCGATCTTCCCGTCTTGTCCGACCTCGACCATCCCGCCGCTCAAACTGTCCCGCACGAAAACGCTCATAACTTTAGTCTAGCCTCTCTAGCCCGCTCTATCCGCCCGCGCACCTCTTCCGGCCCGAGCACCGCGAGCACGAGCGACATCTCCGGCCCCCTGTTCCGCCCGGTCAGCGCCAGCCGCAGGGGGTGGAGCAGGTCGCGGGTCTTTATGCCCCGCTCTTTCGCCCAGGCGCGCAGCTCCCCGACCAGATCCCGCGCAGACTCCACGTCCCGCAACTCCTCGCCATCGAGCGATGCTGCTACGTGGTCGAATACCTCCGCGCTGGACTCCGGTAGCTCCTCCGAGAACG
The DNA here is from genome assembly GCA_902806105.1 of uncultured Rubrobacteraceae bacterium. The sequence continues at coordinate 731 of CADCVI010000147.1, forward strand.
TGCTGAGGTCCACGGGGCCTGTGACCTCTCGCAGCAGGCGCGGCGCGTCGGAGAGCACCCGGGCTTCTTCCCGGATCACCTCCACTGCAGCGGCCTCCCGGCCCTCCGGCAACGGCCCGCCCAGGAACGGCGCGACGCGCCGGCGCAACTCGCTGTCCGTGAGGCGTCGGATGTGCCGCGTGTTGAAGTAGAGCAGGCGGTCGGGGTCGAAGGTGGAGGGGCTCGCGCCGAGACGCGAGGGGTCCCACCTGCGGACGAGGTCGGCGAGGTCTTCGAACTCTTCTCTGCCCGCCGGGTGGGTCCAGCCGAGGAGCGCGAGGTAGTTGAGGAGGGCCTCGGGAAGGTAGCCCTCGCGCCGGTAATCCGCGACGCTCGCCGCGCCGTGGCGTTTGGAGAGCTTCTTGCCGTCGGGGCCGAGGATGACGCCGAGGTGTATAAACTTCGGCTCCGTCAGGCCGAGGGACCGGTAGAGGAGGGCCTGGCGTCCGGTGTTCGGGAGGTGCTCCTCGCCCCGGATGACGTGGGTGATGCCCATGTCCGCGTCGTCCACGACGGCGGCGAAGTTGTAGGAGGGCGTGCCGTCGGACTTGCGGATCACGAAGTCCCCGATCCGGCCGAACGAGACCTCCCCGCGCAGCTCGTCCCGGAAAGCCCCCCCACGGGCGGGAGGCCGGAAGTAGAGCGCGCGGCGCCCTTCTTCGTCCTCGCTCTCGTAGGTGAGATGGGCCTCTGTCAGGCGTCCGATCCCCTCCTCGTACAGCTCCCCGCGTTCGCTCTGGCGGTGCGGGCCCTCGTCGGAGTCGAGGCCGAGCCAGGCGAGGTCTTCGAGCTGCGCCTCCTCGAACCGGCGGGTGCTGCGGGCCCTGTCGGTGTCCTCGATGCGCAGGACGAGCCGGCCGCCGTGGTGCCTGGCGAAGAGGTAGTTGAAGAGGGCGGTTCGGGCGCCGCCGAGGTGGAGCGTCCCCGTCGGGCTGGGGGCGAAGCGCACGCGGACCTCCGCCACTTGCTTTACGTTCCCTGCAAGAGGCAGACGGCCTGGGCGGCTATACCCTCCCCCCTGCCGGCGAAGCCGAGGCGTTCCGTCGTGGTGCCGCGCACGCTTACCCGCGAGGGGTCCACGCCCAGAGCGCCGGCGAGGTTCTCGCGCATGGCCCCGCGGTGGTCCCTTATCTTCGGCCGCTCGCAGACCACGACGGCGTCGACGTTCGCCACCTCCCAAAGGTCGCCGACGATGCGGCGCGCCTCGCGCAGAAGACCGATGGAGTCGGCGTCCTTCCATTCGGCGTCGGTGTCGGGGAAGTAGTGGCCGATGTCTTCGAGGCCGGCCGCGCCGAGGAGGGCGTCGGTGACGACATGAGCCAGGACGTCGGCGTCGGAGTGGCCCATGAGCCCCCTATCGGATGGGATCTCGACCCCCCCGAGGATGAGCTTCCTTCGGTCTTCGGGCCTTGCGAAGGCGTGGACGTCCACGCCGAGGCCGACCCGCATCAATGACGCTCCCTGACGAAGCTCCTCAGGGGCCCCCGCCCGCGCGCGGCGAGGATGGCCTCCGCGAAGATCAGGTCCTCCGGCGTGGTCAACTTGATGTTGGTCTTCTCGCCTTCGACGAGGACCACCCGCCCCCCCTCCCGCTCGACGAGCGAGGCGTCGTCGGTTGCAGCCCCGAGGTACTCGTCCGTGGCGTCGTGGAGCCCGCGCAGGTAGCCGAGCCGGAACGCCTGCGGCGTCTGGACCGCCCGCAGCTGCGTGCGGTCGAGCGTCTCCACCACCTCTCCGCCCTTCTCGACCTTGACGGTGTCCGACACCCGCATCGCCGGCACCACGCCGTCGGGGCGGTCTTCGGCGAGTGCCGCCTCCACGACGCGCTCTATAAGCGCCGGGGTGACCAGGGGACGCGAGCCGTCGTGGACGAGTACCACGGTATCGGGGTCTTCGTCGCAGAGGAGGAGCCCGCTCTTGGTGGACAACTGGCGGAAGTCTCCGGCTCCCCCGCACCGCACGTACTTGGAGATGCCCGTCCCCCTCGCCAGCGCCTCGACGCGCGGCCCGTCGCCCACGGCGTAGATGCCCCCAACGCGGGCGGCGTCCTCGAAGGCCTTGAGGGTGTGATAGAGCGCCGGCTTGCCCCCGATCTCGAGGAACTGCTTGGTACGGCCCATGCGGGTGCCGAGCCCGCCGGCCAGCACGAGCGCTATCGCCGGGGCGTCCCCGGGCACCCCTACAGCGCCTCGCCCGAGGTCTCCAGGCTGCGCTGGCGCTCGAGGCCGCGCTGGATAGCCCGGGCACGGGCCTGGCCGACGCCCTCGACCTCGTCGAGCTCGGCCTCGCTCGCTTCCAGGAGGTCTTTCAGGGAGCCGAACTCCCGGATCAGGCTCTCCGCCACCCGGCGGGGCAGGCGCGGCACCCGCTCGAGCTGGCGGTAGCCGCGCGGCTTGAGAAAGAAGTCCTCCGTCCGGCCGACGGCGTCGTAGCCCAAGGCCCGTGTGATCTCCTCTGATTCCGAGAGCTGCTCGGAGGTGAAGCTCCTCAGACGCTTGCGCACGTCGGCGCACTCCACGCCCTCGGCGGCGTAGTCCCGGATCAGGGCGTCGTACTGCTCTGGCACGTCGTGGAAGGCCTGCTCGAGCTGCATCTCCACGAGCCGCCCCTCGCTCCCGAGCTCCCGCACGTAAGCCTCCACCTCCTCGGCTATCCGCACCGAATACTCGAAGTTGCCGATGGCCCCCACGACCTCCCGCAACGTCACCGCCCCGTCGTACTCGTGGACGGTAAGCGCCCGGGCCTCCTCGCGCAGCCTCCTCGTGAACTTCTCCAGGGTGGCTATGGCAGAGTTGGCCTTGCTGAGAACGACGCCGATGTCTTCGAGCACCACGGGACCGTGGTCGCCCTGGTAGAGGCTCACGACGCGCCGCCGCTCGGAGACGACTATGACGAGGTCCCCGCTCTGCTTGGCGGTGCGGTGGCCCGCGAGGTGTCGCATGCCGGTCTCGTGGGACTCTAGCGTCGGGTCGGGGCTGAGCTGGACGTTGGCGTAGTGGACCACGGAGACGTTCGGCGCGAGGACTATGGCCCCGTCCATCTTCGCGAGCTCGTAGAGTCGCATCGGCGCGAAGTCCAAGCCCAGCTTCATCCCCCCCGAGATTATCCCGAGGCGCTCGAGCTTATCTGGGCGGGAGATGACGATGAGCGCGCCGTTGTGCGCCCGGATGATGTTCTCTATGGCCTCCCTGAGGTCGGTCCCGGGGGCCACGAGCCTGAGCGCGCCGACGAGCTCTTCGGGCATCTTTCGGCGGGACGGGCTCAAAGCAGCGCCACCGCCACGGCCTCCTCCAACGTGCTCACCTCGATCACACTAGCGTCCTTCTTGAACCTTCCGTCGATGCCCTCTTCGGACTTTCCTTCTGGCCTGATTATACGGTTATACCCCATCTTCAGGACCTCGCCCGTCCGCCGCGGCGCCCCGGAGACGAACCTCACGTCCCCCGTGAGCCCCACCTCCCCGAAGCAAGCCGTCCCCTTCCCCACCGGCTTGTCCCTGAGCGCCGAGGCTATCGCGAGCGCCACCCCGAGGTCGGCCGCGGGCTCCTCGACCCGGACGCCGCCGGTCACGTTCACGTACACGTCGTGGTCCGAGAGGGCGAGACCCGCCCGCCGCGCGAGCACGGCGCACAGCATGTTCACCCTGCCGGTGTCCACGCCGTTGGCGATCCTGCGCGGGTTCGCCAAGGGGCTCGGCAGCACCAGGCTCTCTATCTCGACCAGCATCGGGCGCGTGCCTTCGAGCAGGCACACCGTCGCCACACCCGAGGGCATATCTTCCTCCCGCTTCGAAAGAAAGAACGCGGAAGGGTCCTCGACCTCGACCATCCCCCGGCCCGTCATCTCAAAGACCCCGAGCTCGTTGGTCGAGCCGAAGCGGTTCTTGAGGGCCCGCAGCACCCTGAAGGACTGGAACCTGTCCCCCTCGAACTGGAGGACCGTGTCGACCATGTGCTCCAGCACGCGCGGCCCCGCGATGGAGCCGTCCTTGGTGACGTGCCCGACGAGGACCACCGCTATCCCCTCGCTCTTCGCCAGCCGCATCAGCCTCGCGGCGCACTCGCGCACCTGCCCAACCCCCCCGGGGGCGCCGGAGAGCTCGGGCGAGTAGAGCGTCTGGATGGAGTCCACGACGACGACGCCCGGTCGTTCTTCGAGGATGGTCGCCTCGATCACGTCCACGTCCGTCTCCGAGAGCACGCTGAAGCCCGCGCCCTGCACCCCGAGCCGTTTGGCCGAGAGCGCCACCTGCCGCGGCGACTCCTCGCCCGAGACCATGAGGCAGCCCTCGCCGAGGTGACCCATGACCTGCAGGAGGAGCGTGCTCTTGCCGACGCCGGGCTCGCCGCCGACGAGGACCATAGAGCCAGGCACGATCCCACCGCCCAACACCCGGTCGAGCTCGCCGACGCTCGTGCCGATCCGGCCCCCGTCCACCGCGGTCTCGACCTGATCCAGCCTCAGCGTCCGCGCTGCCGCCCCCGCCTTCTTCCTCGTCGCCCGCTCCGCGAAGCCGACGACCTTCTTCTCCTCGCGCGCCTCCTCGACGAACGTGCTCCACTCCCCGCACTCGGGGCAACGCCCGAGCCATTTCGGCGCCTGCTGCCCGCAGTTCGAGCAAACGTATAGTGTCTTTGTAGCCATAGACGAATTGTACGAGATAGGCCAGAGAATGCCCCCGTCCAGTCATCTTGACCCCGGCAAACGCCGCCTTTGCGCCGGGCGACCCGAAGACGCCACCCGCGGGCCGTGCCGTACGACGCTTTCGTTGCACCCCCGTTTCGCCTAGAATGCCGAGCGCTGTGGTCCGAAAGGGAAGATAGCTTTGGCGAGCGGTGGCCGACCCGTCTACTGCGCGCGGTGCGGAAACATCGTCGCCGGGGGGGACAACTTCTGCGGGGTGTGCGGCGCCCGCGTCCCTCCCTCGGCGCAAGAGGGCGCCCCCAACCGGCAGATGCCGGCGCCGTCCTACGCCCCACCGCGCGCCTCGGGCGGCAACAGCCGGGCGCTGCCCCTGATCCTGGGCCTCGCCGCCGTCCTGCTCGTCCTTGTAGGCATCGGCGCCATCGTGGGCTTCACCCTCGTAAGCGGCAGCGGCACGAACGCCCCGCGGTCCTCCGCCAACGAACCGGCCCCCGCAGAGGACCCGGAGCCGGCCCGGCAGGAGGAGAACAAGGGCGCCGAAGCCTCCCAGCCCCCGACCGAGCAGGAGCTCGGCGTGGGCGACTCCATCGAGGTCGAGGGCGTCGAGGCCACCCTGAACGAGGTACGCGTCCTGCCGACGACAGATCTCGACAGGCCCATACAGAACCCCGACAACCGCTTCCTGGCCGCCGACCTCACCTTCGAGAACGTCTCGGAGGGGGCCGTCTCCGTCTCCAGCCTGCTCGAGTTCGTGCTCAAGAACGAGGAGGGCTACTCCGCCTCCCAGACGGTACACACGCAGCAGCGCGAGGTGGCCGAGGGCGAGATAGCCCCTGGCGAGAAGGCGAGCGGCGAGATCGTCTACGAGGTTCCCCCCGAGTCCCGCGGCCTCCAACTGGACTACAAACCCTTCGCCCGCGGCGGCACCTACACCTGGGCCATCGGCGACCTGCAAGACGTCGCCGTCGCCCCCAGGCCCAGGGAACCCCGGCCCCCCACCCCCGAAGTCACCTCCCCCACCCCCGAGGCGACCTCCCCAGCCCCCGAGCCCACGAGCAGCGCCCCGCCCGCTTCCGAGGCCGAGGTCGCCGAGGCGGCCGAGGCTTACTACCAGGCCGTGGACCGCGAGGACTGGGCCTATACCTACGCGAACCTCGACGCTTCCACTCGGGCCCTCTACGCCGAAGACGAGTGGTACCTCAAGAACCAGTTCTTCGCCGACACAGAGGGCCTGGAGCTCGCGACGATGGACGTCGTGGTCGAAGGCTCCTCAGACCCCGAGGTCGGCGTGACCGTCTACAGGACCTTCGAGGACGGCTCCTCCATAGAGCGTTACACCCTCTTCGTCCAGGAAAGCGGCACCTGGAAGCACCGCTTTACCGCAGAAGAGAACGCCATCTTCCAGCCCGGGGTCCCGTACAAAGACTTCGTCGCCTCGCAGTAACCCGGGGTCCCCGCTGCCCTGAGGCCCGGTCGGGCAACGGCAATAGAGGCGGTCTCATTCGCCGAGCGCCCATCGTGCGCGGTCCGGCGGGCACGCAAAAGGGCCGGGACAAACGCCCCGGCCCTCGTATAGCTAACTCAGGTTCTCCTTACTCGGCCTTGACGATCTCCTTGGGCTGGCTGACCTTGATGTCCACTATCGACTCGTCCTCGGCGATGTCGTCGGAGGACTTGTCGTTGGGCTCGACGGTCACCTTGGAGCCGTTGGGGATCTCGCCCTTGAGGATCATCT
>CADCVI010000147.1:7158-7474 GCA_902806105.1 uncultured Rubrobacteraceae bacterium
GCGGCCTCGCCCCGAACGCCGGGTCGTAGCCCTCCTCGGCGAGCTTGTCCAAAGCCTCGGTCGTGAATTCGACCGTGACCTCGCGGTCGGCGAGCTGCTTGCGGAAGCGCTTGACCTGAACCTCGATGATCTCGCGCATCTGCTCGCGCTCGAGCTTGTGGAAGACGATGATCTCGTCGATCCGGTTGAGGAGCTCTGGGCGGAAGATCTTGCGCAACTCGCTGGTAACGCGGCCCTTCATCTCCTTGTAGGAGAGCCCCTCCTCGCCTCCGCCGAAGCCCAAGGACTGGGTCTTGTTGATCGTCTGCGCCCCGAC
>CADCVI010000148.1 GCA_902806105.1 uncultured Rubrobacteraceae bacterium
GTGGGAAGCTCGCCGCGAGCGGTGACGTAGCTGCCCACCCCGCTCCGGCGGTCCCCTAGAAGGAGGTACGTATGGCTTACGACACGAACGTTGGCCCTTTGCCCGATGTGCTCGCGACGGTGCGGCAGGGACGGCTTCACGACCCGTTGGCGCGGATGGAGATTTCCGGGAGGACGGTCCTGAAGGGCGGAACGGTGATCGACCCGGCCAACGGCGTCGAGGCCGAGATGGACGTGGCGTTTCGGGGGCAGCGCGTCGAGGAGGTCGCGGACGAGATCCGCCTTCAGCACGGCGACCGCGTCTTCGATGTGAGGGGGCTGCAGGTGTGGCCGGGCCTCATCGACATGCACCTTCACCTCGGCGATCTCTTCGAGATAAGTTCCTCCCCCATCTTCGAGTCCGTCGCGGACGGGGTCACGGTTGCTCTCTCGCCCGGAGCCGGAAACTCCTTCATGTCTCCGGCTCTCCTGGGGGCGGAGGTGGACCGCGGCGTGCCCGTGAACATGGGACTCTACCTAGGGGGGCTCAACGTCATGGGCTGCCAGCTCTCCGTCGACGAGCTCGTCGCCTTGTTCGGAGGAGAGCTCCCGCAAGAGGTCGCCTCCCAGAAGATGACGCGCAATCCGCTAACGTATGTTACCGCCCCCCTGATCGTGGGCCTCAAGGACCACATGGGTCACTTCATCGCCGATGACGAGACGCTGGACGGACTCTTTGAGGTCTCATCTCGCGCCGGTCTTGTCTTCATGAGCCATGCCCAGGACCCCGAGCACGGCGAACGCCTGGCTGCCCTCTCCGAAGGCCGGCCGGTCCACCTCACCCACTGTACCGCTGCCGGCTCCGGGTCTCACGGGGATGCGAAGGAAAGCATGGAACGCTTCATCGAGCTGATGAGGCAGCCTCACATCTCCGGCGACCTGATGACCGCGCACCTCAGGCCCGGGCTCGGAAACCGCGAGGGAATACTGATCGACAGGGCCGCCCAGCAGGTCGCCTATGAGGCCCTAGCGGACGGCACCGTCGACGTGCTCATCTCCGACGGGCAGTGCGACGCGACGATGAAGGGCTTCGGCGACACGCGCGACAACATACCGGCCATCCTGGAACTGGCCGAGGCAGGGGTTCTGCCGCTCCCCCAAGCCGTAGCCACGATGACGAGTAACGTTGCTCGCCGGATGGCCGCCCTTACCCACGAGGATTGGTGGACGCGCGAGCTGGGCCACCTGGGGGCAGGGGCGAGGGCCAACGTAACGGTCGTCGATCCGCACGACAAGCTCCCCACGTTCGTCTTCGTAAACGGGGTGATGGCCGCCATGGAGAACCGCCCCGTGCGCGAAGCGAACGGGGCCGGGGGCTGGGTCACGAAGTTCGGCATCCTCGACCGCACGGGCGTCGGAGACCTGGCCGCCTTCGCCTACCACCAAGGAGAGCAGCAGGGACGATAAGACACCGCGGGGATCGAAGCAACTACCGCTTCTACGGAGAAGGTCGCGGGGACGCGAGGCTTCGAAGGCGCGCGAGCCCGAGAGGCGAGCCCGTAGGCGCTACCGCGGTGGATCGTTCCGCTGGTTCTCTCAGGAGCCTCCCACGTAGCGGTCGCTCGGCCCCGCCTGCCCCGCGAGGGGGAATCCTTCCGAGGTTCCGTCCTTGACCCGCACCTTGTCGTCCCAGGGGAGGTTCCATTCGCCCGACACCAGGTCTTGCATATACGTGTAGGGGCAATCCGTGACCCCGCCCGCAACGGCGACGAAGCCGCGGTGCCCGAGCTGGTAGATGTTGTTCTCTACCCCCCAGTGCTCGCGAGCCTGATCGGCGCGCACTGGGAACACCTCGCCCGTGACGACCTCCCCGGGGGTCTCGCTGCCCCGCGCCAGCATCGAGCCCTCGTAGTCGCAGAACAAGCCCTCGCCCATGGAGCGGTTGATGCCGTCCGTGCCGGCCATGGCCACCGAGAGGGTGTACATGAGGTTGCAGAAGGCGTTCGATTCGTTGGTGATCCTCCAGGCGTTGCGGATCGGTATGGTGTAGCCCGCCGTGCGCAGCGCCACGTTCGCGCCCTTGTAGGCGACCTCGCGGGCCACCTCGGGGAACATGCCGTCGTGGCAGATCATGAGGGCCAGCTTCGAGCCCGCGGGACCGGCGCACACCTGCAGGCCCATGTCCCCGGGCTGCCAGGGCTCGACGGGCACCCAGGGGTGGAGCTTGCGCTGGTAGAGCGCGATCTCGCCGGCGTCGTCGATTATCAGGCCGACGTTCCAGGGGTTGCCGTCCGGGTTCTCCTCCATGACCGAGAAGCAACCCCATACTCCCTGCTCGCGGCAGACGTCCTTGAAGGCGCCCACTTCCGGACCGTCGATGCTGCACATCAGCTCCGGCGCGGTGCTCATGCTGAGCCCCTGGAGGCAGTACTCGGGGAAGACGATCAGGTCAAGGTTGGGCATCCCCTTCTTGGTTCGGACGACCTTATCGCAGATCCGCTCGGTCTGCTGCGCGATGTCGTCGGGGGTCTCTATGACCGGGAGCTGAAACTGCACGAGCCCGACCACCATCCCGTCCGGAGTCCTGTTCAGTCCGCCGAGTTCCGTAGTCATCGCGTCCCCTTTCGATAGCACGCTCGGATCCCCCAAAGAGATCGCTCTTGTAAGTTTTCTTACCGCCTCGCCCACCCGATTAAACCGGGGGAAGCACTCGTGTTCCTTCTCTAGCTTGCCTCTCCCGCTTGCGGCCGGCATCGCGCCTCGCACCGTCGAGCGCGTTGATCGGTGGGCCCCAGGAGAGGCTTACCAACCCCTACGGTCTTCAGCGTAGTGTTCAGGGCCAAGGTCAGGTATCCGGGCATGATGACTTCTACCCCGGACACACCGCGAGGTGGCAGAGCCGTGTTGCGCACGACCTACCGGAAGCCTGAGCCCACGGGGGCCTCTTCGACGCCGCGCACGTCCTCGGCCTGCATGAGGCGCCTGTCCTCGTCGTCGTCGACCCAGGCGTCGAAGATCTCGGCGCAGGTGGCGAACCACACGCCGTCCTTGGAGGCTATGTACTCGATCAGCTTCTCGAAGAACATGACGTGGTGCGCCTGGCCGATAATCTGCGGGTGCACCGCGACGGCGTAGCAGGCGTTGGGGACGCGCTCGTAGGCGTAGTCGAAGATGTCCCTCCAGCGCTTGAGGATCGTCTCCGAGTCCTGCATACCCGCCTGGATGCCGGTGACGTAGGCGAGCGGCGGGAAGTCGTCGAGGTACCAGTTGACCGGTATCTCGAGGACGGAGCTCGCCTTGCCGGGCACGTTCCCCTTCTCCCAGTTCACCTGCCAGCGCCTCGGTCGGTACGGGACGAGGTCGCGCGCCATCAGGCTGCTGTCGTACTCGAAGCCGAACTGCTCGATCAGGTCGAGGGTATTCTCGCTGTAGTCCCAGTACGGCGAGCGGTAGCCCCTAGGCCGGATGCCCAAGCGCTTATCGAACGTGTCGAGGGCGAGCTGCATGAGCCTTTCTTCGGTGTCGCGATCGATCTTCGTCGGGTTCTCGTGGTAGTAGCCGTGGTGGCCGAACTCGTGCCCCTCGTCGAGGATGCGCCCGCAGACGTCGGGGAAGGTGTCGATCGTGTGGCCGGGCGTGAACCAGGTCGTCTTGATGTCGTACTTCTTGTAGAGCTCCAGTAGGCGCGGCGTGCCGACCTCGGCGCCAAACTCGCCGCGCGCCATCATCGCCGGCGTCGGCATGTTGAACGCGCCCAGCCACAAAGACTGGGCGTCGAAGTCCACGCCCATGTTCACCGCGATCTTCTTCCCCTCCGGGAGGTTGAGGTGCCCCATAACCTACGTCTCCTTCCCTCGTGTTCCTCTACCCTGCGCCCACCACGGCACGGTCTTCGGCATGCTTCTTCCCTGCCCCGGCCCTCGGAGCAAGCCTAGAACGATCCTTTCGGTTCCAGCACGATCCTCTCCTCGGCCGCCTCCTCGATCTTCTCCCTGGAGTACAGCAGCGGGAAAGCTTTGCCCTCGGCCCAGCCCTCGAACAGGTCCGAGTAGTGCGGGCTTTTCGGGTCCCCCGACTGCCCCGGCGAGTTCATGAAGAGGGAGCCGTCCCACTCCCCGACGTCGACCACGATGCGAAAAGACGAGCCCCCGGTCTGGCGGAAGTCCGCCCGGTATGCGGTGTTGCCCACGGTGTCCCCGCTCCCCCCGCGCGGCGCGGGCCCGACGTTCAGCCGCCCGCGCGCCTCCTCGTCGATCAGCGCCGAGAGGGGATGCGTAAGTAGGGAGTGGTGGAGCCTCCCCCACTCCCAGCCCTCGCGGTCCGTCCCCAACAGCCCCTCCACGTGCTCGACCGCCCGCCCCAGGCTGGATAACATCGCCTCCGCCACGGCTTTCTCGGGCTCGAGACCGAGCCTTCCGTCGGGTTTCTCCAGGAGGTCCAGGTCCGCCCGGGCGTCCGCTGCCAGGTCCTCCAGCGGCGTGGCAGCGGCGACCGCCTCGGCCAGCTTCTCGGGCGGAACCGAGTCGGAAAGTGCCCTCTCGAAGAGCGCGGGGCGCAGGTAGAGCCGGTACCACACCTCGAAGAGCGCCGCGGCCGCCGAGTCGGGCGAGAGTACGTAGTCCCAGCCCGTAAGCATCCCGAGTGCCTCCTCGACCTTCGCGTCGTCGGAGCGCAGCCCGTCGAGCCTCGAGCAGATGCGGCGGGCCGGCACGGATAGGTGATCGTTCTGGAGGCGGACGGAGTCTTCCAGAGAGTGGACCTCGACGCCCTCGAGGGCCTCGGAGACGCGCTCGTAGCGGTATGGGGCGTACCACTCGAAGCCTACCCCCTTCTCCTCGTGCGGGTAGCCCTCGGGCAGGTTCATCTGGTTGGCGGTGGCGACCCAGCCCCTTGAGGGGTTGAACTCCACCGGCAGCTCGTCGGCGTCGAGGAAGCCGTCCCACTCGTAGCGCCCGTCGCCGGGGACCGGAAGGAGTCCGTCCCAGTTGGGCCTCCTCGGCACGAGCCCGCCCGGCTTCCACCCGATGTTCCCCTCGTCGTCGGCGTAAACCTGGTTCTCGCCCGGCGAGCCCCAGCGGTTCATCGCCGCGAGGAACCCGTCCCAGTCCTTCACGCGCATGTAGTCCATGCTGCCCAGGTAAGGGGCCATCCCTGGCTCCAGCCACGCCGCCCTGACCGCAAAGGCCACACGCCTCTCGGGGTCCTCGCAGATCACCGGCCCGTGTCGGGTGAACTTGAGCTCTACCTCCACCGGCTCGCCATCCCTCACCGGCACGCTCTGGCGTTCGACCTCCATCGGCTCCCAGCGGTCCTTGTAGCGGTACTCGTTCGGGTTCTCGGGGTTCGTCTCGTAGAGGTAGAGGTCCTCCTGGTCGATGGAGAAGATAGTGAGGCCGAAGGCGATCTTGCCGTTGTGGCCGATGGAGATGCCGGGCAGGGCGGGCTCTCCGGCCCCGATCACGTCCATTCCAGGGGCAGAGAGGTGCGCCACGTAGCGCAAGGAAGGCACCGAAAGCGCCCGGTGGGGATCGTTGGCGAGGACGGGCCGGCCGGTTGCGGTGCGCGAAGGGGCGATTACCCAGTTGTTCGAGCCCTCCGGGGCCTTCTCGGCCCCCGCGGGGCTCGCCGCGAGGCCGGCCCCGAGCACCGGTGGGGTCGTCGCGAGCTCGTAGACGTGCAGTACGTCGTCGGGGATCAGGGAGAGGTCGAGTTCCTCGGGCACGACGACCTCGCGCGGAGGCTCCAGGCGGCTCCTCAGCCCGTCCGTCTCGGGACCGAACTCGCGCAAGACGCGGGCTCGCTCCGCCTCGAAGGTCAGGTTCTTGTACAGGCCGTGGCTCCGGATCCGGGCCACGTCCTCGGGCGCCCAGTACGCCGGACCATACCCCGCCAGGCGGAACTCCTCCGGGAGGAGGCTCGGGTCCTCATCGGTGAGCCTCACGAACTCGTTGACGCCGAGGACGAAGGCGGTGACGACGCGCTTGGTGTCCGAGCCGTAGGAGAGCCACTCGCGGCGCATCTCGCCCCGGTAGAGAAAGAGCCTAGAAGCCCGATCCTTCTCCACGAAGGAGGGTCCGAAGGCCTCGGACAGGAGCCCAAGCCCGCGCCTGCGCCACAGGTCGATCTGCCAGAGGCGGTCGCGGGCGGCGTTGAAGCCCTGGGCGAAGAAGGCGTCGTCGGCCGAAGAGGCGTAGACGTGCGGCACGCCCCATCGGTCCACCAGGATCTCGACCGGACCCTTGAGGCCCTCGACGGCGTAAGAATGCTCGGCGTCCATCGGCATGCCTCTCCTTGCTTTTGCGGTCTTTCTTTGGTTCTGGCAGAAGGGTAGCGGTTTCGCCAACGTACCCGCGAGCCGGGCCTCGTCCGCTCCCATCGCTCAAACGCATGGGGAGTTCTCTAGCCCCCGCCCCCAACCGTCGGGCGAAGAAGACAAGAATCCTCACCTGAACCACCTTCTCCAACTACGCGCCTCGAACTGCCAGCGTTACGGCTCCCAAGTACTGCTCGCGCTTGCTTCCCCTCGCCTACCCCACGTCCACCGAAAGCATGGTCCCATACCCCAAGGTCCCGCGCCACTTCTGGTGCATAGATTTTCAGACGGGAAAAGGAACAGAGAAAGTGCCCTTCGGCAGCCTAGCAAGCATGGGATGCGTTAGATTCACAAACCCTCGTTTGCGAGAGGCACCCTCGAATGTCCCGTCGGCCTTAGTGCGTCTCACAAACCTCCAAGACCTCGAGTACCGGGATGTTTATATCGGTACGGCGTTTCGGGACGCTCGTTTGAAGTTGCGGGACACCTTATCGAAACGAAGAGCCATCGTCGGCAAGACGCTCCTCGTCCCGTGAACGTGTGGAAGACCGAAATATTACTTCCGGAAGGGAGCGAGGATGGAGACCAGAAACGAGCCGAACATACCTAGAGGCCTTCAGCGTGGCCAACGCGAGTGCGTGCCCCCGTGCTTAAAGGCCAGGCCCACGACGAAGTGGTTCCGCTTGCCCAGCCCCATGCTCGAGGCGCTCTTCACGGCGGGTTGGTGGCACGGGATCCAAAGTCCCGAGCAGGCATGTCCGTAAGCCGATCTTCCGGTGAGATGCTCTTTCTCCGGCTACAGACCCCGTTCGACCAGGTCTATCAGACGACGCCCGATGTCTTGCGTCTGTGAGTGGTCGAGGCCGCGCAGGGGACCGTCGATCAGGAGCATCGCCAGGCCGTGTACCGCAGACCAAGCCAGGAACTCGGCGCCTGAACGCCGCTCGAGAGGCAAAACGCCAGCCTCTACGAGCCCGTCGAGGGCGGCGCCCAGGAGCTGGAAGGGGGTAAGGCCACCCTCCCCGGCCCTGGAAGGGCTCGCGGCGCTCCGCAGGTTGTCCGACGCCGAGAACGCCGTCCGAAACAGCCCCGGCTCGGCCTGGGCGAACCGCAGGTAGCCGGCGCCGACCGCCCGCAGGCGCGCCCGGGCGGCGTCGGCGG
>CADCVI010000149.1 GCA_902806105.1 uncultured Rubrobacteraceae bacterium
TCCCGACCTGCACCGTCTTCGCAATCTCTATTCCCCATCGTCCGGGTGCTTGTCCAGCCCCTCGGCGTGGGCTCTACTCCCTGTACCGCCGGAACATGCGCCTCGTAGCGCCCGCTCTCGCGAGGAGCGGGCGCGGCACGTCGCGGCATCTTTAACCTTGGAAAAACTCTTTCTTTCAGCCCACGCCGGGTCGTGTGAGACGGTGGCCTGAGCTATCCGCGCCTCGCGACCTCCAGAAGCTCTTCCAGCGTAACCTGTCCCTCGTAGAGGGCGGTCCCGACGATCGCTCCCGCGACGCCGGGGACGTTCACGAGCGCGGCGATGTCGCTCGTTCCCCGCACGCCGCCGCTCGCGATGGCGGGGATGATAGCGGCCACCGCCGCCGTCGCTTCGAGGGCCGGTCCGCCGTCCATCCCGTCGCGGGCGACGTCGGTGTGCAGGACGGACGAGACGCCGTCGCCGGAGAGCTCCTCGGCGAGGTCGAGGACGTCCACGCCGCTCGTGTGCTCCCACCCGTGGGTCGCGACCACCCCGTCCCTGGCGTCCACCGCTACGACGAGGGCGGGGCCGAGCGCGTCCACGGCCCGGAGGCGCAGCTCACGGTCGAGGACTGCGGCGGTCCCCATCACGACGCGAGAGGCGCCGACCGCCGTGACCGCGCGCAGGTCGTCCAGCGTTCGGATGCCGCCCCCGACCTGCAACGGCACGCCGACGGCGGCGGACATGCGCCCGATAAGGTCGAGCTGAACGGGGCGTCCCTCCTTCGCGCCGTCGAGGTCCACGACGTGTATGGCCCCGGCCCCGCGCCGCTCCCACTCGCGCGCCCGCTCTACGGGGTCGGCGTCGTACTCCTTCTGGCGCTCGAAGTCGCCCTGCTTCAGCCGGACGCACCGGCCGCCGCGCAGGTCTATCGCCGGGAAGACGGTGAAGAGCTCCGGGATCACAGTCCGCGCGCCCATTCGAGAAAGTTCTCGTAGAGCTTGAGCCCGGCGCTGCTGCTCTTCTCCGGGTGAAACTGCACGGCCGCCATGTTCTCCCTTCCCGCCGCGGCGCAGAAGACCGTCCCGTACTCGGAGGTGCCCAGGAGGTCGGAGGGCTCGTCGGGGACGGGGTAGTAGGAGTGGACGAAGTAGAAGTCCTCGCCGTCGAGGCCTTTCAGAACGGGGTGAGCTCGCGCGACGGAGAGCTCGTTCCAGCCCATGTGCGGCACCTTCAGCTCGCCCCCCTCGAAGCGCGTTACCGTCCCGGGCAGGAGCCCGAGGCCCGCGACCCCCGGCGACTCCTCCGAAGAATCGAAGAAGACCTGGAGTGCCACGCAGACCCCTAGGAACGGCTTGCCCGAACGGTATACGTCCTCGCAAGCCTCGTCCATCCCCCGGTCCCTTAGCTTCCTCATGCAATCCCCGAAGGCCCCGACCCCCGGCAGAACCACCGCGTCGGCGCGCAGGACCTTCTCGGGGTCCGGGGTAAGCTCCACCGAAGCGCCTGCCTTCTTCAGGGCTCGCGTCACCGAGAGCGTGTTTCCGGCGTCGTAGTCCACGACCGCCACGTTCAGTGGTTCAGGCATCGGAGGCAGCCCCCTCCGGGAGGTCTGGCAGGAGTCCAAGGTCGACCAGGTCTTCGCGGAGCCCCTCGGGGCTTCGGACCGTTATCGCGGTGAAGCCGAGCTCCCTGGCCGCGGCCACGTTCGGGGGCGAGTCGTCCACGAAAACCGTCGTGGCCGGGTCCAGGCCGGTACGCTCGACGAGCACCCCGTAGATCTCCTTGTCCGGTTTGATCATGCGTTCCTCCCCCGAGACCACGATCTCGTCGAACCAGGCCATGAAGCCGTACCGTTCCCTGGCGAGCGGAAACGTCTCGGCCGACCAGTTTGTCAGGGCGTACAGCGGGAACTCCAGGTCGCGCAGCTCCCGCAGGACGTCCACGCTGCCTTCGATGGGACCGCCGAACATCTCGTCCCAGCGCCCGTAGTACGCCTCTATCTCCGGCGCATACTCGGGGTGGCGGGAGGTCAGGGCCGCGGTTGCTTCCTCCGTCGTGCGGCCCCGATCCTGTTCGAGGTGCCACTCTAGCGTGGCAATCGTCGCGAGGAAGTTCTCCATCGCCTCCTCGTCGGTGAACACCTTGCGGTAGAGGTAGCGCGGGTTCCAATCCACCAGCACGCCGCCCAGATCGAACACGACGGTCTCGATGCTCCCGGCCGCGTTAATCCAACACGCCCTTCGTCGAGG
The DNA here is from genome assembly GCA_902806105.1 of uncultured Rubrobacteraceae bacterium. The sequence continues at coordinate 2,232 of CADCVI010000149.1, forward strand.
CGGTGCCGCTGGATCTGCGCGCGATGCCCGCGCGCAGGGCGACCGCCAAAGCTTTCACGCCAGACTCTACCTTGTGGTGGGCGTTCTCGCCGTAGTGGCAGTTGAGATGAAGGGTGAACCGGCCGTACTGGGTGAAGGCGCGCAGGAACTCCTGGAAGAGCTCCACGTCGAAGGTCCCGATCTTCTCCGGCATCGGGCCGAGGTTTATGGTGAGGTGGCTCCGGGCTCCAAGGTCCACGACGACGGTCGAGAGCGCCTCGATCAGGGGCGCCGAAGCGTCGGCGAAACGGACAAGGTCGGCCCGGTCCCCGAGCGCCTCGTCGAAGGCGCGGCCGAGCACCAGGCCCGCGTCCTCGACGGTGTGATGGTCGTCGACCCAGGTATCGCCCTTCGCCTCGACTTCGAGGTCGATGCCGGAGTGGTGCGCCAGGAGGTGCAGGATGTGGTCGAAGAAGCCGACGCCCGTCGCGACCTCGGCCTTCCCCTCGCCGTCGAGCGAGAGCCGCACCCTCACGTACGTCTCGCCCGTCTTCCTCTCCGCCTCACCGATCCGCGCCATCCGTCTCCTTCGGGGTAGCCAGCACACGAGCATTCTAGCGGACGAACGCCGATCCTCCACGGAGGCGGCCTCGGAGCATCTCGGGCTGCTAGCCTGAAACGCAGAGATCCGAAAGGAGCCGTGTGAAGGTGCTGGTACCGCTGGTCGTAATGCTTTCGCTGCTGACGAGCCAGGGGACGATGGCGCAGGGTGTGGAGGAACGCGCGCCGTCTTCGGTCTCCTACGAAGAGTTTCCGTACAGCATCCGGGAGGACGGCACCCTCATCTACGAGGGCGACATGGTATTCACCTGCAACGACCTTCCGCGTCTCATTGGGGACCCGGAGCTACCGTCGGCCCGCAGAGCTTTGGAGGAATGCGCCGAGCTCGGATATTCGCCGTCCACTGGAGATAAAACGCTACCCGATACCGGGGGCATCTCTTTGCTGGTATCCGTCGTTTCCGCGGCACTCGCTATTGGTCTCGTGCTCGCGGGCAGGAGCCGTCGAGGGACCGCGTGATCTCCCTCCAAGTCGCTACAACTCCTTCGAGAAGTGATAGCTCGTGATGTGCATTCCTTCGCGGAAGTAGAACTTGTGGGCCGCGTGACGCCCCACGCCGGAGTCGAGCTGGAGCTTCTCGCACCCGGCGTTTCGCGCCTCGTCCGCGAGCCAGTCCAGCATCCGCTTGCCGCTGCCGCCGGATCTCGCGCCCTCGTCCGTCACCAGATCGTCCACGTACAAGAACTTACCGTGGGCGAGGAACTCGAAGATCCTGAACCCCGCCACGCACAAGACCTTTTCCCCCTCTACGACGGCGGCCAGCCGGTAGCCCTGGCCGCGCATGCGCCGCACCCGCTCAGCGTAGCCTTCTTCGTCGAGGTGGGGCCGGAGCCCGCGCATCACCGGGAAGGTGGCGGCGACCTCGGTGTCCGAGAACATCTCCCTGACCTCGGGCACTAGCCCTTCTTGCGGAGCCGCACCCCGACGCTGTCGGCGTGGTTCGGGAAGCCTTCGAGGTTCGCGAGGCGTTCGACGTGCGGGCCGAAGCTTGCGAGGGCCTCCGGGGTGTAGTGGATGTAGTTCGTCCTCGCGGTGAAGTCGTGGGTGCCCAGCGCCGAGGCCCAGAGGGCGGCGCCGTTGGTCGGGAGGGAGTGGCTTGGTCCGGCCCCGTAGTCTCCCAGGGCGACCGGGGTAAAGTCTCCGATCGCGACCATGCCGACGGCGTCGAGGTCCTGCAGGATGGCCTCGTGGTCCTCGGAGATGACGTGGGCATGCTCGGGGGCGTACAGGTTCGTAATCTCCACGGCCTGGGAGCTGTCCCGGACCAGGACCAGGGTTATAAGCTCGGCGGGCTCGCCGGTCAGCAGCGGCTCGACGCTCCTTATCAGCTCCTCGCTCGGGGTGAGGAGGATGGCGGAGGCGCCGGAGAGGTGTTCGGCCTGGGCCATCAGGTCCCGCGCGACCCTCTCGGGGAAGGCTCCTGCCTCGGCGATCACCACTACCTCGCTCGGCCCGAGCGGGGCATCCACGCCGACGTGGCCGAAGACCTCGAGCTTCGCGGCGGTGACGTAGTCGTTGCCGGGGCCCACGATCTTGAGGACCGCAGGGATGCTCTCGGTCCCGTGGGCCATCGCCCCTATCGCCTGCGCGCCCCCGACGGCGTATACCTCGTCGAGCCCTAGGAGGCCCGCGACGGCGAGGACGTGGCGGCTCACGCGTCCGTCGCGTCCCGGCGGGGCGCAGACGGCGATCTCGGGCACCCCCGCAACCTGCGCGGGGACGGCGGCCATCACGACGGTGCTCGGGTAGGCCCCGTGCCCGCCGGGCACGTAGATGCCCGCCCTCGCGATGGGCCGCACCCTCTGCCCCACCGTCGCCCCGTTGCGCGAGACCTCGAAGGGACGGTCGATCTCGCGCTTGTGGAAGAAGCGGACGTTCTCTATCGCCACGCGGAAGCTCTCCTCGACCTCCGGCGAGAGCGAGGCCCGGGCGCTCTGTATCTCCTCCGCGGGGACCCGGATGGGATCCGGCCGGACGCCGTCGAGGCGCTCGGTGTGGTCGAGCAGGGCCCTGTCGCCGCCGTCGCGCACGTCCGTGACGATGTCGCGGGCTACCTTGCGGACGGGCTCTGAAAGGAAGCCGCCCGGCCTGCGAAGGCCGGAAACTACCTCTTTCGGGTCTGCTTCGCGGGCGTCGATGGACTTAACCAACGCGGGCCTCGCTGTCCTGCATCTTCCCGGCGAGGGCGGCGACCTCGGCATTCCTCAGGCGATATGCGCCGCGGTTGGCTATCAGACGGGCGGTGGAGGTGGAAATCTCGTCCAGGATCACGAGGTCGTTATCGCGCAGGGTCGTCCCGGTGGCGGTCAGGTCCACTATGCAGTCGGCGAGATCGACGAGCGGGGCGAGCTCTATGGAGCCGTGGAGCGCGATGATCTCGGCCTGCCGGCCCATCCCCTCGAAGTACGTCCTCGCGATCCTCGGGTACTTCGTCGCCACCCGGACGACCTCGGCGTGGCGGATGGACTCCCTGACGTCCTCGGCCCTTCCGGAGGTGGCGGCCAGGATCATCTGGCACCACCCGGTCCCGAGGTCCATCAGCTCGACGACGTTGGGCTGCTGCTCCTCCAGGACGTCCTTCCCGACGATCCCTATATCCGCCGCCCCATACTCGACGTAGACGGGCACGTCGGACGGGCGGCACATGATGAACTCCGCCCCCTCGGCAGGGTAGAGGAGCCTCCGGTCGTTCTCGCGCAGGACCGCCACCGGCAGCCCGGCCGCCCCGAGCGACCTGAGCGCGTCCTCGAAGATGGCGCCCTTCGGCACCGCGACCCGCATGATACCGTCCGGTCCCCTCAACCCACCACCCCGCGCGCCGCACGCCTGTTTCCTCCGAGAATTTTCCCGGCGACCTCCTCGACCCGGAGCACCTCCCGGGGCACATCAGCCACGGCGGAGCCCAGCTCGACGGCGCCTTCCTCCCCCGCATACGCGACCCATCTGGCTTCGACGGACCTCGCGTAGGCGACGGCCTCTTCGGCCGGAAGGTCGTCGACGAGGTGGAGGACAGGGACGCCCAGCGCGCGCATGGCGCCGGCAGTCTCCGTCCCGACGACCCCGCCGCCGACGAGGACGACCAGATCCGAAGAGTCCGCCTCCGGCAGCACGGAGAGGAGGCGTTCGAGGTAGATTGCGAAACCGGTGGCGGGCAGGTTCTGTCCGAAACGGTCCAGGAGGGTGTCGTAGCGGCCTCCGTTGGCGATGGTGAACCCGAGGCCCGCGGCGTACGCCTCGTAGACGGCGCCCGTGTAGTAGTTGTGGCGTCCGATGAGGCCGAGGTCCAGGATCACGGCCCCGAGCGCCTCGTGCGCCTCGAGGTGGCGCAGAATCTCCCGCAGGTTCTCGAGTGCTGCGAGCGCCTCCCCCGCCCCGCCCCGTTCAGCGAGACCTTCGGCCTCCTCCAGAACTGCCCCGTCCGAGGCGGGACCGACGAGGCGCGGAATCCTCCGTACCCCGAGCGCCACCGCCTTCGGCAGGCTTTCGGCGAGGGCGTCGACCGAGACGAGATCCTTGGCGGCGAGCGCCCTGAGGATGCCCGGGGCCGCCTCGGGCGCGGCGTGGCGCAGGTAAGCCTCGTAGAACGCGGTCTGGCCGAGGACCACCGCGAAGCTCTCCGGGGCGTGGAGCCCGAGGGAGCCCAGGACGTCGACGAGCAGGGCGATGGCGCCTGCGTCCTCCTGCGGCCCGGAGGACCCGACGACCTCCACCCCCGCCTGATAAAGCTCTGCGCTCCGGCCCCGGCCCACGTCCGCCCGCCTGTAGACCGGCAGGACGTAGGAGAGCTTGTGCGGCGGCGGGCTGTTTCGCATGCGCTGCGAGACGAGGCGCGCGATCGGGGTGGTCATCTCCGGGCGGAGCATCACCATCTGGTTGTCCGGGTCGAAGAGCTTGAACGAGGCGTCCCGGAGCCTCGGCTCCTCTATGACCTCCGAGTACTCGAGCGCCGGCGTCAGGACCTCCCCGAAGCCGAAGAGCCTGAACCGCTCCCGGATCCGGGCCTGCACGTCCACGAGCCGCGTCGACTCGGGCGGCAAAACGTCCCGCGTCCCCGGCGTGGTGGCAAATTTTCTCGGCGTCACTCGATCCATAGGAAAACTATCTTAACCGATATCCTCGCCTTTTCTTCCACACGATCGCGTACCCGAGAACAGGTTCATCATCGCGGAGCACGAGGACTCTCCCCTCGTCACGGACAGCCCGGGTTCAGCAGGCGATGAACGGCACGAACCAGGACAATACGACACTCCGCCACGAGACAGGCCGTTCCGGCGAGAGCGGAGCCCGGGCTCCAAAGAGGCGCGGCAGGGCGGTTCGTTGCCACCACCCTGCCGCGCCTGCGCGAGTTACTGGTACGTGACGACCGCCGGGGCCGGGTCGAGCTGGAGGACTTCCTGGGGCGAGAGGAGCGGGGCGTCCTGGGTGTAGAAGAGCTTGAAGCCGCCGTACTGGGTCGCCTCGTCGCGCACGAGGAGGTCGTACTTCGTGAGCTTCGCCTCCGGGCCGCCGAAGCCGTCGGCGTGGAGGACCACCTCGACGTTCTCGGTCGGCTGGATCAGCTGTTTGTTCGTGACGATCCCGGTCTCGAACTGGTGGACGAGGAGCATCTTGTCCG